>CAYRAX010000009.1:9663-13165 GCA_964422285.1 uncultured Chthonomonas sp.
TTGAGTCCCCCCGGTTCGCTTGAGCAACTTGGTCCGCACCTGCCGCTATTCACAGACTCGATTTTGGTGACCGCGGTCGCCGAGGCGGTGGAGCAACAAATCAGCGACTTGGTGTTGCTCACGCCGACGTTGTGGCTCGGAGCATCGGGACATCACCTGGCGATGAACGGCACGCTTTCGGCTTCATTTTCAACCTACATGGGCGCGGTGCGTGACGTCGTCCAGTGCCTGGTCCCCCATGGATTTCTCAAGTTCTTCATCCTAAACGGCCACGGCGGCAACACGGAGCCAAACGGCGTCGTCCTGCGCGAGCTCAAGGCGGAGTACCCTTCGCTCTGGTTCGGACATTCGGGTTATTTTGCCTTTGCAACTGAGACTTCGGCAAAGGTGATGACCGGACCCGCCAAAGAGATTCGCCATGCCTGCGAGGCCGAAGTCAGCTTGATGCTGCATGTTCGGCCGGACTTGGTGCGCACCGACAAGCTGCGCGACGACGGATTGGCGCCCGATCCGCCGGTGACCGGCATGATTCACACCTTCGATGAAATGACCGAAGAAGGATCGCTCGGCTACGCGACCTACGCCGATAAAGACAAGGGTAAGGCGATCTTTGATGCCGCCGTAAACGGGGTTTGCGAGAACCTGAAAACACTCGCTTCCGGATATTCTCTGAAGGCGACATTCTAAGTCGGAACGGGGCCCGGCGGGGTATCGTGGAACCGTTCAAATGGTTCAAAAAGTCCTGATTATTGGTTCTGGCCCCGCGGGCTACACCGCCGCTATCTATGCCGGAAGAGCCGGCCTGCAACCGCTGATGTTGAGCGGCCTCCAACCGGGCGGCCAGTTGATGATTACCACTGAGGTCGAAAATTATCCGGGCTTTCCCGAGGGAATCATGGGGCCCGAATTGATGGAGATGTTCCAGAAGCAGGCGACGCGCTTTGGCACCACGGTTTTGCACGAAACCGCGACCAAAGTCGATTTTTCGAGTCGGCCGTTCAATATTTGGGCCGGCGACACCCTACACGAGGCGGAAACCGTGATTGTTTCGACGGGCGCCTCGGCAAAGTGGATCGGCGTCCCCGGTGAAGTCGAATTCGGCGGATTTGGGGTCAGCGCGTGTGCCACGTGCGATGGGTTCTTTTTCCGCAATAAGCAGGTGATCGTTGTCGGTGGCGGCGATACGGCGATGGAAGAAGCAAACTACCTGACTCGGCATTGCTCGAAGGTCTACTTGGTCCACCGCCGCGCTGAATTTCGCGCGAGCAAGATCATGCAAGAACGCGTACTGAACAACCCCAAAATTGAAGTGATTTGGAACGCACACGTTGCCGAGATTCACGGATCGGACGCTCCGAAAAAGGTGACCAGCGTGACCTTGGGTAGCACGGTGGACGACAAAACTTGGCAGATGGACATTGATGGCGTTTTTGTCGCGATCGGCCACAAGCCGAATACCGATCTCTTCCAAGGCTTGCTCGACATGGACGCGAACGGCTACTTGACGCCAAAGCCAGGCGCGACGGCAACCAACGTTCCGGGCGTTTTTGCGGCGGGCGACGTGGCAGACAGCGTCTACCGGCAGGCGATTACTGCCGCGGGAACCGGCTGCATGGCGGCAATTGAAGCGCAACGATATTTGGAGGCACTCGGGCACTAAGTGCGTCGTTCGATTCTTGTCTGCATAGCGGCCTTGAGCGCAGTAGTGTGCGCGCAGAACCCGGGCGAACCAACGGCTCGGATGTATGTGCTCAGCCACATCGGCGACACGGAACCTCGATTGCAGGTACGGGTGGACGACGCGCGGCTATCGCAGCCTCAATTTTCGCCGAAGCACAAATTTCAATTTGACTACATCACGGCGGGATACGGAAGGTCATCTGGCGCTGCGGAGCCTTATCGGCTAAAGTTCCGGGTGTTTTCGCAATACAAAAAAGCGACCAACGACCTAGCCCAGCAAGCCACGATCACGCTCTGCCGACTGTGGGATTTGAATTCGCGCAAGCTACAGATTGATCATTCTGAGCAGCATGACGGCATTGTGGACGTTTACCTATGCTTCGGCGGCAAGCCGGGCGGCGAACAGCTTTTTGATTCCGAGGAGCGAAATGGCATCGTTCGCAACGTGAACACAGTTTATGTTTACGATGTTTCGAACCTGAATGACCCGCTGGAAACGCTGCGAGAGATCGCCCACGAATACGGGCATGCGAGCCTTCCGGGCGTGGGAAATTACCGCGAGCCCGAGGCTTGGGCGAACGGTCACCTAGGCGAGCGGCTGTTCCTGCGATGGTTGCATCAAGCTTTGACCTCCAAGCGCCTGGGCACGCTGGACAGTTGCGGTGCCGATGAACCGAGCTTGGCCGCTTACCTTTCCAAAAACGTCAAACCGCTGGTTGACAAAGTGCTGACATCCGGCCCGGTTGACGCGCTCATCGACGGAAAATCTAGCGACGCGATGAACCATTACCTCGGGCTCATGCTGCTCGCGGAATCGGTGCTTCCCGCGAAAACGTTTGCGGTGGCATTGAAGACCAACGACGATTCGAATTGCCGCGGTGCGCTCGACGCCATGGCTCGATCCGTGGGCGACCTGAGCAAATGGCAAATTGACGCGGCAAACTACGTCGGCACAAGGATTTGGTTGCCAATCGGAAGCGGCACGGTTGTTGGCGGAACCGTACTCGCTCGCAAGCTTGGCTGGGCGAAGGTTGATGTGCAGTCAAAAAATATCACCATCGCGCCAGTCAAACGCAAATAAACACCAATGTGTTTGCACGCGCAAATACCGAATTTTGAGTACTAGAAAAATTAATTGCGTTTCCCTTGTTTTTTGCAAAATCTTCTGTATACTGACCTTATAGCATTCCACAGGAGTTTTTCGGATGCATCGGTTTAGGGTTGGAATATTCTGTTTTCTTATTGCGTTGTGCATGGTTGCACGTGCCCAAGACGTCAAGTTCTGGTTAGCCTACGGCGACGCACCTTTTGCCAATAACAACGGTTTGGCGGTTGGCGACCCCTTGCAAACTTCCGCGCCGAACAATGTTGTGGGCTTGGACCACATCCGTGTGCGCCTGATGGCGACAGCGCAAAAAGACGCCACGTATCCGACCGGTGGCGTGATGCTCGCCTTAGATTCCGCGGGCAGTGGTCCTATCGATTTCGCCACGCCAGCTGCATTCGACGCGGCGGCGACTTTTCATGTCCTGCGCATGAACGGCTTGACCCAGAATGTTGACTTCTTCACCGCGACCGGCCTGCCGGGACAGGATAACGCGGGCACCGCGATGCCGGTTGATGTTTCAGTCATCGGATCGCCGAAGCTCAGTTGCGCCCTGCAAAAGACCACTGGACCACGCGACATCGGCTTTTGGGCGGGCTACGGATTCGGGCTCGCAAAAAATCTTACGCTGACTTCGGGTCAAACCGTTCAGCTTTTTGAGTTTGTGATCGAAGTCAATCAAGCTAGCTTGTTGTTCCTCGGCGGCACCTATGGCGA
>CAYRAX010000009.1:13265-29536 GCA_964422285.1 uncultured Chthonomonas sp.
TTGTGATCGAAGTCAATCAAGCTAGCTTGTTGTTCCTCGGCGGCACCTATGGCGACCAAGCAGACCACACTGGCCTCCGAATCATTGGCGATCCGACGGCCACGACTCGCAAAACCTACCTGGGATTAACGAGCGGTACTGGTAACGCCACTACCGCAACGTATTCGCTCATCACAAGCTTGATCGGCTCGTCGCCAGTCGCGAGCCCCGACGCGTACTCCACGAACGAGGATACGACGCTCAACGTCGGTAGCCCGGGCGTGCTGACCAATGACTCAGACCCTGACGCTGGCGACACCATTACCGCGCGGCTCCAAACGGCGCCAGCACATGCCGCAGCATTCACGCTGAACGCAAATGGCTCGTTCTCCTACACTCCGGCGGCGAACTTCGCGGGAACAGATTCATTCACTTATCGCGCGGTCGACCAGAACAACAACGCGAGCATCGCGACGACTTGCACGATCACGGTTAACCCCGTGAACGATCCGCCGAGAGTGGGCCAGCCATCCAACGTTAGTTCAAACGAACTTAACGTCGGCACCTTACAGATCAGCGCCGACGATGCTACGGATAACCCGCCAAACCTTCCGTTGAAATACACCTTGACGTCTGGTCCGACGGGCATGACAATGGATGCCAACGGGTTGATTTCTTGGACACCGACCGAGGAACACGGTCCGGGAGACTATAGCGTGACAGTGTTGGTGGAGGACTCGGGCACGCCATTTCTCGGGACATCGATTACCTTTTCCTGGCACGTCAACGAGATCAATCAAGCTCCCAAGCTGAGTGAATTCACACCAGTCAGAACTTACCCGGGTGCTACATTCACCGTGCAGGCTGTCGCGACGGACGATGACTTGCCTGCGCAGAACTTGACCTACAGTTTGGTGGGAGCCATTCTAGGGGCGTCGATCAATCCAAATACGGGTCTGTTTACCTACGTGGTGCCAAGCGACGCTGAATTTGGGCCGATTTCCATCACGATAAGCGTCAGCGATAAGTTTTCGCCGGTTCCAGGAACGGATACCAAGGTGCTGAAGGTGCACATCGCACACGAACAAAACCAAGCACCTATTCTAGACCCGATCGGGGCAAAAAGTACGCCAGCAACGGTTCCGCTTCAATTCACCGCGACCGCGAGCGACCCGGACAAAGACGCGTTGACGTTCTCCATTGATTCGGGACCGGCGGGCGCAACCATCGACCCGACCACCGGAAAATTCAAATGGACACCTACGGCGGCTGACATCGGCTCGCATGAGTGCACCATAAGGGTCACTGAGGTCGGCATAGATCCCGCGCTATTCGATTTCGAGCAATTCACGATTACCGTCTTCGACGCGCCAGCCCCAATTTCAGGAAAGGTTACGCTACGAGACTTCATTGGAACGTTATCGAGCGAAGTACTCACATTCGAGATTCGCGACAGCAACAACCAAGTGGTGGAGACCATTCCCAATGTGGCTCTGGATAGCGATGGGAAGTTTGGATTCACCACGACGCTCACGGGAAGCTTTGCAATCGTAGCACGAGGGCGAACCTGGATTAGCCAAGCGCGATATCCGATCTCAATCGTTTCTTCAACGCCATCGGTCGTCAATTATGCACTGAACAACGGGGACTGCAACGGCGACAACACAGTCACGCTGGAGGACAAGGCGATTATCGACAACGCCTATGACACCGCCATCGGCAGTAGTGGCTACGACCCACGCGCCGACCTAGACGGCAGCGGCTACGTCGGTACCGACGACTATCTCATCCTAAGTGACAACTACGGTCAGGAGGGTCAATGATGCTTAACTTGGCTAAAAAACTAATTCCTTTGGGTTTCTTGGCGGCAGTTTCCGCCACATCATTTGCTCAACAAGCCGAGTTTTACTTAGCGTACGGCGATGGCCCCTGGGCGGCACTAAACGGTGCCCAAATCGGGGACAAAATTGACGCCCTTAAGTACATTGACGTGACGGGATTATCAACCATTCGCGTCCGCGTTATGGCCAAGTCGATTCAAGACAGCAGCCATGGCGTGGCTGGCACGATGCTCGCATTCGACACCGCTAACACGACCAACCAAGGCTCTTATGGAAATCTTGCCGCATTTAACCAGGCAACGACGAACAAAGTTTTCACTCTGAGCAGCGTAACCAATAACGTTGACTACTTTTTGCCTACCGGGTTGCCCGGGCTCGATGCCAACAATAATGCAATCACAGTCGACGCAAGTTTGTTGGGTAACGTGGAACTCGCTGGTGTAGGCTATCCCACAGGAACTTCCACTCGTCCAGTTGGATTGTGGTGCGCGCTGGCTTATGGATTGGGCAAAGAACTGTCCACAAAAGCTGGACAACCCGTGCCGCTCATCGAATACAAAATTAACGTAAACCAAAGCGCTTTGTTGCTTAACTTTGGTGGCATTTTTGGCAAAAACGAAAGCGAATCGGGCCTTACGTTGTTTGGACATCCTGCGGCCACCACTCGCAAAACCTATTTGGGGCTGGTTGGCGGACAATTCCAAGCAACTACCATAAAGCTTCGAGTGCGAAACATTGAGGGTGTGAATCTTCCGATAGCAAATCCAGACGAGTACTCGTTGACCGAGGACACAACAATTACCGTGCCCGATGCAAACGGCGTTGTTAGCAATGACGTTCCCATAAAAGTAGGCGACACGCTTACCGCAGTTCTCGATACTACCACTCAGCACGGTACGCTGACGTTCAGCGCCAACGGTGGCTTTACGTATCTTCCAGCGGCAGACTTTAACGGAATTGATCAATTTGTCTATCATGTTAAGGACCAAAACGGCTTTAACAGCCCCACTGCGACGTGCAAAATTAATGTCGCAAGTGTCAATGATCCTCCAGTAGTTACTAACGCTAGCTTCACGACCAAAGAGTTGGAGTTCGCCAGCAAGCAGTTGACGTTTGACGATAGCAAAGATAATCCACAAAACTTGCCACTTAAGGCTACACTGGTATCCGGCCCAGCAGGGTTGGCAGTTTCCCCATCAGGAACAGTATCGTGGACGCCCACAGAAGCACAAGGTCCTGGGGATTACAACTTTGATGTTCTCGTTACCGATTCCGGCGCTGCACCTAATTCATCGACGTTGCACGTGACTTGGCATGTGAACGAAGTTAATGTTGCGCCGACGCTGGACGCATTCGCACAAATCAACGCGAACGTTGGAGATACGGTTACGGCGGTCGCCGTTGGCCACGATACCGACCTCCCTGCGCAAACACTGGCGTATACGTTCGTTTCAAAAGGACATCCAGATGCAACGCTTAACGCCAGTACCGGGCAATTCCAGTGGTTCATTCCCACAACCGCAGCAAACAATCAGGCCTACGCCTTTGTGATAAAGGTTACTGATGCGCTCGGCGCGACCGCCACTCAACAGCTTAATGTTTTGGTCGGCAACCCAAATAATCAGCCGCCAGTTCTCGAACTCATTGGAAACAAGACTGCGTTCGCGGACTCATTTTTGAGTTTCACGGCCCACGCAAACGACCCCAATGGCAATGCAATTGAATATAGTTTGCTTAATGCACCGCTTGGAGCGACGGTTAATTCGGTCACGGGACAGTTTGCTTGGACACCGACCCTGAGTCAGCTTGGAACGCATACCATGACCATCGTAGCCACCGAGCAGACCTCGGACCGACTATCAGATAGTGAGACATTCACGATTGAAGTCACCCAAGCCGATTCGCAGGCGAACTTCTACTTGGCGTATGGCGACGCGGATTGGGCGGCACTAAATGGCGCCCAAGTTGGTGACGCCATATCCAGGACCAAGCCTGCTTTTGTGCAGGGACTGACCAAGATTCGCGTCCGGCTTATGGTCAGTGCGAAGAGTAACTCAACTCATGCCGCAGGTGGTCTCATGGTCTGCTTCGACCAAGGTATCGCCTCGGGCACGCAGAACTTCGCGTCGCTTAGCGCCTTCAACCAGACGACAACCGAAAAGGTTCTGACGATGGGCGGGATCGTAAGCGGCACGGACTACTTCTTGGGCACAAACCTGCCTGGCAAGACAAACGCGGGCGCAGACATATTTGTCTTCGTTGTATTGCTCGGCACACTGGGGATTAGCGGTAGCTTTGGATCTGGAATTACCAACATGACCTTGGGGCTTTGGTTTACGATAGGATTTGGCTTGGGCAAAAATCTGTACCTAACGCAAAACGTACCGGTCGCCTTAGCTGAGTATTCGTTGAACATTGATCACGCTCAGCTATTGGTGAAATATGGAGGCATTTTTGGTAACGATGCTGATGAAACTGGCATCACCATTTTTGCATCCAGAAACGCGGGTAGTCGATCTACATACCTTGGCGCCACCACTGGCAACTATCAGGGCGCGATGTCGAAGATCGCCATTAGCTCGGTAGGCGGTGGATCCGCTCCCACCGCGGTTGATGATGCATACGCAACCGACGAAGATACTAACTTGACGGTCAACGCAGCCAACGGCCTGTTGAAGAACGACACCGACCCCGATGCTGGCGACAAGTTGTACGCCGTCATCGTGTCGCAACCTGCCCACGGTACCGTGCAGTTGGCGTCTGATGGTTCGTTTGTGTATCATCCGCAGCAAAATTCAAACGGCACCGACACCTTCAAATACAAGGCGGCGGATGCCTTTGGAAACTTGAGCAATGAAGCCACGGTGACCATTTCGGTTGCTTCCGTAAACGATGCTCCGGTTGTCAGTCCGTATCTGGGCGGGCAGATAAAAGAGATGGAGTTGTTTACGTACCAGGTTGCCTACTCTGACCCTAACGATAATCCTGAAAACACGCCGATCACGATCGAAATGGTCAGTGGCCCGACTGGCATGACGATCTCAAGTTCAGGCTTAATTTCTTGGACGCCAACCGAAGAGCAAGGCCCACAAAATCACACGGTAGTGGTCAAGGCGACCGACTCTCTAGGGGCATCTTCGACCACTTCTATGATTATTCCGGTGATCGAAGCCAACTTGCCGCCTGAGCTATCGCCGTACTCGGATCTCACAGTACAGGCTGGCGACTTGGTCGTGGTACCTAGTCATGGCTCTGACCCGGATCGCCCGGCCCAAACACTGACCTATTCGCTTATCGGCAATTCGACCAGCGCCACAATCGATGCCTTGACCGGCGAATTCCGATGGCAGATTCCGGCGAATCAGGCGCAAGGTGCCCGTGAGTTCTTTGTCCGCGTGGTGGACTCGTTTGGAGTGGCGGCTAATGCAACGCTCAAGATCATCGTCGGCGATGCGGTGAACGATCCGCCAGTGCTGGATCCAATCGGCAATCGTGACATTCGGGTGAACCAACTGCTGAAGATCAAGCTCCACGCGGTCGACCCCGAAAATGATCCGCTGAAGTACACGATGTCACCGATTCCGACTGGCGCAACGCTGGACCCGAACACTGGGCAATTCAGCTGGCGACCGAAGGCCGGACAAGAAGGCGACTATGACATCACATTCAAGGTCGCGGAAGACATAACAAACGGGCTAGAAGACACCGAAACGGTCCACATTACGGTGGGTTCACCAGTGGCGGTTGTAGCTGGTCTCGTCGAGTTGCGCGACTTCAAGGGAGACATTACCAAGGAAACCCTGACGGTCGAAGTAAGAACGCCGCTCGGCCAGCTCGTCGAAACCAAAACAGGAGTCGAGATCGGACGATACGGCGTATTCGAGTTCTACACGGCACAAACCGGAAAGTTCGTGGTTTCGGTAAAAGGCAGAACTTGGCTGGCGCAAATGCGCTACCCGATGACGCTGAACTTAACCGACCCCGCTAAGGCACAGTTCCACCTCTACAACGGTGACTGCAACGGCGACAACATCGTTGATGCATCAGACCTGTTGATGATCCAAAACGCGTTCAACACGCAGGTTGGAGATGCCGCTTACGATCGGCGCGCAGACCTCAATGGCGACGGAAAGGTCGATGGCAAGGATCAAGCCATCTGCACGAAGAACCAAAAACTCAGCGGATATTGATCTAGCTTTGGGACCCGCATGCATAGTGCGTTGCGGGGCCCAAAGTCCTCTCTTCGACGTGCGATTTTGCAATCGCGTGTCTGAAACAGCCATAATTTCCTTGACAACACAATCCTGTAGTCAAGGAAGTTAATCCGATGGCAGAACGTTACGAAGACAGCAAACTCTATCGCTTGCGGCACTCCGCCGCCCATTTGATGGCGCAGGCCATCACCGAGCTCTATCCAAAATCAAAATTGGCCATCGGACCACCGATTGAGCACGGATTTTATTACGACATCGAATTTCCGGCCCCCATCAAGGAAGAGGACCTTGAATCCATTGAGGGCCGAATGCGCGAACTCGCCAAGCTGGGCCAACCCATCAAGCGCCGAGTGGCGAGCACCCGCGACGAAGCCAAGAAAATCATCTTGGAAGAATGCACGCTGGGCCAAGGCGACGACACCGCCGAGTACAAGCTTCAACTGCTCGAAGCCGTACCAGACGGCGACGAAATCAGCTTTTATGACCAGCAAAAGGACGGCCACCGGTTCATCGACCTATGCCGCGGACCGCACATCGAGTGGACCAGCGAGATCAAGCACTTTAAGTTGATGAACATCGCCGGTGCCTATTGGCGCGGCGACGTCAAAAACAAAATGCTTACCCGGATTTATGGCACGGCATTTGAGACCAAAGATGAGTTGGAGCAATATCTGCACAACCTGGAGGAAGCTAAAAAGCGCGACCACCGTATCCTCGGCCGCGAGTTGGGGCTATTCATGTTTTCGCCGCGCGTTGGTCCCGGGTTGCCGCTTTGGTTGCCCAAGGGAACGCTCGTTCGCGAAACTCTCAGCGACTTTTTGCGGCAAGAACAGGTGCGGCGCGGCTACCTAGGGGTCGTAACGCCAAATATCGCGAGCATCAGACTGTACGAAAAGTCCGGTCATATCCTCACGTTCAAAGACAAGCTGTTCCCGTTCATGGAGGACGAGGAGAAGGAGACCTTCATCCTCAAACCCATGAACTGCCCGTTCCATATCGAGATTTATGCCTCGCAGATGCGCAGCTATCGCGACCTTCCGGTCAGGCTCGCTGAGTTTGGCACGGTCTACCGGTATGAGCAAAGCGGCGAACTCGCGGGCATGCTACGCGTTCGCGGATTTACTCAAGATGACGCGCACCTCTTTGTGACTCCGGCTCAGCTTCTGGAGGAGTTCAAAGGCGTCGTAAACCTGATGATGGTCGTGCTGAAAAAGCTTGGCCTCGATGAATATCGCGTGCGGGTGGGAACCCGGAATCTTGGTGAAGGAAAATACGTCGGAGCCGATGACAACTGGGAGCTCGCCGAAAAGGCGATCGTGCAAGCTTGCGATGAACTCGGCCTTGCCTACGAAATTTCGCCCGGTGATGCGGCCTTCTATGGCCCCAAGCTCGACCTCATCATCAAAGATGCACTGGGCCGCGATTGGCAAATGGGAACCGTACAGGTGGACTACAACTTGCCTGAACGATTCGACCTGGAATACACCGGTGAGGACGGCAAGCCGCACCGACCGATCATGATCCACCGCGCGCCATTCGGTTCGCTGGAGCGCATGATTGGGCTGTTGACCGAGCAATATGCCGGCGCGTTTCCGTTCTGGCTCGCGCCCGTGCAGGTCGTTGTTTTGCCCATCGCAGACCGCCATCAAAAGGCGGCGTACCAAATCGCAGAATGGCTGCGCGGCGAGCAAATCAAGAAGCGAGAATTGGAGGACGGGCCGACGTTTGGCGCGTTGCCGCAAATCGAAAATCTTGGGCTCCGCGCCGATGTAGACATGGCGAGCGAGACGCTGGGCAAAAAGATTCGCGAGAACCAAAAGCAAAAGGTGCCTTACATGCTCATTTTGGGCGACAAGGACATCGAAGCAGGCACGCTCGGAGTTCGTTCTCGCGAGGGTGGCGACCTGGGCGCGATGCCGCTTGCCGAGGTGGCGAAGCTCCTTGCGGAAGCGAGCCAGTAACGGAAATTTGTGCAGGTTTACGCAATATGCCTACCTATATCTATCGCCTAACGCCAGCCCGCGCGGAGATGCCGACCAGTCCGACCGAAGAAGAGTCGCGAGTGATCGGCGAGCACTTTGAATACTTGTGCCAAGCCGCCCGCGCGAGAACGGTGCACATGGCAGGCCGCACGCTTGGTAGCGATGCCGTTTGGGGAATCTGCATCTTTGATGCGCCCGACGACGATGCCGCTCAGCACTTTATGCGGAATGATCCGGGAATCAAGCAGGGCGTTCAATTGGGCGAGCTCTTCCCTTTTCGTGCCGCACTTTGGGGGGAAGAGCCGCCGGGCTGTTTCGACTTTCGGGAACTAGAATCAGACACATAGTGGAATCTGGAACCAAAGCATAAATACCTAAATTTTAGGTGGCAAATTCAGCAAATTTGTTGTAGGATATAGGGGTTTATGGTCTATCGTCGAAATCTTGCATGCCTGCTCATTGCTGTGGGCCTTAGTAGCTATGGAAATGGGCAAAATAGCCTGTTCAACGTCAGGTCCCATTCAATCAAATCAACGGGCACGCTGATCGTTAAACCAAAAGCAGGGCAATTCGAATCGGCAAAGGCAAGCAATGAACTTTCGATTCGCAGAATATTGTCGGACGCTGGCGCGATCGTGGTGGATATTCCGCGCGGCGAAACCGCAGGCTCGTTTGCATCGACTTTGACAAAATCCGGCAAGTATGAGTACGTCGTCCCGAACTGGAAAGTGGCGTGCACGCGCATACCGACCGATCCAAAATTTGCGACCCAATGGCACCATACGGCGATCAACTCAAAGCGCGCGTGGGACGTTCTCACGGGCACGCGATCTTCCGAACCGAACCTAACAATAGCCATTTGCGACACAGGTGTGAATACGGCGCACCCGGACCTCACCAATTGCGTGCCGGGCTACCACTCCCCATCCAAAACTAGCCAAGCATCCGGCGGACCAGTTTCGGACACCAACGGCCACGGCACACAGACCGCGGGTGCGGCCGCCTCGACTGGCAACAACGCAATTGGCGTAACCGGCGTGGGTTGGAATTTCAAGATTATGCCCGTGCGGGTAACCGATGACGACTCGCCGAACGGCTGGGCGACGGTCGCCGACATTTTGGATGGTATTTACTGGGCAGCTTCGCACGGCGCCAAAGTCGTAAACGTTTCTTACGCGGGCGTGGAAAATCCTGCTTTCCAAACCGCGGGAGCCGATATCAAGACGCAACATGGTTCATTGCTCGTTTTTTCGGCGGGCAACGATGGACTGGATGGAGTCCCCGATCGAAGCGACATTATCATCGTTGGCGCGACCACGAATGCAAACCTGAGGGCTTCATTTTCCAATACCGGTTCGGGAATCGATTGCGTCGCGCCTGGTGTGAACGTTTACAGCACCACGAAATCTGGCGCCTATGGATACAGTTCGGGAACCAGCATCGCCGCCCCGATCGTGTCGGGAGCGCTCGCCATGATTTGGGCGATGAACCCCGCGCTGACCCCCAACCAAGTGGAAGCGGCACTCTATCGAGGATGCAAAAACCTTGGGCCCTACGGTCGCGATAACGAATTTGGCTATGGCCTCGTGAACCTGTACCGGTCGTTGCTCACGTCCGTAAAGTACAAAATCCAGCCCATTGCGATTCCGCAAGGCTATTTGGGCAACGATACGCGGCGACAGAATGCTTGTTCCCAAATCGCCGGACACGGGCGCATTGGTTCAGAAAAGGACGCAGTGATATTTGGCGGCGGCACCGCCGTGGATATCGGCGACCTGCCGGGATATCCGAACGAGACGGTCTGGGACATAAACCTCAAGGGCGAGCTCGTCGGCGGAGCCTATACCGGATCGCTTTCTTCCAATACCGCGGTGACGGACAATGCACCTTATTATTACAACGGGCTCACAGTGCTTCCATTGCAGCGGCCGCCATTGTGGAAATACAGCTACGCAATCTCGATCAACGATAACGGAAACATCGTTGGCGACGGGCGCGACAACTACTACACGCCTCACGTTCGAGGCACGCCTTACTATTGGGCAAATTCGAACAGCGCGCCAGTGGCGTTGATGTCATCGCCGGGCATGAGCTGGGGCGAGACCAACCGAATCATCAACAACGGCAACATCGTCGGATATCAATACCAAACTTCGGCCACCCAGGCAACGCTGTGGCCAAATTACCAATCCGCACCGGTCTTGCTAACAGTCCCTGCCGGTTACACGGATAGCCAGGCCGAAGATGTTTCGCCAGATGGCACGGTCGTGGGTTATGCAAAGTCGCCGGGTGGATACAGGTTGCCTGTTGTCTGGCACAGCAACGTTCCCACCGTGTTACCCGTCGTGCCCGGCTCGTTGATGAGCCTGATTTGGGACATCAATGACGATGGCGTGATGGCGGGGATGTACTCGAAGACCGGCTTTTTCGCCGACCAGCGAGCTTGCATCTGGGAGAATGGCATGGCTGTGGACCTGAACGAAGCGATCGACCCCAGCACGCCAGGTTGGGTGCTGACCGATGTTCGTTCCGTTACCGATACAGGGCAGATTGTGGGGTCGGGCGTTTTTAATGGCGTATTCAGAATGTTTGTGGGAACGCCAAATTCGAACGGCGTGCAGAGTTCTTTGACCGTGAATTGCAGCGTCTTGCTGGAAGACCTTGCGCGCGATGCGATTCCGGATCAACCGGTTACGTTCTCGCTGATTCGCACCTTGACCGGTCAATCGGAGGGCACCTACGAGGCATATCCAGACGATCAGGGCCTGTACAAACTGCCCAAGGATTTGCGCGGACTTTTTAATATTCGCGCGACATCGGCAAAGTTCTTGTCCAAGCAAGTGAACGGCGTAATCTTGTCTGATTCGGGTTCATCCAGTGCCGAATTCAGCATGATCAACGGCGATGTGACTGGTGACAATTATGTCGGTACGGACGACTATTTGGCGCTCAATGGGGCGTTCGACACGTCCAACGGAGACCCGCATTACAACGCGTCTGCCGACTTGACCGGCGATGGCTATGTCGGTACCGATGACTATCTGATCCTGAACAAGAATTTCGACACTTACGGCGATTAGCTTGGAATTTCGAAGGTTTGCGCGTAAAATACGCAAACCTTTGTTTAGGTTGTGAAATGAAATGAAAGGAAAAAAACTGTATAGTGCTGTGGTTTTGGCTGGTGGCATGGCTTGCATGGCTGGAGCGAGCCCTGTGCCCTACGTCACGTCTTTGAACGGCGTACTGTTGACCGTCGATGCGGCAAACAATTCGCCAACGTTGATCGGCCCGAGCGGACTCGCGACCGATAGCCTTGCTCAAGACATCAACGGCAAGCTTTGGGCAGCGAGTGCCAGCGGCGGCCTCTATCAGGTTACGGGTAGCGGTTCGACTCTGATCGCCAATCTTCCGTTCGGCAATATTGGCGATTTGGACTGTGACGCGAACGGCATTTGGGGCTACAGCAACGCCGCTTCGATGCTGTTTTATTACAATTTGACCTCGAACAGCGTGACGGTGCAAACGCCAGTTCCGTCATTGGTCGGCAAGACGGTAACTGGCGTGGCGATTGACGCAGCGGGGCAAATGTACCTTTCGACCGCACTCAATAATGAGCTCTACAAAATGTTCAACCCAATGGTGCCGATTGCCAATTTCATCGGCTTGATGCCCACCACCGACAACAACTTTGGCGACATCGATTTTGATCCGGCGACCGGAAAACTCTGGGGCGTGACTTACAATAACCGATCTTGGTACACGATCAACACTGGAAATGCGACCACCCAGTTGATCACGCCAACAACATCAGGTGTGCTGGATATCACGGGTCTGGCGATCCCGGTCGTCGCGCCCGAACCAGCGACTTGGGCGATTCTAGGGCTCGGCGCACTGGCGATCGTACGTCGCAAGCGCTAGTCGTCTTCGTCGGGTTCGCCGCGGGTCACGGTCCAACCACGCTGAACGGTTGGCCGCTCTCTTGTGCCCATTACTGCACCCCAAAGGATATCGTTCAGGTCCTCGTCAACAAGCGACTCTTCGGTGTACCGGCTGATAGTTTCGCTGTCGATGGCGCGATAAGCCGTCTTCTGGTTGATGCCGGTGGCGACGCCTTTTTCTGGCACGATCGCGACGTAGGGTTTGAGGTTTACCAGCGACTTGCTGAACACGTTGATTGGTGTTGCGATGGCATCAAATTGCGACATCGGCGGCATGCCAAGCAGCAATTCCATCGTTCGCAGCATGCTGTCCGTGTTGTAAAAAGTGCTGTCCACGAGTCCGGATTGAATGTACGGGCTGATGACGAACGCGGTGGATCGGTGCGCGTCAACGTGATCGTAGCCAGCTTGCGCGTCATCTTCCAAAATGCAAATTGCGGTTTTTTCCCAAATCGGGCTGTGCGAGACCGCTTCGACCAGCTTGCCGACCGCGTAATCGTTGTCGGCCAGCATCGCCTCGGGCGTCGGTTGCCCCACTTGGGTGCCCGTCGTGTGATCCTGCGGAAAACGAATCATCATGAATTTGGGCACCTCGCCCTTAGCGACGAAGTCATCGAATTCACGCTTCCATTCTCGGTAGCGGCTCGTCGATTTGAACTCACCAAACGAGCGAAGCTGCTTCGGCCACGGATTATTGTAGTGCACCCAAAGGTCGCTGTCGGCGTAGGCGGTATCGTACCGGCGAAAGTTGACATCGGTCATGCCGATAAGGGCTTTTTTCGCTGGTTTGTTATCCTGGTTTTCACCAGCGACGCCGAACCGCTTGTCTTCGGGATCGCGGTCCTGCACGAAAAATCCGTAGTTTCGGAACGAGACGCCGTGCTTCGTGCATTGATCCCAAATGTATCCGCTCGCGGGGCGCGCGACATCTGGAATATCGAACAAATCCACCGGAACATTGCTGTTCGAACCCTCGGTATCGTAGCTTCGGCCCCGGCCGGAGTAGTTGTACGGCGTGTTGCGGCTAGCATATTGCGACATCATTCCTGCCGTTGACCAGACCCACCCATCTTGGGAGACTTCCGCGCAAACGTGAAAGTTATCCAGCAAGACGAACCGCTCAACCAGGGCGTGCATGTTGGGGGTCACCTTGCGGGGGAAAAGGCAGATCGATGGATCGCCGTTGCCCTGCGGCAGGTCGCCAAAAACGTTATCGTAGGTTCGGTTTTCCTTGATGATGTAGATCACGTGCTCGATGCCCGGATCGGTGAATCCCGCGACTTGATTGCTCGCTAGGCCCTTGCGAATGAAGTTGGCCGAAAGCACATTTTTGGTTGTCTCGTTCAGCTCTGCCTCGGTCGGAATTTTCACCAAAGTTGCCGTGCCTTCGATGATGTTTTGTATGTATTTTCCCCAAGAACCTACATCTTTCGCATTCGGATTTTTTGGCTGAATGCCCTTGGCGCTGGTCACTACGAAGTGCGAATTATCCTTGCTGAGCTGGATCGAAGTTGGCAGCCAGCCAGTGGGAATGTAGCCGGTCATTTTGTTTGACACGAGGTCTACGACGGCGACCGCGTTCATGTCCGAGCATGCGACATAGAGTGTTTTTTCGTCCTCCGACAGCGCCAGCCCCACCGGCGCGACACCGGGCAACCCACGCAAATCGGATGGCCGCAACAGGATCGACCGCAAAACTTTGTCGCGGGCGGTGTCGATGATGCTGACGGTGTCGCTACCCGAGTTCGCGACAAAAAGGCGGCTTTGGCTCGCGTTCAAAAGGAGGTCAACTGGCTGGGCGCCGGTATGAATTTCGCCGGTCACCTTCCCCGCCGTCGGATCGACAATATCCACGCGGCCATCGCGCTCGCAGCCCACGTAGACCTTCGGGGTCGTGCCATTCTTTACGGCCAGATCCAACGGATATCCGCCAACCGCGATCGACTTTACCAGGTCGCCACTGGACGCATCGATCACTGCGAGTCCGCCGTGATAGTCAGTTCCAAAGCCGGTTTGATTTTCGACGGCGTAGAGTTCGGTGCCCGCCTGATTGAAGGCAATTCCCGCGAAGTGGTAAGGCAATTTGCGCTCCTTGGGCGCCACCAACTTGATGCGGTCTTCTAGCTGCTTCAGCTTCCCTTCCGCGCTCAATTCGAACTGGGAAATGGTGTCTCGCGCGCCTTCGGAAACATATAGCCGCTGATTCTTTGCGCAAAACGCCAAGCCATAGTACAGGCCCCGATTTGTCTCCGATTTCGATTCATTAAACTCGACGCGATCAATCAACTTTCCGTCGCTGAGTCGGATAACGGATATTTGTTGGCGAAAGCCCATGTCGGTGACGATCGCGAATTGCCCATCGGGGCTGAGAACAGAATTGACCGGATAGCTGCCGATGCCGACGGACGAACCCACGGGCCGGATTGCCTTGCCCGTCGAAACACGATCAAGCGAATTCGCGCCCCACTTTTGCTGGGCGATTACGCCAGCCAAGCCGCTCACGATGATGAGCGAACCGATGCCAACTGCCGACCACTTCATGAATTCAGATTACTCGAAGTTCTCCAGCCTAGTCGCTCAAATTATTCAAATGTCAACTTGCGGCCACCGTAATATGTCGGGGATAATGAAGAACAATATCGCGATGATGCGATGGCGCAGCCGAAGCTCCATCCAACCCCAAATCGGCGAAGTTGGCTAGATCAGAATGTTGCGAAAACAGCGAACGAGGGTTGTTCGCCACCAACAACAGGAGCGCAACACAAGCAATATGGATGCAAAGCAAGCAATTAAGTTCGTTCACGAGAACGACATTCGGCTCATCGATGTTCGGTTTACCGACCTTTTTGGCACTTGGCAGCACTTTACAATTCCTGCCGTGGACTTTACGGAGGACGTTTTCGAGGATGGCCTGGGCTTTGATGGCTCCAGCATCCGCGGATTCCAATCGATCAATGAGTCCGACATGTTGCTCGTGCCTGACCCCTCGACGATGTTCATTGACCCGTACGGCGAGTTCACCACTGGCGTGATCATTTGTGACATCGAAGACCCCATCACCCGCGAGCGATACAGCCGCGACCCGCGATACGTCGCCAAAAAGGGCGAGCAGTATCTTAAGAGCACGGGCATCGCCGATACCGCGTTTTTTGGCCCCGAAGCCGAGTTTTTCCTGTTCGACAAAATTCGCTATTCGAACGAGCCGAAGAGCTGCTTCTACGAAATCGACAGCGAAGAAGCGTATTGGAATTCGGGAGCCGAGAACTCGCTTGGATACACGCATCGGCCCAAGGGCGGCTACTATCCTTGCTCGCCGAGCGACAAATTGCAGGATGTTCGAAGCGACATGATGATGAAGATGTTCGACATCGGCATTCACGTCGAAATGCACCACCACGAAGTTGGATCGCCCGGGCAATGCGAGATCGACATGCGATTTGGCACGTTGCTGCAGATGGCCGACAACATTCAAAAGTACAAGTACATCGTCAAAAACACGGCCATGCAATACGGCCTTTCGGCGACTTTTATGCCCAAACCTGTTTTTGCGGACAATGGATCTGGCATGCACGTGCACATGTCGCTTTGGAAAAACGGTCAGACGTTGATGTACAACGAAGCGGGATACGCGGGACTCTCGGACGAGGCGCGATGGTACATTGGCGGCGTTTTGAAGCATGCGCCTGCGCTGCTCGCGATTTGCGCCCCGACAACAAACTCCTATCGGCGGCTTGTTCCGGGCTACGAGGCACCGATCAACTTGATGTATTCCAGCCGAAACCGGTCTGCTTGCGTTCGAATTCCGATGATGAACAAATCGCCGAAGGCCAAGCGCATCGAATTCCGCGCGCCGGACCCCAGCGCAAACCCATACCTGGCGTTCACCGCTTGCTTGATGGCGGGCCTAGACGGCATCCAAAACCGAATCGAGCCGCCGAAACCGATGGACAAGGACCTTTACGAGCTGCCACCGGAGGAAAAGAAGGGCATCGCCCAGACGCCGGGCTCATTGCGAGCAACCATCGCTGCGCTTCAGGCGGACCACGAATTCCTGCTGAAGGGCGACGTTTTCACCAAGGATTTGCTGGAAAATTATATAGATTACAAGTTGCAGAACGAATGCGACGCGATTGACCTGCGCCCGCATCCGTACGAATTCTTCTTGTATTCCGACGTTTAAGGCGCTTCGCGCGCGGCAATTTTGGCCCTGCTGGCCCACTCGTGGGCAGCAGGGCCATTGCGTTTCGGTGGTCGGTTGAACTAACGCGATTGATGTGTGCCGTTCCAGATCAAGGGCATCGGTGGAGATGTTTGCTT
>CAYRAX010000009.1:29546-30589 GCA_964422285.1 uncultured Chthonomonas sp.
CTTCGGCGCGGGCGGGCGGGAGGCCCGGCGGAGTCGGGCCGGGGGCGCGGCCGTGGGCGCACGCGCCGAGGCAAAAAAAGATCCGCGCAATACCCCGTTTCTGCGCGGATCGAGTTACCCACTTTCGTGTGAAAATTCGTCTATTCTTCGGCTTGAACGCTCTTCGCGGGTTCGGCGGATGCGTAGTCCCAATTGTCGCAGTCCAATCGCTTGCAATAAATCATCTGCTGAGTCGAGCCATCCTGCATCTCCACCTCGGCGCGATGGCCAAAGCGGCACTCTAAGCAAAGCTCAGGTTCAAGCAATTTCACCACTCTTAGGTTCTTCTTACCCATGTTCGTCGTCCTATGGTGCCGGTGGGGCACTGTCCTAACGGTTCCATTCCCCGGGCTTCGTGACAGCAGGTATCGATGCGAGGATTCGTCAACTAGCTACAAAATTCACTGTCATTGAATTCAAAGGTCCTTAGTGATGAGGACAGGTATAAATACTGTTAAAGAAATTCCATTCAGTGCCCTCGCACGGGCTGATGGCATGCAATCCAACCAAATTTTTGAAGCCACACCAGGAACGACTTGGCACCATTCAACGTTACTGATAATAAGGCGCGCAATGACTCCTAATTGATTCATTGCGAAAATCTGCATGCAAAAGCACCATGGAGTCCGGTCTCGGCCAGTCGTATTCGCCACGATTTTCATCGCGGCGGCAAGCGTCGTGGCCTGTGCGGTCAATCTCCTGCCCTACCTAGCCACAAACGATCATTCGCAGATCAAGAAGATCCTAGCAAAGTTAAGAGTTGGAATGACTTTGGATGATGCGCGAAAAGTGATTGACCAACATGCTCGCGGCGTTTGGATGGGAGGCGGCCCATTGCATAGATACTGGCACTCATGTAGCCTTTGGCCGCGTGGAGGCATATTGTTGTTTACTGATCAGACTCAAAAACCGCCGCGACTTTTGGGATGGAGATACCAAGACCGCGACTCTGTCATCGAGTTTCCGAAGCCAAAGATTGAGCCGCCACCAAAGCCTATCCCTTT
>CAYRAX010000010.1:0-9298 GCA_964422285.1 uncultured Chthonomonas sp.
ATGAATCGTATTCGAGCGCGGCGGAGAAGATCGGCTCACCAGGCAGAAACATCACAACAAATTCTGGCGAATGGGGAAACTGGGACCAGTATTTCTTTTCGCCGAGCTTGTTGACGTGGTCTCGGACTTGGCGCGCATGGTCCGCGAGAAGAGTCCGGCGAATGTCCTCGTCGTCAGATTCAAGGGCGCGAATATAGGCGTCGAGTGCCGCCTTTGCGTCCACTACTACCGTTCGCCCGTTGGGCAAATGCACGATCACATCGGGCCGGAGCTTGCCGTCTTCGGATCCGACAGTGACCTGCGTATCAAAATCACAACGCTCGATCATGCCTGCCATTTCGACGACGCGGCGCAATTGCAATTCGCCCCATTGACCGCGGCGAGTGGGAGTCTTGAGAGCCGAGACCAAGTTCTGAGTCTCCTTTTGCAGTCGCAGATGTTCCTTTGACATCATCTCAAGCTGCTTCATCAACTCCGAGTAGGCGCCGATTCGCTTGTCTTCGATGCTTCGCTGCACTTCGTCGAGCTTTTTCAACCCTTCCTGCACGGGTTTTACGAGTTGCTCAACCTCGACCTTTCGCTTGTCGAGTTCTGATTGGCTGTCCTTTTGGATTCCCTCAAATTGCTTGCGAGCCAGCTCCAAGAAGTCTTGGTGGCTCATGCGCACGGCGTCGGTCGCCAGGTTCTGGAACGCCTCCTTTAGCTTTTCTTCGGCGGCTAGCAGCAGCTCCTTCTGCTCGGCGAATGCCCGCTCGCGCTCGGCAATGCTGGATTCGAATTGCGCGAGCTTTTCGCGGCTCGTGCCAAGGTCCTCCCGCAGCGCATCGAGTAGCCGTTCGCGCTCGGTGGCTTGTTGCTCGAGGCTCTCTGCCGCTTTCGCGCGTTCCTTGAGCGTCGCCGCCTCAATGGCGTTGCGCTGGCCCACCTCGCGGTGGTTCTCGACTTCCTGTTCATAGTGTTTGGCCTTGTTGCGCCAAAAATAGAAGGCGGCAGCGAGGGTGAGCACAATGCCTGCCAATAATCCGAGCAACGACGACATGAAGTCCATAAGTTTTCAGTATAGTCTTGAGCGATCTGGTATCGTCTCGCTTGTGAAGCGAATGTCGCTGGTCCTCGTTCTTTTGCTGGTGCGGGGAGCCCCTGCTGACCGTTTGGTTAATATCCCGACGGGAACGAAGATTCACAAACGCACGGTCAAGCTCGAACTGATGAGCAAGCTAGGCGGTGGGCCCAATAGGCGCTACTATTTTGGGGTGCCGCTCGGTGAAGTATTTGACGCCCAGTTGGTGCTCGATCACGATCAGCGCGGTCGCAATGACCGACTTTCAGTGGATGCGAGCTACAACGCCTTTGTGCCGATTCCCGATCTCGCGCCCGGTGTGAGCATCGGAATACGCGACCTGATGAACCAGACTCACGATGGCCGAGCCGCGTATCTTGCGATCACCAATAAGTACTCGCAGGACGGGCTATACAACATGAATACGCCCGCCGAAGTGACTTGGGGCCTAGGCACGGGCGGCATTCGTGGCGGATTTTTTGGCGTGTCGCTGCCGTTCGCCGATCAACTGCGGCTGATCGCCGAGCACGATTCGTTTCGGCTTACCGCGGGATTCGACGTCAGGCCTTGGCGTGATCTGTCGATTCGTTGGCTATTTCGTCAGCACGAGACTTTGCTTCACGTGTCGCTACTCCTGCGCTTTTGACCGGCATTCCCTCGGCGGCACAAGCGGCCGCGATTCGGTCTCCCAAAGTTGCGGCGAAGGCCGCCTTTGGATCTTGATCTCCGCAGGTTGCCGCGATTTCAGCAAACGTGAATGGCTCGCCGAACGAAATCGTAATTCGGCTTCTTTTTGGCTTGGACCTACCTTTAGGAAGCGCGATGTGCGTCCCGATGATGCCGACCGGCAAGACCTGTGCTTCTGTCCGCTTGGCGATCATGGCGATTCCAGCGGCGATGGGGGCCATCGTGATTCCGTCGCCGCGAGTGCCTTCTGGAAAGATGAGCACGGCATGACCGAGTTTGAGTAGCTCAATCGCCTTCCGAATCGCTTCGGTATCGTTTTCGCCGCGCCGAACGGGAAACGAGCCGAGACTGCGGATGAGATGGCGAAGCAGGAATGGCCGGAAAAGCTCTTCTTTGGCCATGAAAGTGGTTGCCCGAGTGAGGCCACAAGCTACGGCGGGCGGGTCGAGGTGACTTACATGAATGGGCGCCACGATCAAAGGACCAGTTCGCGGAACCCGCTCTGCGTGCACCACGCGGAACCCACCAAGCAACGCAAATCCAACGTACCGCGCTACCGCCCGTACGAAACGGTACCAAAGCGTGCCGCGCGTGTTCACGATTTCACCATTTGGTTAAGTAGCAACTTTTCGACGTGCTTGGCGATGACGTCGAACTCAATGTTGACCGTTGTTCCGGCCTGCCATTGCGAAATGGTGGTCGATGCAAAGGTATGCGGAATGATCCAAAGATCAAACTCATTTTGCTCCGGGTTCACGACGGTCAAGCTGATGCCGTCCACGGTGATGGAGCCCTTGTCGATGATATATCGCTCCGATCCAGCGTTGAGCCGGACTCGGACAATGTGCGCATTTTCGCGTTCGGTAGTGGCAACAATCGTTGCGATCTCATCAACATGGCCCTGCACGATGTGTCCGCCGAATCGGTCACCAGCCATCATTGCCCGCTCAAGGTTCACCAGTTCGCCTTGCTTCAGAGCGTGGAATGCAGTGCGATTTATTGTCTCAGGGCTCAATTCGAACGTGAGCAGCGGACTTGAGGCGATCACGGTCAAGCAACAACCGTTCACGGAAACACTCTCGCCGATCTGCCAGTCGAAACCCGCCAACTCAGCCAGTGGGCGAATCTCCAATCGCGATCCCAACTCGACTATCTCGCCGAGGCCCTGAATCAGACCCGTGAACATCGTCAATAAGCGCCGAGTCGTGGCGTGAAGTCAGTGTCCGGCGTGACTTGGCGGCAATACCCTGCCATAAGCCGCGCGCAATCGACGACGTCGGTCAAGCTCAGGACTTCGCACGGCGTGTGCATATACCGCAGCGGCACACCCACGATGCCGGTCGCCATGCCCGCGCGATTGATCTGCATAGCGTTTCCATCGGTTCCCGTACCGGCCGCCTCGACGTCGACTTGGAAGGGGATATGCTCGAGCGCGGCCGCTTCGCAAAGTAGCTTGAAAACCACCGGATTGGCGTTCGCACCTCGCATCACGCTTGGCCCTTTGCCCACGTCCAGCTGGCCATAGCGAGACTTTGGGACGCCGGGATAGTCAACCGCATGGTTAACGTCCACCGCGAGGCCGGTGATGGGGTCGATACCGAAGCTGGCAGTTCGTGCGCCGCGCAAGCCGATTTCTTCTTGAACGGTTGCTACGGCAAAGACGCCGACCTTCGGATGCAGGCCGCCGACCGATTTCAACAACCTAAGCGCCTCAGCGACGATGAAGCTGCCCATTTTGTTGTCGAAGCCGCGCGCGGTTGCCCGATCGCCCAAAAGTGGCTGGAATTCCCACTGAAACGTCGCCACGTCGCCAAGCTGAACGAAATTCTCGGCTTCATCGCGGCTATGGGCGCCGATGTCGATCCACATGTCTTTGAGTTCCGGGCGCTTCTTGCGTTCCTCTTCATCCAAAAGGTGGATCGCCTTGCGACCGATGACACCCGCGACTCGATTGCGACCATGAACCCAAACCCGCTGGCCCGCGATAATCGTGGTGTCTTGTCCGCCAATGGTCTTAAAGTAGAGCATGCCCTCGTCGCTGATGTAGTGCACGATGAACCCAATTTCGTCCATGTGCCCGGCGAGCATGATCCTGGTTTCCGCGTCGGGATTGAGCGCAGCCCAGGTGTTTCCGTGTACGTCGGTCTTGATGTCGTCGGCGAACGGCTTGCAGTAATTTCGGTAGGCCTCTGCGGCCGCTTCTTCGTATCCCGAAGGCGAAGGCGTGTTGACGATTTCTTGGAAAAACGCGAGAGACTCTGATCTCATGCTGCAAGCATATCCCGCAGGGGTGCGCGTCGGGTGGCCCGAACGCAAAATTTAGCGGTTGATTGGACGAAATACCCAAATAACAGCAACGAAAACTGTCCAGAATCGTATATCCTGTTGAAAATTGCGGCGGGACATCCCCGCGATCGAATTGAGGCTAACCAAATGAAGAAGTCTGTTTATCGAATTTTTCCCGTTCTCGCGATGGTGTCCGTTGGAGTTGCGGCCGTCGCACAATCTGCTCCCATGGGTGGCGGCGCGCCCGCCCAAGTGGAAGGTGCCAAGAAGGATGAAGGCGTTGTTTTGCGCCGAGCTTTTGCCGCTGGCGACAAAATGAACTACACCGTCAACAGCGTCATGGACGGCAAGTTGGACCTGAGCCAATTTGGGCAAGGCGTCCAGGACATGTCGATGAAGTCGTCGATGGACCTTTTGGTCATCATTGATTCTTTCGACAAAGAGAAGAAGCTTGCGCAATTTACTGGCAAAGTGACCAAGAACACGCTGGAAATGGAGCCCGCGCCGCCAGGAATGACCGCGCCAGCGGAATTTACAGTCAAGGGTGCCGTCAACGATCGCAACGAAGTTACTGACCCGAAAATTGAGGGCATCGATGGCATGTCCAAGATGATGGTTATGGGCACCGTGCAGAGCGTTTTCCGCTCCTTGGTTCTGCCCGAAGGACCCGTCAAAGTTGGCGACACCTGGGCCCAGCCGAAGAGCGTCAAGTACGAGGGCGGCACTGCGGAGAACGACCTGAAGGCGACCTTTGTTGGCACCGACACCCTCAACGGCAAGTCGGTCTACAAGATCACAGTCAAAGGAACGACCAAATCGGTCGGTGAGGCAAAGGGCGAAGAAGGCGGAATGGGCAACATCAAGTCCACTACCGACAACACCGTGGATTCGGTTGTCCTGCTCGAAATCGAGACCGGCAAAATCCTGCAGGTAACGACATCGGGCGACGTTACCGTTGCAACTGAAATCGTTGACATGGGCGTGACGGTTCCGGTCAAGGGCCACTACACTTCAAAGGTCGCGCTGAAGGCCTAAGCTAAACTAAAAAGTTACAGGTCGGCGCAGGTTCAATTTGAATCTGCGCCGATTTGTTTGTGCCTTTATTGCTTGATGTCGGCCCGGTTCAAAGCCACTTTCAATTGGCTCGCAAAGGCGGGCGGATCCAGGTAGCCCACGATCCGTGAAACAACTGTGCCGCTAGGATTAACCACAACGGTGTATGGATAGCCATTTGCGCCGAATTTCTCCGCAAGGGCGCTTTCCTCGTCGGCGCTAATTCTGACGTTAACAAATTGTTCGCTCAAGCGGATGACCTCGGCATCGCGGAATGTTACATTTTCCAGCTGCCTGCACCAACCGCAAGAAGCCGTATGAAAAGTCAGGAGCATGGGCTTCTTCGCACTGCGACATTGCGCTGCCGACGCATCGATGTCGCTTGAGAACGAAACGGATGGGCCAGTAAGGTCGGGCGCTTCGCCCGCCTGAGGCGCGCATCCGGCGATGAGTGCCAGCGCAACAGCCGCCCCCCAAAAACTAAATTTTGCCCGATTCATCATCTGCTCCTATTGTAGTACGTCCGAGGTCCCTTGTCCTGCGCTAGGGCGCACAGAAGCCGGTAACAATTCCAGAAATGCGCTTAACCATTTGGATGGTAAAGGTTCAACGCTGAAAAAAAGTTTCACATTCTGATAAAACTTTGCTACTGTATTATGTTGGTTGCAAATTTCGCGACCTGCAAAGTTGGATCATGTCGAAAAAAGTGGCACTCTGGGGAAGCCTGATTGGGCTTCTCGGTGTTCTCATCGCCGCCCCGCTTCTCTTGTCGGGCGAGATGTCTCGGCGTTTTGGTTCGTCCGATGTCAAAGTCTTGACGGACCAAGTCGAATCAAACCCGCCAAGCATAGCGATCGTCCGCAAGGATGACAAGCTGGTGGTTAGCGGCGTAATGCCCGATGAGGGCCTCGCCAAGCGCATGATTGCCAACATTAAGTCCGAAATTCCGGAATTGACCGTGGTTGACAAGCTGAAAGTTGACCTGAATGTGGACAAGCCAGAGTGGCTTGGCTCGGTTCAAAAAATGGTCCGGATTATGGGCACTCCGGGTCAGAGCAACGGATTTGCCATCGAGAACGACGTTTTCTCGATCACCGGGCCTGTTCGAAATCGCAATCTTAGGGCCAAAATGGCGGCTGACTTGCGCAAATTGGTGCCGGACATGGAGTTCGTGGACGGGCTGAACAAGCCTGCACCAGCGAACACAGAACCCGCGCCAAAGCCTGCTGCACCCAAGCCCAAGCCCGCTGCGTCGGCCACCAAGGAGCCGCCGCGGGTATCCGTCAGACCAACGACCAAACCGGCCCCTAACCCGGCGCCGAAGCCCGTTGCAGTGCCGGTTGCCAATCCCAAGCCCAAGCCGGTCGCCAAGCCCGCTCCGAAGCCGATTGCGCATCCTAAGGTTGCCGCAGTGAAGAAACCGGCAAAGGCAAGGCCGGCGGTCGCCAAGCACGTGAAAAAGGCGGTGGCTAGCAAGGCTCACTCTAAGAAACACAAAGCAGCTGCCAAGCGCAAATCGCATCGGCGCGTCGTTGTGAAGTCGCGAACTGTTCGGCGGGCGACCATCAGTGGAATGCGCACCAATAGCGTTCGATTGAGTGCAGCCCAGCGAGCAAAGCTGCGCACGCTTGCACGGTCCATGAAGCGCAACAAGCACCTTAGAGCGCGCATCGTGGGGCACACCGATTCTGTGGGTTCGCGCAAGCTGAACCGGCACTTGAGCGCGGCCCGAGCGAGTGCAGCGCGCGCCTACTTGCGGCGGCTTGGTGTTTCCCACAAACGAATTTCTGTGGTTGGCCGTGGTGAATCCACGCCAATCGCGACCAATCGAACTGCCCACGGACGCGAATTGAACCGGCGCGTGGAGGCATCATTGTACGTGCCGATGCACGTTGGGGTGCGCCGATGAGCTGGGATTGGGGCGTCACGCTCAAGCTGCTTTGGCCATTTTTGCTGATCGTTTTCGCGCTCGGCGGACTGTTAGGCTGGGCAATCAGTAGCCTCCGCATGGGCGACGCAAGCCCGGAGCACGAGGCAAAGTTGCGTCACCAAGTGGGCGAGTTGGAGCGCCACCTTGCTGAATCCAACACCGATTTGAACAGCCACAAGGCAAAACTCGCGAGCCTGTCATCGGACTACGATAGCGTGCGAGCGATGCACGATCGCTTGCGAACGGACTACGACGCCAAGCTCGGAGCCATGATCGGCACGGACGATGGATTGAAAAAGATCGCGGCCTTGGAATCCACGCTCAAGGACCGCGAGGCCCAACTCGGCCACCTATCGGATCGGCTAAAGAAAGTCGAGCCGCAATTGAGCGCGGCTAAAGAGCGCATTGCCGAACTGGAAATGGACCATGAGCGCAAGGCCAAGTCGCTCAAAAAAGCGGCTGCCACACCCCGAAAAGAAGCTCGCGAGCCCGAAAAAGCGGGACCCGAACAAGGCGCCGCGATTGCGACCTTGGCGGCAGTGGAAGCGGCACCCAGCACCGACCTTTGCCAGCTCGAAGGGGTTGATACCATTTTTGAGCAGCAACTGATCGACGCTGGTGTGCAATCTCAGAAGGACCTTTTGGAAACCGGAAAGACACGCGCGGGCCGCAAAGAAATTTCTGATGTTTCGGGCATCCCTGAAGCCTTAGTTCTCACGTGGGTGAACCAGCTGGACTTGATGAGAATTCCCGGCATTTCGCCCTCAACTGCGGATTTTCTGGAACTGGCTGGCGTAGATACGGTGGTAGAACTCGCCACGCGTTCTGCGTCCAACCTGCACACGACGTTGACAAACTTGCGTACCGAACGCTCGCTCGTCGCCGAGGTTCCGGAGCTTGATGACGTTAAGCAGTGGGTTAAGGCGGCAAAGGACTTGCCGCGAGTTGTGACGCACTAACTGCTGGCGGGTAACCTATGCGCTTACCCCATGGCAGAACGTGTATTGAAGCTGTTGAACACCCTTACTCGGCAAGTTGAACCTTTGCAACTTGTTGAGCCCGGACATCTGCGCTTTTATTCATGCGGCCCAACGGTTTATAGCTATGCCCATATCGGCAATTTTCGAACGTTTCTGACCGCGGACCTGGTCATCCGCGTTGCTAAGGCGTTGGGTTGGCAAGTTACGTACGTCAGCAACATCACGGACGTTGGGCACCTTACCAGCGATGACCAAGATGGCGGTGAGGACCGCATGGAAAAGGGCCTCAAATCCAAAGAGGGCCAGCGATTCGTCAACGTCTGGGATCTTGCCGATTATTATGCGGACTGCTTCAAAGAAGATTGGAAAAGCCTGAACCTCGAACTACCCTACGTTTGGCCCAAGGCAACCCAGCACATGCGCGAGCAGATTGATGCCGTGCAAAAGCTGATCGACATGGGACGCGCCTACGAAACTCCAACCGGCGTGTACTTTAGCGTAGGAAGTTTTGACGATTACGGCAAGTTGAGCGGCAACCGAAATCGCGACGAACTCATGACGGCGGTTCGGGACGTCGTGGTGGACGATAATAAGCGCCATCCGGCCGATTTTGCACTTTGGAAAAAAGATGAAAAGCACCTCATGCAGTGGTATTCGCCATGGGGTTGGGGCTTTCCGGGTTGGCACCTGGAGTGCTCGGTCATGGCAATGGCCTACCTGGGTGAAACGCTCGATTTGCATGCCGGTGGCGAGGATTTGATCTTTCCACACCACGAATGCGAGATCGCGCAGTCGGAGTCATTGACCGGCAAGCCGTTTGCGAACCATTGGATCCATACACGGTTCCTTCAGGTTGACGGTGAGAAGATGTCCAAGAGCTTGGGCAACTTTTACACCGCTCGCGACTTGGTGGTGGATCGCGGAGCGGACCCGCTTGCCCTGCGCTACGCGCTGATCAGCCAGAACTACGGAACGCCCCACAACTTCACGATGGAGCTATTGCGGGATGCGACGGCTAAGGTTGATCGGTATCGGCAATGCCAGGAAAGGGCCCAAGTTGCGATCAACGTAAATCGCCCGGGCGAGGATTCAATTGGCGAAGACCTCACGGTTGCCTACGAGGAAGCACTGGACGCGATGTGCGACAACCTGAACACTTCGGTTGCGCTGGCAAAGGCGCTAGAAGGCACAAAGATCATCCTCCGGGTTGGCGACACGATGTCCGCACAATCGGGTCAGGCCGCGCTTGAGTTCATCAACAAGGTCAACAATCTGTTGGGGTTCGTCGAGAATCAGCATGGG
>CAYRAX010000010.1:9308-20910 GCA_964422285.1 uncultured Chthonomonas sp.
ATGGTGAATCCGCGCACGATTTTGATGCGGAATGGATTGCTGCCCAGATCGAGGCTCGGGCCAAGGCCAAAGCGGAGCGCGACTTCGGGTTGGCCGATTCGATCCGAAAGGAACTGGACGACCGGGGGATTGAGCTTCGAGACACTCCCGAAGGCACGACTTGGAAAAAGAAGAGCGCGCTCGAAATTTGAGCCCCTAGCGCCAATGCGGCGCCAGGGGCTAGTGTTGCGTGCTAAGCGGTTACTTGCCGCAGCAGCTTGAACCGCACTTGCAGTCCTTGCAGTCGCACTTTTCGCACTTGCAGTCCTTGCATTCGCAGGCGCTGCACTTGCAATCCGTGCACTTGCACTCGACGCACTTACAGTTTGGATTTGACGTTTTTGCCTGGTTCGAAGTGCCAGACACGAACGACGATGCCATCAGTGAGGCGAGAATTAGCTTAATCATTTTTTTCTCCTGTTTTGGTCAATGCGAGTTGACCGGTAAAGGCGCTAAGTAGCGCATAAGCATGAGAATGGGTGATTCAACCAAATGGTTAAATCAACTCATGCAGACAGGAGGAGCCCGGCCGAGGTCAGGAGCACGCCGGAGGTCTCTTGAGCGTATGCCGTCAGGAGGCCTTGGCTTTTGAACTGAAACTTCACGAACCCGAACGAAAATCGTCGGGTTGCCGGCTGGGAGAGCGAGGACGACCGGCTCCACTGTCGCAACGGCGAGCTTGGGAGTTTCCGACTTGGGCGATTCAACGCAACATTTGCAGTGATGCTCTTCTGCTTCGTTGGAATTGGGTACAAGCGGTGCTGCGCTATCGCAGCAACAACAAGATTCTTTCGCTGGCTGGACGCATGCACAAACGCACTGACCGTATTGCCCGACCAGCAACGCAACTGCACATATCCAGATGACCTGTATTCGGCGAATCATGATCCTCGCTTACTTTCATTATAGACCAACGCAGCGACTAGGCCAAGAGTTTCCGAGAGAAATTACACACTGATTGTTGCCAGCGCCCCAGCCACTTCGAATTCGGCCGCGGTTTTAGCCTTGACTTCGTCCAATTCGACACCGGGCGCGAGTTCCTTAAGCGACAACTTGCCGCCCTCAACCTCAAAAACCGCAAGATCGGTGATGATCATGTTCACGACGCCTTTGCCGGTCAAGGGAAGCGTGCACTTGGGCAAAACCTTACTTTCACCAGCCTTATTGGTGTGTTCCATGACAACAACGACTCGGCGCACTCCGGCGACCAAATCCATCGCACCGCCCATGCCTTTGACCATCTTGCCGGGGATCATCCAGTTCGCGAGGTCGCCTTCTTGTGAGACTTCCATGGCGCCGAGGATGGTCAGGTCGATGTGACCGCCGCGGATCATCGCGAAGCTGTCGGCACTGGAAAAATAACTGGTCATCGGCAATTCGGTTATCGTTTGCTTGCCCGCGTTAATGAGGTCGGCGTCAACTTCGTCTTCGAAAGGGAACGGACCCATACCCAGCATGCCATTTTCGCTTTGCAAGGTGACATCCATGCCCTCGGGGATGTAGTTCGCGACGAGCGTGGGAATGCCGATTCCCAGGTTGACATAGTAGCCGTCGCGTAGTTCTTTCGCGGCGCGCTGGGCCAATTGCTCGCGGGTCAGTGCCATGCTCCATTATGCACCGGCCACGGCCCATTCTGCGTTGGGTCATTCGTCCTTGTGGCGGTATCTGTGCTTGGTACAATTGCTCGCATGACACTGCTTACTTCGATCTTGGCAACCGCATCCATTTTTTCGCTAAACCAAGCGCCGATAGCGGCTCCTTCTCCGCTGGCATTGACCGGCTTCGAAAGCGCATCGGTAGCCGTGATGCCGATTTTGAACAGCAGCGGCGACAAATGGAAGGATTTGAAGGATCGCCAAATCGCGAAGTCTCATGAATGGCTGGCGACCGAATTCGCTTCGCGTGGGTTTGATGTCATCGGTATGCCGACCGTGCTCGATGCAATCAAAGAAAGCAAGATCGACTTTTCCGATGAGGAAGAATGGAAACGCGCCAGCATTTTTCAAATTGGTAAGGCCGTCAACGCTCACTACGTTCTGTTTGCCGTTATCACTTCGACCGACCAAAAGAAGCAGAACCGCACGTTTTACACGGACATTGAGGGCATGGCCGAGATCAAGATTTGGTTGCTCGACTGCAAAACCGACACACCGATCATGAGCGCCAAGACGTTCGTGGGTCGGTCGGGTGGCAATCGCGTGGGCGATGGAAAGGGCAGCAATCGTCAGATTCAGGCAGCCGCAAACGCATTCGATGTCGCGCTGAAAGACTTCTTCAAAGACTTTCCCAAGATCAAGAGGTAATCTGCGGGGGCGCGTTCTGCGCTAACCTTTATCATGAGTGCAGCCTTAGATGACCTGTATCAGCGGATCCAAAATGTAGTTCCGCCGGTTGAATGGCAGATTCACAAGCCATGGGTCGAGCGCATTTTGCAACTGAAAAAGGAACGCAACGCGGCCATTTTGGCCCACACCTATCAATCGCCAGAAATCTACAACACGATAGCCGACGTGCGTGGCGATAGCCTTCAACTGGCCCGCGAGGCAACCAAGGTCGAAGCAGACGTCATCGTCATGTGCGGCGTGCGGTTCATGGCGGAAACCACCAAAATACTGAATCCGACGCGATTAGTTTTGTTGCCCGACCTGCGCGCGGGATGCTCCATGGCAAACTCCATCAACGCAGAGGATGTGCGAGAACTTCGGCGCGAGCACCCAGGATTGCCGGTTGTCACGTACGTCAACACTAACGCCGACGTCAAGGCCGAAAGCGACATTTGTTGCACTAGCTCGAACGCGGTTGAGGTGGTCGAGTCGCTCGGCGTCAACGAAGTCATTTTCATTCCTGATCCCTATTTGGGAAAGTGGGTGCAATCCCAGCTACCGCACGTGCGGTTGATTTTGTGGAACGGACCTTGCGAAGTGCACATCAAGTTTTCGGCTGGTGACATTGCTGAGTTGAAGGCTCGATTTCCGGGAATTCAGATATTGGCCCACCCCGAATGCCCCGAAGATGTGTTGGGCGAAGCGGATTTCACGGGTTCGACGAGCGCGATGGCCAAGTATGTCGGCGACCATCGGCCGGATCGAATCGCGCTTATTACCGAGTGCACGATGGCCGATAACGTGATGGCGAGCTATCCAGAGGTCGAAGTCGTGCGGCCTTGCAATTTGTGCCCGCACATGCAACGCATTACACTCCCCGCCGTCGCCGAGTCGCTTGAAAAGCTCCAATATCCCATCGAAATTGAGGATTCGATCCGAGAAAAAGCGAGATTGTCGCTGGATCGCATGCTCGCCGTGAGGACCAAGTAATTGACCGAAATATCAGCCGACGTGCTGATCATTGGGTCTGGCATTGCGGGCCTGTGCTCGGCGATCGAATGCGATGGCCTGTCGGTTCATCTCGTCACAAAAGCCACGCTAAGCTCCGGCGCCAACAGCTTTTGGGCTCAAGGAGGTATCGCGGCAGCCATTGCCGCCTATGATTCGCCACGATTGCACACTGCGGACACCATCGTCGCCGGCGCGGGGCTCAGCGAACCCGACGTTACCGACATGCTGACCCATCAGGCGAAAGATGCGGTGGAGTTCCTCACCAAAGTTGGCACGAAATTTGACTTGGACGAGGAAGGGAATTTTGCTTTCGCTCGTGAAGGCGCACACCGTGTTCCGCGCGTGTTGCACGCCAACCATGACGCCACCGGCGCAGAACTGATGCGGGCCTTGGGTTCGGCGGCGCGAAAAGCTAGCCACATCGCCGTCCACGAACACGCCCAAGCACTGGAAATAGTGGTTGACGATATTGGCAACATTTGCGGCGCGATTGTCGAAAAATCCGGTGACTTAGTGTTGTTCAGGACGCCGCGCATTGTGCTTGCCACTGGTGGTGCGGGGCAGCTGTTTTCCTACACAACGAACCCGCCTGAAGCGCGTGGCGAAGGATTGGCACTGGCGGCGCGTGCCGGTGCGTACCTTACCGACATCGAGTTTGTACAGTTTCACCCCACCGCGCTGTACGTAAAGGAGGACCCACTCCCGCTCATCAGCGAAGCCCTGCGCGGCGAAGGAGCCTGGCTGATCGATGAAAATGGCCAGCGGTTCATGGTCGGTGTGCACGAGCAAGCTGAACTCGCACCCCGCGACGTGGTAGCACGTGCAGTTTGGGCTGTCCAGAACCGTGGCGGAAGGGCATTTTTGGATTCGCGGCACTCCATCGGCGATGAGTTTCCGAAGGTATTCCCGAACATTTTTGAAAGCTGCATGGAGGCGGGGATCGATCCGCGTGTCGATCCGATTCCGGTCGTTCCTGCGGCGCACTACCACATGGGCGGCGTGGCGGTCGATCCCGATGGACGATCGACTGTGCCTGGGCTGTGGGCGTGCGGCGAAGTCAGCAGTACTGGAGTGCATGGCGCGAACCGCCTCGCGAGCAATTCGCTGCTGGAAGCAGTCGTGTTTGGCAAGCGCGTAGCCGAAAGCGCGATGTCCACCGAGCCGGTGAGTTTGGTGCGGGCCGCGGAAGCCATGACTCGTGCGGAATCAAATTTGACGTTCGTTGCCGATGATCCGGCAATCATTCAGGCCTATCGCGACGAAATGTGGACGCGCGTGGGGCTGATGCGCGACGATGCTGGCTTGGCGCAGGCAGTCGAGACATTTCGGACCGGATTTGAAAACCGCACGCTCAGCCGCGGAGTGCGACATCGAGCTTGGATTTGTTGGGCGATGGCGGAGGCAGCCCGCGATCGACGAGAAAGCCGTGGTGCCCACCATCGAACAGACTTTCCAGACGAGAACCTGCAGCTCAAGCGCCACAGCCGCATGGTGTGGGAAGAAGAGCCCAAGGCGTGGCGGGTCGAATTCGAGCAAGATTTGATTCCCACCGGCTCCTGACCCTGGTTTTGCCCGCAAAGTTACCGAAATAAACGGATAACAGTGAATCCGTCCGCATTTGCTCGAGTTCAGATATACATCGGCCCGGCAGACCCCAACGCGTTTTTCGTTCGCGAGGTTTTCGGCCGGTTCGGGCTGTGCGCGGAAATTTCCACGAACGATCCCGATCCTCAGCGAGACCACCTGGACATCTTGTTGCTGACCGGGCGCGGCGACTTGTCACCCGAAACGCGAGAGCACATCGCCGAATGGGTTCAAAATGGCGGGACTCTATTCTGCATCGGCCAGACTTGGGGCCTAGAATCGGTCCTGAGTGTGCTTCCGTTTGAGCATCGACCCATCGGCCATGCTGTGCTCACCCCAGCCGAAAGCCAGCGGCATTTATGGCCCGATGAGGCCGCGCCAGCATCGTTTTTTGGCGGCACGTTTGCGGCGATAAAAGATTCCAAGCCCCTCGCTTGGGTTGACGATTTCATTGGATGCTGTGTAAACGAATTCGGATCGGGCCGCGCGTACTTCCTCGCGCCCGATCTCGGACAAACAGTGTCTACCATGCAGATGGGTTGTAGCGTCGAGTCGGACGGCATCGGCCCCAACGATGGCTCGGTCGTGCTTTCAGATGGAATCACCCGAGCGGAGGATGGCATCCGGCTGAGTTTCGAGAAGGATCGCGCGACGGTCCCGCACGGCGATTCCGCGTTTTTTGCCCACCCTCACGCTGACGTTCTCAAGGAATTTCTATTTCGATTGATCTTGGAAAGCGCGATCGCCAAGGGCAAAGTGCTCGCCTTTCTGTGGCTTTGGCCCAACGGATCTCGCGGCGCAGCCATCTGCTCCATCGAATGTCAAGAATTTGATTCGGAAAAAGTTTTCGCGCTCAAGCAACTTTTGGATGTGTCGCAGGTTCCTGCGGTCTGGCTAGTGGCAACGCCGGGGTTCAATTCCGAAACTTACCGGATGATCCGCCGGTGGGACGATGAAGTTGGGCTACTTTTCAATCCGTTGACCGCTGGGTGGACCAGCGAGAGCATGCGAAGCCAATACCTGTCGATTCACCGAGTTTCGGGCGTGGCCGACTTGGTCACGGCGAAACCGACCGACGGACGCTGGTTCGGCTACCGCCTGTTTTATGAATTGACCGACCGATGTGGCTCGCGCGTGAGCCTGTCCAAAGGCGGTCGTCAACCTGGGTCACAGGGCTTTGCGTTCGGAACGTGCCAGCCCTATTTCACGCCCAAACCCGACGGAAAGCCATCGTTCACACTCGAAATTCCGCCGCTCGTCCATCGTCCGGGCGAAATGTGCGTGACGCCCAAGATGCACCACATTTTCAGGATGACGGCGCTGCGCAATGGCGCGGTGACGGTATCTTTGCCAGTCACGTTTGACCGGGTGATCGCTCTGAAGCAAGTGTTCTTGCTCGCGCTACAGTATCAGCTCGAATGGGCGTTGCCAGCAAAGATGCTACAGTTCGAGCGCGCGCGCCGTAGCGTCGAGTGGGCGGTTCGCAAAGACACTACTCTGGACATAAGCGCGAGCCAGCCGCATGAGAGCATCATGCTCTGCTTGGTCGGCGAAACGGGCACGATTTCCATCGAAAGCCGGCAGGTCATGGGACAACAAACGCGACACTTTGGCGTGCCGATGACCATGGTGCCGTTGAAAGTTTACGGCAAAGCAACCCTCCGACTGCGCATTTTTGACGATGCCAGCATCGGCCGAGCTGCCTAGTTCTCGAATTCGACAAGCATGTCGGGAGCGCTAAAGCTTTCGTCTGTTTGGCCGCCATCATCGCGCAAATTTGCGCCGACTGAGTAGAGCTTGAAGTCGGTTCCTGCGGCCTGGTAGACGAACGGTTTGCCGCTGTAAGGATCAATCCGGTGCGGTTCTGCCAGCCCTTGGATTCCAATCGGTGCGGCCTGCTTGGATTTTACGGCGGAAAGACAGTGCGCGAGAACCACCATGAGTCGCGTACGTGCCAGCGCTTCGTCGTGCATGGCGAGTACCGAACGACTGGAGCGGAAAAACACTCGGCTAAGCATGCCCCAGGGCCGACCCGCCATCGTGGGCTTGGGCCATTCTCCGCGCTCGCTGGCCGGTTTGGCTGCGCTGGATTCGACCAATTCGGTTTCTTCGTTGGCTTCTTTCGCCCAATCGCGGAACCACGCCGCAGCTGCCTCGGGCTTGACCAGCTTCAAGGCCTTCGTCACGTCGTTGCCGATGGGTCCCAGCTGCTTGGGAAACGCTTCCCACTTCTTTTCATTGTCGAGGGCCTCGGCGCGCATGTCGATGACTGTGTCCACGGCGAGCATCATGTTCAGTCGCTCATTTTCTAGGCAATCGCTGATTTTGGGTGCGCGCGACAGAATCCCTTGCAGATTTTGCGAAAGGCTCTGCAACGAGACTGCCGATAGCTTATTGAGACTTGGCGCGAATGCCTTTCGGCATTGATTGAGGATCGCATATCCGACCGACGCGTCCGATGCACCGCCAGCCGTCAGATCCCAACCTAGCCGTGTTCCCGTGAGCAGCGCGGTCGTTGCCTTGGTGGTGTCATCGGCTTTCAGCGCGAATTCGATTTGCCACTGCAAGCACTTGCCGAGCATCTGCCAACCGGCGTGCTCAGGGCGGGAAGAAAATGGACCCAACGCGGTGAATTCGAACGTGCAGGGTGACTTTTGGCACGCGCGCAACTCGACGAGTTCGTTGGCGAGGTCCTTCAAAATTTGCTTTTTCATCTGCGGCGTATAGATGCCGCGATAAAGCATGGATGGGTCAATCTTGCTGGCCGCTATCCCGATCCGGCAATATTCGCGAAATGCATTGCTCGACCCGGAAGTTGCGATCGGCCTTGGTGGCTCCGAAAAGCGGGCGATAGGCTCGGCGGATTGTTTGTTGCAGCCCAAAACAACCATCAACAAACCACCGAAAACTAAGGGCACCGCGCGCATGCTGTGAATGCTACCAGCACAAGTGTGATATTCTCTGAACGAGGCCAGCGAATCGACGACTGGCGGACTCACAAACACCATGAAAGGCGTCATTCTCGCAGCAGGAAAAGGCTCTCGCCTCTATCCAATCACGCACCACATACCCAAGCCGTTATTACCGCTCGCAAATCGCATCACGCTCGAATATGCGTTCGACCGATTGAAGGAAATTTTCGTGACCGAAATTTGCATCGTGGTCGGCGAAAATGAGGAGGCGATGCGAAGGGCACTTGGCACCGGCCACCAGTTTGGCGTGCAACTTTCCTACGTCCGGCAAACCGAACCCAAGGGACTGGCCCACGCGGTTGGCTTCGCGAAGGAATTCGTGGGCGGCGATTCGTTCGTGCTTTATTTGGGTGACGCGATCTACAGCCACGATTTCAAGGCATTGGCTGAAAAGTTTGTCTCTACCGGTTGCGCAAATCTGAACGTGGTCAAGCCCGTGGACGATCCGCGGCGTTTTGGGGTCGCAAACGTTGATGGCGACCGCATCACCAAGCTGGTTGAGAAGCCAGCCGAGCCGGAATCAAACCTCGCGATGGCGGGTCTTTACTTCTTTGGCCCGCAAATCTGGCGGGTCTTGCCCGATCTCAAGCCCAGCGCGCGCGGAGAATTCGAGATTACCGATGCGATCCAAACGCTCGTGGACCAAGGCGAGGATGTGCGGGCCGGAATTTACGAGCACCTGTGGTTTGATACCGGTACGCTCGATTCGTTTTTGGATACCAGCCGGTTCCTGGCGGGAGAAGTTGCCCTCATTGGCGAAGGCGCAGACCTTTCGGGCAGTCCCGTGGGGCACGTCGTGATTGGTGATGGCGCAAGCGTTCAATGCGATGGAATCGAAGACGCGGTTGTTTTGCCAGGTGCGCGGGTCCACGTCAAGGGCAAAATTCGCCGCTCCATCCTCGCAGGAAACGTCGCTTTTGATGCGGATATCGCGGAGCAGATCGAATTCGGTACATAAGCCTGGATTTACAAATTCTCGTACTCGGGAACCTGAGATCTGGCAATACCTGTTCAATAATGAGTGATAGAAACCGAACTTGACGCCACGTCAAGCGGTCTCATATTTCACAAGACAACGATGTCTACACAAGTGACTGCAATCAATCGTGCTGAACTGCACATCCGCCGCCGCGCCGTTTATGTGCGTTGCCTGACGGATAGCACCGCTCTCCCACCGATTCTCGAGCTGATCGAGGCCGCGCGCTCGCACCCACGAAAGGTCTGCGTAGTGGATTTTGCCGCTCGAACTCGCCTGACAACCAGCGATTTGGAATGGCTGGAGCAAGTGAGCGCGCTAGTCGATGCCAACGGTATTCGATTTCGAGTTGTTTGCCCCAATCGCTCGCGCGTACGACAGTTTTTGTCGCTGCTCCATTTCGACCGCTTCTTGGTGGTCGTGCCTTCGCTCAAGTTGGCACTGCGATTTGGCAAATAGGCTTGCCAGCTAACCGTGCATCTCGCGGATCAGCTGGGCGGTGCGCGTGATAGCATCGCTCGGTCCCAGCATCGCTTCCAATTCATCCATCGCACCCAGTTGCGCCTGGCGCGCTACGGTGTCCGAAAGTAGCGGCAGCAGATTTTCTGCAATCCGTTCGGGCGTGGCATCCCACTGAATCAGCTCAGGCACAACGGGCCGCTGGAGCAAGATATTGGGCAGGCTGATGTAGTCAAATTTCGGCCTTCGAATACGGTATTCGAGCTCCATAGCCTTCGAGCCTCGATACATCACGACCATCGGTGTTCGACATAGTGCCGCTTCGAGCGTTGCGGTGCCGGAGCAAATGATCCCCGCTTGTGACCGCAACAGCACGCCCCAAGTGTCGCGCTCGGTGAACTTGGCCTCGGGAAGTTGCTCATCGCTAGCGGTCCATTTCTGCTGAATCGATTCTGCGGCCAGATTGCTGGAAACGGCGACCTCCAGCGTGCCGCCAGTCGCGCTTACTGCTTGGCCGATCACCTTCAAATTCGACTCGACCTCGTGCGTTCGCGAACCCGGAAGAGCGGCGACCCGGGTCGCAATGCGCGCCTGCGGGCTGGCGTTTGCGACGAGCTCGCGCAGTGGATGACCGAAGAAGTGTGCGTTCGCTCCCGACTGATGCAGTAACTCGGCCGACCACGAGAACGGCGTGACGATCGCGTCGGTGATGTTCGGTAGGTCCGATCCCTGACGATCGCGACGCCACGACCCGGGCGGCATGAAGTACAGCACTTTCCACCCGCATCGCTTTGCCAACCGGCATAATCGAACGTTCAGATATCCAAAATCGATCGGAACAAAAACGCCGGGCGGCTCCGCTTTCAAGTGCCGCACGAGGGCGCGCGAGTCGGCGTAAATCTTTGGCGCAACGGCAAGCGACTCGATGATGCCGATCGCGCCCCAGCCCGAAGAATCACCCAATATTGTCGCGCCAGCTTCGCGAAGGGCAGCACTGCCAATGCCAAAAACCTCGATTCCATGCGGAACCAATTGCCGCGCGAGGGCCGCGCCATATTGGCTGCCCGAGGCTTCGCCGCACGAAAAAACGACGCTCATGGCTGGTCTTGACGACCGTTTTTGCCCTTGGAAGACCGCTCCGCAAACGCGATCAATTCGTCGACCTCTGGCGTGCGGACGACTTCGCGATCAATGATCTCCAGCGCATGGCGGAACCCGAGCTTGGATTTGTATAGCAGTTTGCAGGTCTTGTGGAGCGCCAGACGCGTTTGCTGGGTGATGCCGATTCGCCGTAGCCCAACCGCGTTGATGTCATAAACGACTTGGTCTTCCATGCCGCCAGTGATCATAAATGGCGGCGCGTCCTGCACGATGCGGCTCATGCCCGCCACAAACGCCGCGCGGCCAACGTGGACAAACTGGTGCAAGCCCGTCATGCCGCCGATATTGACCAGCGATTCGACCGTGGAATGACCGGCGATTCCCACGTTATTGGCGATGGTGATATCGTCGTGCAACGTGCAGTTGTGGGCGACGTGAACGAACGCCATGAGATAGTTGCGGTGGCCAATCGTGGTCTGCTTGCCTTCGCCGGTCGCCCGGTGCAGCGTCACGTACTCGCGAAAGACGTTGTCGTCGCCAATAACCAGGAAAGTCGGCGAACCATCAAACTTTCGATCTTGGGGGTCGCCGCCGATCACCGCGCCTTGACCCACAAAATTGCGCTCACCCATTCGAACGTTAGCCTTGATTGTTGCGTGCGAATCGACCTTTGTGCCCGCGCCGATGACCACGCCCGCCTCGACATAGCTTAGCGGGCCAATCTCGACATCGTCGGCGAGTTCGGCTTTTGGGTCTACAACGGCGGAGGGGTGGATTTTTGCCAAGTTCAGCCTTCTGGTAGCGATTTCAATTTGAAAATGAGTTCAATTGAGCAAGCGAGTTCACCATCGACCGAAGCGGTGCCTTTTATTTTTCCAACACCACCCTTTATCCAAAGCAATTCAATTTCGGTGATGAGCTGATCACCGGGTACTACGGGGCGCTTAAATTTGACCTCGTCGATTGCGCCGATAATCGGCACCATCCCGTGGTATTTGGGGTCGCTAAGCAAGATGACCGCACCCGCTTGGGCCATCGCTTCAATAATCAAAACGCCGGGCATGATTGGCATCCCGGGATAGTGGCCCTGGAAAAACGCCTCGTTCATCGTGACGTTTTTGAGCCCCTTGCAGCGC
>CAYRAX010000010.1:20920-29946 GCA_964422285.1 uncultured Chthonomonas sp.
ATCTGCCTGGCTGATAAATTTGATAGAAGTTGTTTCCAGGCAACAAGAAAACCTCATCTTACCGAAATCTGTGCATGATAAACGCATATTCTATGTGGAACACTATAATGAAGATGGGCTCAACTTCCAGAATTCGATCCACAAGCAGCATCGGATACCGATGCGGCAAGAAGTTCATGATTTCGTTAATGTTCAAACGTGTGCCACCTTACCGTTTGGGGCAGTATACAAGATGGAGTCTTAACGCGGAGGCTTGGTGCCGGTGTCGCGGTCGTTCAGATCCTCATCTTCGCTGATGACGTCGCCCTCCACCCGGGCGCCTTGCCAGGCCTCGTCGCCCTCTTTTGTAGAAACCAAGAACCAATCAGCCCGCAGGTCGTCGCCGATAGAAGTCTTGAAACGAGCTTCCTTTTGTCCATCGCGAGACATGAGCTTCAGAGTTTCCTTTTCGCCATCGTAAAAGCCCTCGTAAGCCCAAGCTTGACGCCACCTTCCGCCATCAAGGTCTTGTCGCGCCTGTGGAGAGCCGATCAATTTCGCTCGCCGCTCGCCTTTGCGGTACCAATATTCGATGCGCTGACACAGCACGTGGGTGGGGAATTTCCGGCGCGTTTCGGGGTCGCGGACTTGCTTATCCAACTCTTTGTCTTGGTCAGTGGGCGCGGGTGGTCGGTCGATCGCAATCGAGTCCGGTACGATTGGCCTTAGCGGTTTGAGCGGCACAACCTCGAGCTTATCATCTTGCTTGGCCTTCACCATCATCGAAACATTGCCTTCGATGATCGCGCGCTTTTCACGCCGAAAAACGGTCGCCTTTTCGCATTGCACGTTGGTTTCTCGACTGAAATACTGAACGTTGCCGGTAGCCACAATCACGTCGGTTTTGACATCGCGTTCTATGCGCAGGGCCTTGACAATAATGTCGCCGTCCGTGGCTTCGGCGTCTGACCACAGCTCGCGTTTGCCCGTGGGATTGGCCACCGTTGCCGCCTTGATGCTCCATCGACCCTTGGATTTCGGTGCACCTTGCAAGTCAAGCGCGCCGGTCCAAGTCACGGCTTTCAGCTCATAAGATCCGGTCGGCAGGTGGTATTTCAAGTTGGCCGCCTTCACGTCACCTTTGAAAAACTTGCCCGAAATCGCCTTGGTCGCAGTCACCAATCCCCGGCGCTCATCGAAAACCAAGGTCTCGCTTTTTAGGTCAAAGTCTTTGTTGAATAGCCGCACCGCCTTTTCGACTTGGAACATGCGACCAACCTGGTTCCACCTGCCCTCGGTTGCCGTGAATTGAACCTCACCCTTGTCTTTGCTTCGATAGTGGCCGTTGGTGATTCCCGAGAGGATCGCCGTCTGCCGGTCGCGAGTGATGTTAACAGTGTTGATTTGCGCTTCGGCAACCAAGTTTGGACCCACGTATTGACGAAGCATAACGTCCTTCATGGTCGCGCCAATTTGCTTGGGCGAATCCTCTTTGGCATTGCTGCGAAACTTGCTAAACGGATCTTGCGCGATGACGTAAGTCGCGCCGTTGTACAGCCCGACGCCCGCGATAATCCCGAGCGCGCCAAACAATCCCTGTTGAATCCAGCGCCATTTCCCTGCCATGTTTTCCAAGGTTACTGCAAAGTCACGTCTTTCCGGACGATCTGGGTCGCCGTTGCGATGTCCGCGGATTGGTCCGGCGCGGATTTTGAGTTCGTCGGATTGGAAAATTTAAGGACGTAGTTGCCCGGCGCAACCCAAAAACCATACGATGTGCTACTCACGGTCATCTGCCGAACCTTTGTTGAGCCAAGCCAAAGTTCCACCACCGTTCCCGGCGCAAGCGCTGCTGGTCCTATCGTGCCGAAAATGTTGTACGGCGCATCGGGTGGCGTGGTGCCGTCGTCCGAGGAAAGAAAGATCGGATCAATCGCGACAGAGCCACCCAGCGGGCTGGAGGTCGCAAAAAACGAGGTCGCAAAGTATCCGTTCGCTGATACCCGACCTTCCAACGCTGCAAACGCAAAGTCTGCGGATGGATCATAGGCAACGCCGTCGATCTGGAATTTTCCATCGCTGCCCGTCGTGGTTTGCAGTCCGGCGAAGCGAACGGTCGCACCGCTCACTGGGCTGGAGTCGCTTGCGGCGCTCACCGTGCCGGTGACGGTCACCTTTTCAGGGCCGATAATCAGGTCTCCAAGTTCGACGTCGGCACTAGCGGCTGGAAAATCATATCGAAACGTGACGGCCGATCCACCATTTGGTTGATAAATCACCGCGACGGAGGTTGTTCCGACCGGAGCGGCCACTGAAAAGCTACCATCTACCGAACTCGTCAAAACGCTATTTGAACCCGCTTGCACCGTGGCTTCGGGGGCGGGCGGGCCGCCAGTTTTGAGCCATAGAACGACGCCGCGAATCGAAATTTTGTTGGTTGTGCCGCCTCCACCACCTCCGCCTCCGCCTCCGCAACCAGCGAGGACCAGCGAAGCGATCAGCAGAATCAGCGCGAGAAGGTTTCTCACTTGCTCACCACCGGCACAACGATGCGCAGTAGCGGCGAGGCTGATTTGGGAGTGAATGTGAGGCTCGAACCCACAGAAAGCTGGCGTCGCGTGGTCAGGCCAGAGACCACAAACTTGTTGATCTTGCCGCCGAGTTTGGTGAAGTTGATCGTCACTGGTTTGCCAATCGGAAGCCGCTCGAATTGTAGATTGTAGGTCTCTGATCGACCGAAGCCGCGCATGTCGCGATATAGCCTTTGCGGTCCCATCGCCGATAGCTGAACGCCTTGGTGGGAGGGCGGCAGTTGGGAATCGAGGCCGCCGTTGAAGCTTCGCGATGCGCCAACACTCGCTCCGATGATCGCGCTCACGGTGCCGCTCGCGGTTTCGCAGCTAACCTGCAATTTCCAATTCGGCGGGCCACCCGCGCGGCCGCGAGATTGAAAGTCGCTGGTGGGGAATAGCAGAGTCGCGCCGGCGGTCGAAAACACTTTGACGTACACGGCTTGACCGGGCTGAATGGTTGCCTCGCTGGTCATGATGCCGCCTTCTGGAACTCCGCTCGCGGGATCGGGCGGGTTTTGGACGAGCGAAAAGAGGTCGGGAGCGATCAGGCCAGCCGCCGTGGAGTCGTCCCAAGATCGCGGGAAGTCGCTACCGGTTACGACCACCAAATCCTTGACGTCCACTGCTTCCTTAAGCGGATTGCAAATGATGTTCCAGCCTGTTTTGGTTGCCACTGAGATGGGAGTTCGGTCGGGCGCAAGCGCGTCGTACTGGAGCGGAATCGGTGCCGCTGCGCGAACATAAAATCCTTGACCAACATTTGCCGTGCTGAATTCGGGCCGTCGAGTGTAAATCGACTTCGTGGCGTCCCATCGCGCAGCTAGAGGATCGGAACCAATCAAGTCGCCGAGGGAGCCTTGGTAGGCGTCGCCAACGAACCCCGCAAGCGAAATTCCCGCGGGAATTGTGCCGGGTGTCAAAAGCCCTTGGCCGTTCACGTGCAGGTTTATCGCGAGTGGGCCAGGACCCTTGTTAACCATTTGGTTAAGTACGGGCACGCCATTCTTGCGAACCTCGAGTTCAATGTTCCGGTGCGACTGCTCGAAATTATTGGGCAATGAGTCGCCGAACGCGCCGTTTTGAACCGGAATGGCGACCGCGCCACCAATCCATCGGATCTCAACCGAGTACGTTTGACCCGGTTCCAAGCCGGTAACGCAACCGTAGAAATTGTTCGGCGTCGGTTTTGCGACAGTGGCGACAGCACCAGCGGGCAAGTAGAGCCGCTCCACGCGATCTTGAACCGCCAAATCCAAGGTAATTCGGTAAGGCTCGCCGCCGAACGCACTCCCCGGGAAGTTGGGTACTACCGACCCATAGCCGTTGAAAATGCTCATCTTGTCGTCTTGCACGGCGGTGAAAAATCGCGTGAAATCGGGCGACCAATAGATGGGATAGCTGGTATCGCGTAGCAGGGTCTCGCTACCGTCCAAGTTCGTGCGAAACCAATGAGCCTGAATTCCAAATACGCCAAAATCGGCTCCCGATAGGCCGCTGGTGATCGGGAACGCTTGCACTTGCAGCTTCTGTCCAGGAGTCAGATTGAAATCAAGAATTCGCTGGCGTCGGCTCCAAGCGACGAAATCCTGCCCTTCGATCGTGGCAGAGGGTCCGAGCAGAAAACGAATCGTGTCGCGCCCCAACGCAGCCAATGCCCCAAATGTCTGGGTGCCGGCCGAGTTCTGATAGTATCGCTTCAGGAATTCCGGTGCGAAGCCAGGATATTCGACGAGCACCTTTTGAAACGCCGATCCAGCCATTTGATAGCGCAGCAGGTAGAGCCCTCCCGTGGACCCACCTGCAGGAAGCGGTTGTGATCGTAAGTTTGGCGCGATGAAAGTCGGGCCAGAAAGCGCGCGCTGGTTATTCCAGTCATAGGTCGAACCGATGTCGTAGCTGCTTTCCAATACTTGCTCAATCGCGACGGAGTCGAGAGTGGCAGGCAAGGCGCCGGGAGTGCGGCAAATCTGCATGGTCGCCGCGCGCACGATGCCTTCTTGCCAGCCATCAGCGGGCAACATTTTTGGCCCAATCGTCGCCAAGAGCAGGCAATGAACGAAGTTGACCGCGGCGACTTCGGCCTTGTACCCGATCAGGTCGCTGTAAATGGGGAACCGGATTTCTTGAGTGTTTGTGCCGCCATCAAAAAAGTAGTAGCCGCCAGCCAGCGCGTCGCGGTCACCAATGTCCGCGTCGTAGTTGCTGACCGTAACGTTCCCGCCGGTGCTGGGCAAACCAAACAGCGAATCGATCGTCGGCTGAACTTTAGTTGCAATGGATTGCAGCAACGTTTTGTAGTCGTCCGGGAACGCGTTTGCACCAGTGGCAAAATTCAGCACGATAGGATCGCCGTAGCCACGAGATGGTGGGGGCGGTGGCACCGAAACGCCGTTTCTGGTCACGAGAACGTTCGTTGGCAAGCAAAAGACGCGATTGCGCGAACCATTAACCATTTGGTTAAGGCGCTCCTGCCGCGTGAGTTGGGTTGCGTTTTTCGCGAACTGGCGCACCGCGGAATCGAGCTGCGCTCGCAGTCCATCAGGGCCCCTCGTGGTACCCACCTCAACGGGCAGCACCGTCGCAAACGCGGTCGCCGCGCCCAGACAAAGACAGGTGACAACGAACTTAGTCATGGTAAATGAAGGTTCCGACCTCGCTGATCGAGCGGCTAGTGTTGCCGTTTGCGGTGGCAACAACAAGGTAATAGTACCTGGCGCCGTTTACGAGCGATGGGCCGCCGCTGTAGGTCAAGGATGTGTTGGTCGTTGTGTTCGACGGACTGGGCCAGATTGAATCTACGTCGAATCCCGGGTACTGGTTGAACAGGTAGACGGTGTATCCGGTCGCTTTGGGCACGCTTGACCAGGAGAAGGTCAGCGGCGTGAATCGCACAGATTGCAGGACGACGTCGCCCAATGGGACCGCCGAAATGACCGTGCTCCGATCGCTTTGGTCAGAGTTGTTGTCGAGATATGTTGAACCTAGCGAGGTGAGCTGATAGCTGTAATTTGAACCGGCAAACAGGTTGACGTCGGAATCGATATAGACGCTCGAAAGCGTTTCCTTCAGGAAGTCATAGCCCTTGATCGCGCCACCATCTTTGCCTCGGTAAACGCCATATCCATAGAGGTCGCCGTGTTGCTGGGCGTCCCATTCAAGCTGAATTTCGATCGGATTACCGTTGGGGCTTAGTCGCGTAGTGGGCAGGCTCGCCCGCGCTGGACTCAGCTTTCGTTTCATCGCCTCAATCGCCTGTTGCATGGCGCGGTCTCGGGTGACCACGGAGGTCCAGGCGATGATGCTGACATTTTTGGGCACTTCCAGCACCGTGTTGCCAGGGTTGCCGAGGAAAAGGTCGAGCGTTTGGGTCTTTCCGGCGGTCAATTGAACGGTGTCGGCGTCGGAACTATACCCATTTGCGCTTGCAGAAACGGTGTACGCCGTGCCGCCAAGAAGGTCATACAGCGTGTATTTGCCCTTGAGGTCGGTGATCGTTCTGGTCGAATTAAGCGCTCCCGAACCGAACGCGAGCACCGCAGCGCCGACGATTGGATTCCCGAATCGGTCGGTCACCACGCCGGTGATCGTAGCCGCCTGGGAATCTGGAACGACCATGATATTGGCGTTGGGAGTCTGAGAATTGGCGGTGGTTTGAACCAGCTGACGCCCGATATAGGTGACTCCGCCATCCGTAAAGGTTGCCTTCACAAAGAAGTCGGCTTCGCGCTGTTGGGTGAGAATGTATGTGCCATTGGACGTGGTCGTCGTGCTTCCTTCTGAACCTTCGACAACGGCGCCGCGTACGGGGAGCCCATCGGAGAAGGTGACTCGCCCGCTGACGGTCGAGGTTCTAGGCGTTTCTCCACCTCCGCCTCCGCATCCAATCATTGCCAATGCAAAAAGCGCGGCAGCCATCCATTGAACCAAAAATCGCGTTCTCATAGTTGTTCGTCATTGTGACGCGTCAACTGGGGCAGCATTACGCGATGTTGCTTTCCGGACCGCTGGAGTTGAAAAGGGCAGCGACCCCGGATTTCGCACGGACCAGCAACCATGCTGGGATGCTCTACAAAACACTTATGGAAATCCTATCAGGTGAGGCTCTGGGGAGAGCTTTACGGGGGAACGATGAACTCATCAGAACGTGGCTTGAACCAAATACAGATGTCCGCGGTCCAAGAAATGGCCAATATTGGTCTTGGCAATGCGGTTACCGCGCTCGCCACGCTCACCAATTTTCCATTCAACATTACGGTGCCAAGCGTTGAAACTGTGCCATTGCAACAGGTTCACGCGAATCTAGCTGATTCAGGCGAACTTAGCGTTGCAGTGTTCACCCAATTTTGCGGCGATGTCCAAGGCTATGGTGCGTTTGTCTTTCCCTGGGATTCTGCTCAGCGACTGTGGGAAATGCTGATCGGTATGGTCCCAGAAACTCCTGCAGATGTGGACGAGCTTTCGAGTTCGGTCATGTTGGAAATCGGCAATATTCTCACCGCGAGCTTCATCAATGCAATTTCGGAAATGGCGGGTGTTGAGATTCACGTTCAGCCGCCGGTCGTTGGAATCGATGCCACAGCCTCGCTGATCGGCGCGGTGGTGGTTGAGGCGGAGATGTCCGATTCGGTTGCACTGAGCATCGAGACCAGCATTTTGGGCCCCACTGAGGGCCAAACCACGGGTTATTTCTTGTGCATTCCAACCGTGGCGAGCTTGCAACTTTTGATGTCGCGCTTGGGGTTAGAGGAGGCGGCCTGAGATGGAAATCCAGAAATTTCAGGTCGGCATGGCTGATATCCATGTCGCCAAGGAAGGCGGCATATTCACTTGCCTAGGACTGGGCAGCTGCATCGGGTTGGTGTTGTTTGATCCTCGGGCGAATGTCGGTGGGATGGCCCACATCATGCTTCCTGAAGCGGTTCCTGGCAAGCCGGTAACCCAACCGGGAAAGTACGCGGACACGTGTTTGCCAGCTTTGGTTGAGGCATTGACCGCTCTTGGTGCCGAACAGCGGCGCTTGGTGGCGGCATACGCTGGTGGCGCGCAGGTCTTTAAGTTCGGCTCAACCGCCGGATCAACGCTCGATATTGGTGCGCGAAACGCAGACGCGGTGATGACCTACCTGCTGAGATTCAGAATTCCAACCGTTAAATTTGATGTTGGCGGATCCAATGGTCGAACGGTGACGTACGACCTGGCCACGGGCATCATGCAGGTGAAAACGATTTCGCAAGGCGAAAAACTGCTATGCAACATTCGAACACAGGAGGCAAAGCTATGCGGGAAAGTGGCATGACCATCGAAAAGCTGTTGGAATCGATTTCCGATCTGCCGACGCTGCCTGCATCGACTTTGCGCGTCATCAAGGAGACGGACAACAGCACGTCTTCTGCGGCGAGCGTCGCGCTCATTTTGGGGCAAGATCAGGCGCTTGGTGTGAAGGTGTTGCGCCTGGCGAACAGCGCATACTACGGACTTTCGCGCAAGGTCTCCACGCTCGGGGAAGCGGTCGTGATTCTTGGCATGCGCACGGTTCGCAATCTTGCCTTGGTTGCCAGTAGCTATCCGTGGATGAGCAAGCCGATCAAAGGTTACGAGCTTGGTCCTCGAGCGCTATGGTGCCACTCATTTGGAGTCGCTACCGGTGCCCAACTCATTGCTAAGCAAGCGAAACTCGGCGCGCCAGAAGAAGCATTCACCGCCGGCCTGATGTGCGATATCGGTAAGGTCGCGATGAGCGTGCAAATCGACTCTGCACTACCGATGATCGTGAATGCGGCGCAGCAGTTCTGCCTTCCATTTGACCTTGCCGAACGAGAGCTTTTCGGGTTCGATCACGCCGAAGTTGGCGAGCACATGGCGATCCAATGGAACTTCCCGAAGGTGATTTCTGATGCTATTCGCTATCACCATGCGCCAAGAAAGTGCGAGGGTCCTAACCATTTGGTTGACTGCGTCCACATCGGCGACTACTTGACATCGTCTATGGGGTTCGGGATCGGCGGCGATGGGCTTCAGTACATATTCGACGACACGGCACTAGAAAGGCTCGGGATCAAAGCCGATGATTTAGATCAAGTAATCAATGATTTTGTGATCTCCTACGAAGAGTATGAGAGGTCGTTCCAGGAGCTTCAATCCGCATGAGTTTTCGAGTTCTCGTTGTAGACGATTCACCCTTTATTCGCCGCATATTGACCGACTGGCTCAAGGGAGAGTCTGAATTTGAGCTGATAGGCACCGCGTCCAATGGCCAAGAAGCGGTCGACTTGGCATCCACGCTAAAGCCGGACGTCATCACTATGGACATTGAAATGCCAATTCGAGATGGCCTTTCCGCGCTTGAGGAGATCATGAAGAGTTCTCCGTGCCCAGTGCTGATGGTGAGTTCGCTCACCCAAGAAGGAGCAGACGCTACCCTGCGCGCCCTTACGCTCGGCGCGGTCGACTTTGTACCTAAGCCGAACGGGAGCA
>CAYRAX010000011.1:0-28585 GCA_964422285.1 uncultured Chthonomonas sp.
TGGACGGTAAGAAGATCGACATGAACGCTGCCCGCGCAGGCGCGAAGGGCGGCGCAAAGCCTAAGTAAGCTACTTTTCTTCGGAAACAAAATAGGCTCGCCGATTTCGGTGGGCCTATTTTGTTTTAGTCGGCGGCTTCCAAAATCTGTACTTGGCAAGCGTCCAAAATGCTTCTGGGGCGTCGGTCCATCGGATTTTCTTGCCGGCGGTTTTCGAGCGCGGCTCATAGTCGATCGGAACTTCGCGAATTTCATGCCCAGATCGAATTAGCTTCGCCGTGACTTCCGGGCAAAATTCAAAGCGCTCGCAACGCAAACCCAGCGACAAGATTACATCGCGCCGGACTGCCTTGTAGCAAGTTGCCTCGTCGCTGAGTTTCTTGCCGAAAAGCAACCTGACCGACCACGCGAGCAGCACGTTCACGATCTTGTTGGGCAGCGCCATGTTCGCCAAAAGACCGTGGTGGAATCGATTTCCATAGACCGCCGCGGTTTCGCCCGCTAAAATGGGTGCAACCAACACAGGCAATTGCTCGGGAACGTATTCGAGGTCGGCATCTTGGATAACGACGACTTTGCCGGTTGCATGCGGGAGCGCCTGGCGAATGGCACTTCCCTTGCCTGTCCTTTTTTCGTTCGTCAAGATCAACGCACGGTCGGTGTACTGGTTGAGAATTTCGCCGGTTCGGTCATCGCTACCGTCGTTGATGACGATAATTTGCTTGGAAACCGGCAACGCGAGCAGGCGATCAAGGAGTTCCTGGATCGTATATTCTTCGTTCAACGCGGGAACGATTATGCTTACATCGGTTTCGGCGTCGTGCATCCTGGCGGTTTGAGCATAGCAGTTGTCGGCTTGACCTCACCATTTTGGCGTCCATAATGGGAGAATGTTCCTTCGGCGTGGTCAATTTTCGGCGTTGCGAGGCTCGATTCGATGACCTACGATCTGGTATTGACGGGCGGCTTGGTCGTTGACGTGGACCGCATTGAAGAAGCCGACATCGGTGTGAAGGACGGCCGGATCATTGCGATTGGCGGATTGGCGAGTGAGCCAGCCGCCGAATTGATCGATATCCGTGGGTTGCACGTGATGCCCGGCATCATCGACACGCAAGTTCACTTTCGCGAGCCGGGCCTTGAGCATAAAGAGGACTTGGCGAGCGGGTCGCTGGCCGCGCTGTATGGTGGCGTCACGACGTTTTTCGAGATGCCGAACACGAAGCCGAACACGACGACCGCCGAGACTCTGACTGATAAACTCAGTCGCGCGAGCGGTCGCTGCTATTCAAATTACGGATTCTTCGTTGGGGCATCATCGGAAAATCTCGACGATCTCGCAAGCTTGGAGCGCCTGCCCGGGTCGCCGGGAATCAAGGTTTTCATGGGTTCGTCAACCGGCTCCTTGCTGGTGCAATCCGACGCAGATTTGCTCAAAATGGCATCGCACGGTAGCCACCGATTTTCGGTTCACGCCGAGGACGAGGCGCGGCTGCGAGAGAGGGCCAACATGATGGGACCGGGCATTCAGGGTGTGCGCGACCACTGCTTCATTCGCGACGAGGTTGCCGCGGAAATCGCCACCCGACGAATCGTCGAGATTTGCCGGCAAACCGGCCGGCCGGGGCACATCTTGCACGTTTCGACGGCGGGCGAAGCACTGTCGATTCCTGAATTCAAGCTACGCGCGAACATGACGTTTGAAGTGACACCGCAGCACTTGATCATGAACGGCGAGTGGTATGACCGATTAGGAACGCTTGTCCAGATGAACCCACCGATTCGGAGCGAGCGAAACCGCGAAGCGATTGAGCGAGCGTTCTTGGCAGGTCATTTTGATGTGATCGGAAGCGATCACGCTCCGCACACGAGGGAGGAGAAGAGCGCTGCCTATCCGAACAGTCCAAGCGGCATGCCGGGAGTGCAGACAACGCTCGGCGTTATGCTCAATTTAGTCGCCCAAGGAAAGTGCGACTTGCCCACGCTGGCGCGGATGATGGCGCACCGGCCAGCCGAGCTATTCGGAATTCGCGAAAGGGGCCGAATTGTGCTGGGGTACCACGCTGACCTCGTTGTATTTGATCCGGCTCAGCGCTTTATCGTCGAAATTAGCTGGCTGAAAAGTAAGTGCGGCTGGAGCCCGTTTGAGGGCATGGAGCTGCGCGGCAAACCCCGCCACGTCATCGTAAATGGACGCGTCGCGCTACGCGAGGGCGAGCATGATTCCACTCCACGGGGCACAATGGTGGAATACACATGGAAATAGACACTTTGCGTCAAGAACTGGCAGACCTTTTTGAATACGAACGATGGGCAAATCGAAAATGGGATTCGGCGGCCGAAGCGCTGGGAGGCGATGCAGAAAAGGTCCGCGAGCACGTCTTGAAGGCCCAAGAAATCTGGTATTCACGCTGCTTGAGCGAAGCGGATCTTGCTCCGCGAACCGGTTCGCTGTGCGATTCCTTGGCGGCAATGGCCCAGCACTGGCAAGAACTCATTCGAACCAGCGACCCAACGGCTTATGTTTCATACCAAAATTCGGCGGGTGAGAAATTCGTGAATTTGCTTGAGGATATCGCGCGCCATGTCGTAAACCATGGAACCTATCATCGCGGCCAATTGCGCGAGATGGCGGCGCAAAACAAAGTTGACTTTCCAGAGACCGACTTTATCTTGTGGCGTCGATCGGCGGACCAAGGATAGCCTCGGCGGCAATAATCGTAGTCGTTTCGCCCTGAACGGCGCAAATCAGTTCTCCGTCTGCTCCAATCGCAATGCCCACCGCCTCATCGCCGTTGGGTAGCCGGTAACGTTTGCCGGGCGTCTCATCAAAGTGTCGCCAAACGGGACTCAGGTCGGCAAATGCGTCGGGTTCTGGGAGCAGCGTCATCCGCTCCACAATGGCGTGTAGTACCTCTACCGCGTCGTTCTGTTTGCGTGAAGGAGAATCGATATTCGCCGCAATGTCTCGAAGATCAGCGGGAAACTCCTCGACGTGCAGGTTGATCCCCACGCCAACTACAGGCACGCGATTGCCCTTTCCATCATCGAAAAGGTTGGTCAAAATTCCGCCGACTTTGTGGCCACCGAGCATCAGGTCGTTCGGCCAAGAAATGCGTGCGTGGACTGCGCCAGCGGCCGCCAATCCCACTGCCATTCCAATCAACCACGGCTTGGGATGGTTGGCGTATTCGTAAAAGACAAAGGAAACGGTGAGTGAGTTTCCGGGTTCGCTGAACCAAGTTTTGCCCAATCGGCCCTGTCCGCCCGTTTGGTTGACGGCATGCACCGCACCGATCGTGCGATCACCAGACGCCACCAATTGCGCGGCATGCGTCTGGGTGGACTCGACGGATTCAAGGGTTAGCAGCTTGGCGGCTGAAAGTGGCGACTTCATAAATTAGGCTCATTCGTCTTGTACCTCAACTCCACAGCGGCCCGCCAACTCGTCGATGATTGTTTCAAACGGTACTTCGAGTCCGTTTCGTCGCCAACCTAGAGGTGCTTTGATGCGGCTTGCCACGATGTGCGCATAAGGCGAAATTTCCACGCTGCCGCGATCCAAAATCACGTTGTAGCCATCTTTTGCGCGGACGATTCGCTTGATGGAATCGTATGGCACACGACGCGAGCCGGTCGTGCGAGAAATTTCGACGCCGGTGGAATCGAATAGGTATTCGCAAAACGATGCGTTTGCGTGCAATAGGTCGGTGACCGCGCTCTTTCCCATGCCGAAGAGTGCGCTTGCCGCTTGCGAAAGGTCCTTGCTGATGGTGCGCGCGCCTTCTCGGCGGACAAGCTCTGCGCCGCGGTCCTTGGCGTCCTTTCGCATCTGCTCGGCGCCAAGCTTCAACCAGCGAATGGCGTCAACCGGCTCATAGCGGATCACTTCTTCGTTCATATGTTTATCTTACGGTCAGACTTGCAATTTCGATGAATCGGTCGCGCGATTTTGCCAAATTGACTCCAAAAATGGTCGCAGAGCGTCGGCGCGCGCTCGCGATGCGCGTTCTTGATCGATGTGGGTTCGCGACTCCAGCTGAACGAAAATGTTGTCGATGATGTTCGGAGAATCCGGAAATCCCGGTAATCGGCACGCCGCCGCCCACCGAATGTAGGCGAGGGTTTCCAGCGCCGTCTGGTAGGAAATTCCTCGCTGGGTGATTCCGTAATAGGCGGCGCTCAGACACAAGTCGTAGATTTGGTCGTGCGTTAGGCTATCGCGGGCGCTGCGCTCTTCTCGAATCAAATACTCGCACGCGCCGACGAAATCGGCCTTTAGCCGCTGGGTCATGCTGACTTGAAAATACGCCGCGATTGCCTTGCTGCGCTCACCAAAAAGCCCCCGCACCACCACTCGCTGGGTTCGAACTGCATCAAGAACCTTCTTTAGCCGCTTGGTTTTCGCGAGCCCAATCAAGTGGAAAAGTGCCGATGTGCGTGTCGCTGCGCCGGCATTGAACGGGCTGGTGGTCAAATAGCCCAGGCTTTCGCACTGCGCAAACTGGACGATCGAGGCCAATTTGGAAATCATGCGATTGGCGGTTGTGTCCGCCTGTCGGGGATTCCAGCCCGAGGTAATGACTTGGAGGCGCACGTGGTCCTCTTCGTTGATCATCAGGCTCATGTGCCGCGCGGCGTCGAGAACCACGCTTCGATGGGGCATCCCGGGATCAAAATCGGCCGAAACCAAACGGCAATGGACGAGGTAGTCCACTTCGGATTCGCTCAAATTTCTCAAGACTTCCAAGTTGGGGTCCAGTTTTGCAATGGCTCCAAGAACCTTTTGCTCAATAGATTTCAGCTCGTCTTTGCTGGCGCGGTGGGGAAAGGGGTATCCGCGCAAATTTCTAGCCACTCGCGAGCGCGAACTCATCACGACGTCCAGATCGGCGCCGTCGCCACGAAGCCAGGCGGGGGTTGGGCCGCTCTTGATGACCAAGTGACGCCACGCATCGTTTTCTCGGAGGCGTGGGTTCATAGACTCAGTTTACCGAGTGTCATAATGACGGGAATGACCATTGTGCACCTCATTGGGACTGGCGATTTTGCTGGAACTGAACGCATGGTGGTTACCATTTGCCAAGGTCAAGTCCAGCGCGGCCACCAAGTCGCCGTCGTATTGCGCCAGCGCGGGCGGATCGAAGAATTCCTTCGCCGCGAAGGCATCGAGATCTTGGGTCCCCGGATTGGACCGATGTCGGCACCTTGGCACGTCGCGCGCGAATGCCGACGGCGCGGAGTCAATGTGCTCCACTCGCACCTGACCAGCGGAACCCACGTTGCCAACGCCGTAAGCCTGCTCACCGGTATCCCCGTGGTCGATCATCTTCATGTTTACAACCGCGACATCAGCCACGTAATCGCGAGCCGATTTGGCCGGTTGATCGCGGTGAGTCAGCACACGAAGGAATACTACGAGTCGCGACGGTACATGAAGCGCAGCAGCATTGACGTCGTGCCCAATGCCTCGCCAATTCTTTCGGAACAAGACGCGGGCATGCAACCGGCGACTGCACGGCGCGTGGTGGCGGAAGAGCTACGGTTGCCGATCGACACGCCATTCATCACCCTCGCCGCGCGCGTGACCGAGCAAAAGGGGCAAGACATTTTTGTGCAAGCGGCAGAAAAGGTCTTGATGGCCTGGCCCGATACACACTTTTTGATTGCGGGCAGCGTCGAAGATGCCGCGTTTGTCACTTCGCTCAAGGACGACATCATGGCGCGTGGTATCGGAGGAAATGTTCACATTCTTGGGTTCAGGACCGATGTCGCGCGGCTATTGCGTGCTTCGGTGATGGCGGTCATCCCTTCCCGATACGAACCGTTTGGGTTGAGCGTTATTGAGCCCATGCTGTTGGGAGTGCCGGTGATCGCGTCGAACGTCGGCGGAATACCCGATACGATACATGACGCGAGCCTCGGTGTACTTGTTGAGGTCGAGGCAGTGGACCAGCTCGCGGCATCGATGTTGGACCTTTTGAGCAACGAACCCTACCGCAACGCATTGGCGCAACAGGCTCAAGCGGATGCGGTCAAGCGTTTTTCGGTAGCAAGCATGCTCGACCAGATCGACGAGGTTTATTGCCGCGCACTGGGGCATCGACGCTCCGTTCAAGGCGCCGCTCCCAGTCGCTAGCGTGTCATGATTAGGAAAGCATGTCGCTTTCTTCGCGGGTCGCGGCGATAGTTCGTCACGAAACCCTGCGCGCATTTAGAATCCCCGATTTTCGATTGTTGTGGACCGGCGCGTTTCTCAGCTTCATGGGAACGTGGATCCAAAGCGTCGCCCAAGGATGGCTGGTTTACGATATCACGCGCGACGAATCGAAGCTCGCCTGGGTCTCGTTCTGCGGCATGATCCCCATGGCCTTGCTCGGCCCGATCACGGGCTCGTTCATCGACACTTGGAATCGACGGCGGATCCTCGTCGCAAGCCAGATCATCTACGGCGTGAACGCGCTTTTCCTGGCTTCAGCGGTCTATTTTCACTTTGTCTCGTATTGGCTGATCATTGGCGTCGCGCTTTGCAATGGCGTGGTCAACTGCTTCGAGACTCCAACGCGGCAATCCTTGGTGGGCAGCATCGTTCCGCCCGAAGACATTCCGGCTGCTGTGCCTGTCAACGCGATGACGTTCAACCTCTCGCGCGTGATTGGCCCAGCGGTCGGCGGCGTGTTGCTGGCGTGGTTTGGCGCCCAGCTTTGCTATTTTTTGAATGGGCTTAGCTACTTGGCACTGGTTTTTGCAGTGTTGGGAATTCGGGCCGACATCAGCGCTAAATCCGCCCGAAAAGAGCCGATCCGCGACCTCGTGATGGAGGGATTGAAGTACACATTTCGCGACGACCGGCTTCGCACGCTGTTCTTTATGGAGTGCACAACTTCCATGTTTGGACTGAGCTACATGGCGCTTATGCCCGCGATTGCCAAAACGATGTTGGGCCTCGACAAAAAGGGCCTTGGCATGGCGATGACGTTCATCGGCTTCGGGACGATGACCGGCTTGCTCTTGCTCATGGCCTATTCCTCCAAGCCAATCAAGTCGCTACTCGTGCGGACCGCGATGACGACTTTTTCGATTAGCTTGATTGCGCTATCGTTCGCCAGGTCGCCGTGGATCGCGTTTCCGTTGCTATCGCTCACGGGTGGGTCGGCGGTGATGCAATTCAACTTGACGAACACAATGTTCCAGATGATCGCGCCGGATCACCTACGTGGCCGCGTGATCACGATGCACATTTGGGCGCTTTCGGGCGCAGGGCCGCTGTTGCTACCGTTCTTTGGCTGGTTAGCGCGTCAAGCGGGGCTGCCGATTGCTCTACAAGTCGCTGGCTTTGTGGTGCTCGGCGGCGCGATCCTGGCATGGATCCACCGGGACCGCTTGGTCAACGTGGAATAGGCGGCTCGCCTAAACCAGGATGTCGCGGCGGCGCTCGACAACGCCCGGCCAGCGGAATGCATGCTTAAACGCGGCTTCGCGGCACGCTTCCATTTGCTGGAAGTCGATCACCTTATTCGTGAGGAGCCGTTCGAATTCCAGGGGCAGCCGCACGCCATGAAAGGCCGAGTTGTCGGTGCAGATGGCGATATCCACTCCCAGATCGAGGCAATACTGGAACACCGGCTTCAATTCGTTGTAGGTTTTCATCGTGCCCGTACGGAAATAGCTGGTCGGGCAAACTTCCAGGCATTGCTTTCGCTGGGCGATTTGGGGCAGCAGCTTGGGGAATCGCAAGGGAATCTGGATTCCGTGGCCAATTCGGTCGCAATAAGGCAGGAAAGATGGGAAGCAGCCGTCGGGCGTCTCGAACAGGTGGCATGTCGTCCGCAGTGCATGCTTTTCCTTGGCGGCCTTCAGGCACTCCAACAGGTCGGCCTCATTTTCGCGATACGCCTCGTCGGGGCCTGCGATATCCACTGCGCACACTTCCGACCGCATCTCGGCAGCAAGCTCCATGATCTCAAAGTTGATCTCCCGCGGCAAGCGGCTATCCATGCACAGAATCTGGGCGAAAACGATGGGAAAATCGCGGAAAGTGGCGTTTGCGGCCGCATTGACCGTGCTGACGATTTCCGCCATGCGCGTTCGCATTTCGTTGTGCGGCACCGACCTTGGGATTCGGAAATACGGGTTGTAGCGCAACTCCAAATAGGCCATGTTTTCGAAAACATAGCACCCCCGAAGAAGACGGTTGACCATGTATCCGATGCTGTCGATTGTTTGCAGCGGCTCGACCAACTTGTGTTTTTCGAGGTATTGCGTCAGGGTTGCGCTGGGGCGGCTGAGGCGTCGTTCCCACTTTTCATAGGTAGGAAATTGGCGTAAATAGCGCGTTGCTAGCTCCACTCGCTCTGGATACAGCCGGTTTTCCTTGGATTTTTGAATGTAGGAATAGAGGATTCGAGGAAGCACCGCTCCGCCGAGGTGAAGGTGTAGCTCGGCATAGGTTCGGGTTCCAACATTCATGGCGCTTAATCTGGCCGGAACGGCCACCTACAGTTTGACACTTTGTCAGCGAACATAGTGAATGACCGGATTTTGCATATCGTCCAAGAGCATCAAGCTCACCACGAACTCTGGGCGGTCTTTGGCGATTTCGCGCGCTTCATCGAAGGTGACTTCCATGGCTGTCATGCCGCTGAGGTCCAGCCATTCCAAAAAGCGATAGGCGTTGGTTTCAGTGGAAAAACAAGCCAGGCCATGAACAGACTGTACGCAGTAGCAGCCATATTTTTGGGTCGCGGCATGATAAAGGACGTAGACGCTCGCGGGAAACTCGAGGCCAAGGTCGGCAATCGGGCAGGCAATCGTTTCAACCATGGTGATCTAACTTTACTATTGGTTAACTATGCCGATTGTCTCAGGAAAGTTCTCAGTTTCGTAAGAATCTCTTATTCACGACGGTGGCAGGTTCGGCGGTTCCGCGTACTTCGACGCTTACTTGGTCGCCAATTTTCAGGCTGGGCTTGCCGAACGCAAATGCGATTCCACAATCCAATGCCGGTGAAAAAACGCCGGAACAGACGGTGCCGACGGGTTCGCCATCGATGGCTACCTGTGCATCGATTGGAGCCACGCGTTTTGTCTCTAGCTTCAATCCGACGAGCTTTGTATCGGTTCCATTGAGTCTGGCGGCATTGATGATGTCTGACCCGACAAACTCTTTGGTCTTGCTAATAACCCAACCCAGACCGGCCGCGATGGGACTCAATTCGTCCTCCAATTCGTGACCATAGAGAGGCAATCCCGCCTCGACACGCAGGACATCGCGCGCACCTAGGCCGCACGGCACTACCCCTTTTGTAAGCAATGCCTTCCAAAGCGCCGAGCCATCGCCACGCGAGCAAATCACCTCGAATCCGTCCTCGCCGGTGTAGCCAGATCTAGCGACAAAGCAGTCGATCCCCGCGATTTTTTGCTCAGAAACGCCGAACAGCGGTGCATTTTTGAGTTCATCTGGTCGCTCGGCCATGCTGGACAACGTCGCGACGGCGTCCGGGCCTTGAACGGCGATCATGCAAGTCTCATCGGTTTGGTCCGTGATGAGGACGCCAAAGTGGTTCTGCAGCCGCATCCAAACAAGGTCTTTCACGTGATTCGCGGCGTTGGCGACAATTCGGAATTCGTCCTGCGAGATGCGGTAGACGATGATGTCGTCGATGATGCCGCCCTTATCGTTTGGGAACATCGAGTATTGCCCGGTCGAATCGGTTAGCTTGCTGACGTCGTTTGTTGTGATGTACTCCAGGTATTCGAGCACGCGGTCACCGGTGAGCACCAGCCGGGCCATGTGGCTGACATCAAACATTCCGGCAGCAGCGCGCACGGCCTTTGCCTCCGCGATCACACCGGAATACTGAACCGGCAACTCGTATCCAGCGAACGACACGATTCGCCCTCCAGCCGCGACATGATCATCAAAAAGGGCGGTTCGCTGCAAAACTTCCATCATGTCGTCATTTTAGCTTAGCAGAGGGCGCGCAAGAAAAAGGGCTAGCTCCTTGGAAGAGCTAGCCCGGTGCACCGGTTTTTCTAGGTGCATTTGACCGTTACTGATTATTCGTCAGCGTTGTCAAAGTTGTTGGACAGGAACAGGTAATCGTCGGTGTCGATGATACCGTTGTAGTTCAAGTCGCACCAAGATGGGCAGGCTTGGAGGTCGTTGTTCCAGTTTCGCCAGTCGTTCCATGCTTGATCGTACTCAACGCCATCGCTCATGTCGAAGAAGCCCGACAGTGCGAGGTAGTCGTCGGTGTTGATGATTCCGTCGTACTTGATGTTGCCAAGCAAGCAGACGACGTCAGCGTTGGTAACGTTGCCAGAGGTTACGTCCACGTTGATGTTCTTGCGCAGGCACTTTCGAGGCTTGAACGAAAGTTGGTAGTTGCCGGCCGGAACCGTAACCGAATAGGACTGGTCTGGCTCGACGGAAACCATCAGGTCTCGGATCTTGGTACCACCGCTGTCGCGCAGTTCCATTTCCACGACTGGTTGCGGATTGCCTGGAACGTACGTTCCGGTCAAATCGCCCAATTTGATCTTGCCCGAAATTGTTCGGTACGCGGAGTTGGTCGCCGGAACCGTGAAAAATTGATCGCCAGCAATGCTGCTGAAATCGATGTTTCGCGGATCGCCCAAGTTGTCGGAACCACCGAGGCCACCCATAACTTGGTTGCTCACGAAGTCGGCGCCTTGGCCATTAACAAATGCGCAAACTCGGAGTGCCGAAGTTGGATTCGCACCAATCATGGACAGCGGGATTCGAAACTCGAGACCCGTAGCGAGGCCCGTGTTGGCCAATGTCGAGAGTCCAGTTCCAGCTTCAACGCCAGCGGTGTTCGACATGTTTACGCCTACACCGAGACCAGAGTTGACTTGGCCAGCATTCATCGTACCGAAGCCTGGGCTGCTTCCGAGCCAGAAACCACCTTGATTGTATCGGTTGTCGCCGACTTCACCAACGTTGTTGCCGATGATTGCGCAGTCCAAGTAGGCAGTGTATGTATCGCCGCCACCATTCATGTGGAAGAAATAGTCCGCGCTAAAGGCGTTGTCAAACTTCAGACCGTTACCGGATCCGTCGTCGCCCATTCGTCGCAACTTGCCGAAGCCGATGCCCGAGTTTGTTGCCGTGATTCGGTTTTGGCCGCCCGCTCGGCTATCAATAAACAGCTCAAAGCTGGTGTAGTCGGTGGCGAGGTTACCGGGGAAGAACAAATACAGGTCGCTTGCGTCGCGATATGCATAAGCGGCATTCAATTCGTTGCCGTTCGCGCTGAACTGCAGACCAGTATTGGAGTCGCCGAAATTCGTCTGAGTGTCTTGCAGGACGATTGGGCTACCGTAGGCGGCCTTGTAGGAGCCGTCAATTTGTGCGTTTGCCGCGCCGACTAGCGCGATCATGCCGAGGATGCTTAGATTCTTAAGAGTGCACTTCATCGTTCCATCTCCTCCCGCCGTTCTTCGATTCGCTCGAATCTGCGTTTCAAGCAGCTTTCTGGCGAACATGTCGCTTCACATTGGTGAGCGGCGAGAAATTTTGTTTTGCGTATTCTCAGAGCCTAGCGTTTTATCTCAGAATACGTATTCACAATCATGATACACCACATTCCCGTGAATTGAAAAGGGTTTTCTTGCGGATTTTTTGCCCAATCTTTGCCTGACCCCTAAATATCTGGCATTTTTGCTAGCAGTGCACTTTGTTGACACTTTCATCCTACAAAGTCGACAAGATGAGCCAAGCATTTATTACTAGGAGTGGTTGACGAATGTCAGCGCAACTTCCTAATAGTAGTATATTCTTGTCTACTATTGAGGTGAACGATGATCCCCATACGCCAACTTTCGTACGTTGCTGATACTCTGCTCGCGCTTGTGCCGCGGGACAAGGAGTTTCCCCACTATTCTGAACATTCTTTTCAAAGAAAACTGATCCAGGCCGCTCAGCGAGATCGCAGCGTTAAACTGCGCGCTTCGGAGCCGGGTTGGGCTTACCTTCTGGACCGTGAATGGGCCGCCATAGTCGCCAATGCCAAGCTCACGCAACGGCAAAAGGACGTTTTTCTGCTCAGATTGAGCGGCTGGACGTTCGAAGCCATCGGCCAGCGAGGCGGCCATACCAAACAGGGCGCGCAGAGCATTTTCTTGCAAGCCGTCAAAAAAATCACGCGAAGCATGGAAAGCAACCCCTATTTAGGGCTCGCAGACGTATACCGGCAAGAAATACGTCGCGGTCGGTGAACTTGAGGCAGGTAAACTTGCGTCCTCTTTGAGACGGAGGCAGTCGCCATGATTTGTTGCCAAGCCTGTAGCAAGACCAGTACATTGGATAGCCGCTTCTGCCGATCGTGCGGCATAGAACTGAGCCAAGAAGTCATTGACAACGCTCGGGCCGAAAACTCGGATCTCATCGATCAAGGAATTGGGAGGCTGGCCGAGGGGCGCGTGGACGAGGCCATCCTCGTCGCGCAAGAGGCACTCAGCCACGATCCGGGTTCTTCCGATGCTTATGCTTTGCTAGGCGACGCCTACGAGCGAAAGGGCGACTTGCCAAGCGCGCTTAAGGCTTACGAGAAGGTCGTCGAACTGAATCCAGATTCGCCGCTCGACCGAGTGAAGCTCACCTATTTGAAAGACGCGCTCGCAAAATCCAGCGCGCCAGCGCGGCGCAAGCCGCTCGCCCTCATCTCAGCTGCCGCAACCACGGTTCTCGTGATGTCGGTCGGTTCGATGTTCGCCGTGGCATCGATGCGAAACGACGTGCAATCCGCGTTGCAAACCGCGAGCACGACTCCCACCGAGAGCGAGCCAAATTTGCAGTCCAAACAACCTTCGCCAGTAGATTCAAATCCAGCGGAACGGCTTAGCCAAAAACCAACGACTGAAGGGGTCACCAAAGTCGAAGAACCAGCGCCCCGCGAACCCGTTCGGACCACTGAAAGCCAGGCGACACGCACGCCGATCGAACGCGAAGACCCCACCCCAGTTGCGCCAATGCGGGTGAACGGCCCCATCGCCAATGCCGTACCCGAAAAACAGCAAACGAAGCCGCCCGCGCCAACCAAAAACGAAGGCGACCCTGACCCGACGCCGGTCAACTCAAAGCCGACGAAATCGAACGGAGTGATCGACATCAAGCCGAGCGAGGGCAACCAGAGCGACACAGGGTCAGCCCCTGACGGCGCGAATGACGCCGACAACATGATGCGAATCGGCCGCCAACACTTTATGACCGGCGACTACGAGCGAGCGGCCGATGCTTACGATCGAGCACTTTCCAGTGGCGCAGACCCAGCCCTTGTGAACCAACGACTCGGTCAATGTTACGAGAAGCTCGGTCGCCGGTCGGAAGCTATCACTGCGTACACCCGCGCGGCCGAAGCCTATAAGCGACGTTTGGAGAACGGAAGTGGCGACAAAAATCGCAACCAAGCCGCGCTCGACGCATGCCGAGCCGCACTGCGGGTTTTGGGCGGTTAATATCTTGCGCAGAATTTTCCTACTTTTGATCCTGTCACTGTTGGCATGCATCGCCGCAGCCGCAAAGCCAATTGTGATCATCGGGTCGCAACGGGCTGCGAAGATCGAAGACTCCGACCCCAACGTTGAAATTGCGGCTTACTTCGCGACGCATCTCGACGACACAGGTCGTGTGCAGGCCGTGCTCTGGTCGCCCGCGGACGAAACATTTCGAAAGTGGCAGGAGGAAAAAAAGGCACCGGCCGGCGAACCCGAGTCGAGTCTGGATCGAATGCTCGAAACCGCGCGGGCGGTTGGCGCGAAATATGTCTGCCTCGTGAGCGCATTCTGGTCGAACGGCAACGTTCAAGGATCGGTACTCTGCTACGACCCCAAAGGCAAACTCGCTTGGCGGCACGCGGACTCGATGATGGTCGAGGTCTCTGGCGTCAAAGACAGCACTTCAGCCGCAGAATCGATTGCCCGAACTTGGGCCGTAATGCTGGGCGACGGCCTTTTGCGCGGTTTTCCAGCCACTAAGCCGGATGACGGTGCTCCAGGCGGTCAGCAGGCATCAGTTCCTGATCGCGTTGCCGACCCATTGCCTGTGCCTCAGCCACAAGCTCCAATCGCCGCTGACCCTCAAACCTATCTTTCCAAAGCGGCCCGCTTGGTCTCGCAGGGCCAAAACGGCGAGGCAATCATGATCTTGCGCGAAGGGGCGGACGTGCTTCCCTATTCCGGCGCGATTCGCGAGCAACTGGTTCGCGTCTTGGTCGCTGCTGGGCTCAATGAGGTTGCGGCCGACGAGGCCACGCGCTTCGGCAAAATGAACCCGCAGACCCCCGCATTGCTCGTTTCCAGCGCAAAAATGTGGATCGAGATCGGGCGAGTGGACCGGGCCCAAGACGCGCTCAACGAAGCCAAAGCCCGCGACGGCGAAAATGCGAGCGTCATCAGCACGCAAGCCACCATCGACCTGATGAACGGCGAACTCGGTAAGGCGCAGTCGGGATTCCAGGCCGCCCTCGCCAACAAACGAACGAGCGATACGGCGATTGGTTTGGCGCTGGCCAGTGCTCTACAGGGTCAAATTGAGCCTATGCAAGACGCCATTGCGCAGTGGCAGAAGCTGACGAGTGACGAACCAGCCCAGCAATATCGCTGGGTGATGCGCGTTCTCGATGGCCGCATGGACCTTATCGCCGAGCAATTCCGCGATGGATTGCGGCACGCCACCGCCGATCCCAAGTCTGCGGCAACCCGATCGCTTTGGGCAAAGCTAGAAAGCGTAGCGAATTCACTGGCAAGCCTGCTGGAGGCCCTCCAACCGCCCAAAAATCATTTTGAATCGCATGAGATGCGCCAATTGGCTCACAAATTGCTGATTCAGGCGGCAGGCGATTGCTTGGCATATGCTGATTCGGGCGACGAAGAGGCCGGATCCGAAGCTACGATTAGCTTAGGTGAAGCTCTGAAGGCCTTCGGTCCAGCTCGGGAGCAGTTTGAGAAAGAGCTAAGCCGTCGGTGAGGTTTGGCACATGGGCCCGGTTATTCAGGCCATTCAACTATTTGCGACAGCATTCGTTACATCGCTGGCAATCGGAGCGGGAGTAAGTCACTTTCGATTGCGCCGGCGACGTCACGTGTTGGATACGGTTCGCCCGGAAACGATCGTTCGTTTGCGCTCGCTTTCGGGCATGTATCGAGCCCGATTCCTCACCAAAGACCGAGCCGGAATCCACATTTCCTCGCCCATGCAGCGCGACTTTTTTGTGCCACTTCGGGTCGGCGAAGAGGTGTCCATTGAAGTGCCGATTGACAAAGGCGTCGTCGTTTTCAAGTCCGAGGTTGTCAGCCGCGACACGGGTAACCACACTTTCTGCCTTCGCGCGCCAGCCGTACCTGCTTTGATCAATCGCCGCGAAGAAGCGCGCACCGAGCGTTTTCATGGCGAGCAAGCCTTTATTAATGAGGAACCCGCGGAATTGGTGGACGTTTCGCGATCAGGAGCTAGGCTGCTTTCGTTCTGCCGCCATGAGCCGGGCGACGTGGTTAGGGTCGCGATTCCGCGGTTTGATGCCAGCCAGCTCGCGCACGTCATGGATTGCACGCCCGCACCGCTACAGGATCGGCAGGGATTCCAACTTCGGCTCCGCTTCATCGATCCGTTACCGCCAATTCCCGTTAAGCTGCGCTGCTAAGGTTGCAGCATCGCGCCCGTGATGCTTCCGGGTTCAAAACTTGGCTGATCGCCCATGCCGATCCATCCCATGGTTGTGTGCGCGTGCCAAGCTTGTTCCAGCGTGATGTTCTCGTTTGGGTCGAACCCAGCGGGCCGTGCGTGCGAATTTCGGATGGCAATCTCCGGATTGCCGGTGACGATGGGCCGGTCGGAGCTGATGCTGAACGGGATTCCAGCTTCCTGAGCAGAGCGCATGCGGATCAATTTCGAGGCGCGCTGCTCGCCAAGCTGGCGTTGATAGGAATGTCCAAATGCCGACAAAAATTCGGGCTGAAATGTCGCGTGGCATCCCAGCTTTGCAAGCCGCTCGAGCTGCGCGTCGCTCATGATCATGATGTGCTCGATGCGGTGCCGGGCCGGGTCGCCAGTGGCCTCGAACGCGTCCATGACGTGGTCCGTGGATCGATCGCCAATCGTGTGAATCGCGACCGAGTAGCCAGCATCGTGCGCTGTCTGCACCATCGCTTTTAGCTTTTCTGGCGCATAGATTAAGGTGCCTTCGTCGGTTGATCCATCTGAGCCCTGGAATTGGCCGTAAATCGCCGCCGTCCGCGACCCGATCGCACCATCGGCGAAGATTTTGATTCCCGCGACCCGGAAGCCCGGAGTTGCGTTCCCGATCAATTCCTGCAGCAGGTTGGAATCCATTCGCCGAGGGCCAAACACGGTGCTCCATTGGAGGTACAGCCGCAGGGCAACCGGGCAGCCTGATTCGCTGGCTCGCCTATAGGCGATCAACTCGGATTCAAGGTCAAATCGCCCCGTCATCATGTCTGCCGCGCCGCAAATGCCCATCGAATGCATGGAGTGGCAAGCATCGAGGATGGATTTAACCATTTGGCCAGTCGTGGGATTGGGCACGGCTGCCGTCACTTTCTCGTGAGCGGTTTCGAGAAGCAGGCCTGTAAACTCGCCGCTCGCGTCTCGAACAAATTCACCACCTGGTGGATTTGCGGTGGATTGGTCTACTCCAGCGGCCATTAGTGCAGCCGAATTTGCGACCGACGCATGACCGTTGACGTGGCGAACCAGCATTGGCTTTGTCGAGTCGATAGTATCAAGTTCACGACGGTGAATGTGCTGCCCGTCCACGAACTTGGTTTGATCGTAGTGTACGGCGAGAACCCAGTCGCGACCCTCGGTTTGCGCGGCTCGATCTCGCAGCGCGTCGAGCACCTGCGCTTTCGACTCGCAGGCCCCGAGCCATAGCTTTTGCATATCCAGCCCGGTGGGGAGGATGTGGCAGTGATTGTCTGCCAGCGCAGGCAGCAATCGCGGTAGCTCTGGGTTCGGCGCCATCTCCTCGCTGGAAACGATTTTGCCCCCTTCTAGCGCTATCCTTAGTGCTCGGCCTGATTGAGCGTCAAATCCTTCGATTACGGTCAATCGATGACCTCGTTAACGGCTCGCTCGGCGCTCTCCAGTGCCCCTTCGATGAACCCAAACCAGTCCGCCGCATAGTCCCCCGCGAAGTGCACGTTGCCTTCCGAGCGCGCCAAATGCTGCGAATGGTTTAGCGCGTAGCCCGGCGCATAGTAGGGGAATCCGCCTCCCGCAAACGGGTCAGTAGCCCAGTCGTAAAGTTCAACGTCCACGCACGCTGCCTTAGCACCAGGATAAATTTCATCCAAATGGTTAAGGACGACTTCTCCAGGATTCTCGCTCTGCATCAGGGTCTCGGCCCCGTCGCCGCAGATATAGCATGCCAGGGTCGGCGGCGAGCCGCTCCGAGCGGCATCCCAAGTTTGTTGCGTGGGAAGGTCGGTGAGCCGTCGCGCCGTGCCCTCCCAGACTTTTTTGTTCAGAGTCGCGCGCACTTTAACAATTCTGCCCATGCCCATCGCGCTCCACGCCGCCAATTTATCTTCGCTTACGTAGTCAAATCGAATCTGCTCAAGCGCCGCGGGAGGCAACGTCAAGATCACGCGGTCGCATTCAACCGTTTGGTTAACAAACTCCAATCTGACGCCAGTTGGCGTTCGCTCAACCGCGTTGAGTGGGCTATTGAACTGCGCCTGAACACCCGCCCGATTCAGCATTTGCTGGCAGAACCACTCGCCGCCGTGCGGAATTCTGTAGGCACTCATTTCGCCGCCAGTGCGATCAAGGTAGTGCAATTGACCGATCAAAAATCCAAGCAATCCGATGTTTGCGGTGTCTTCGCCTTCGTCACTGCGCGTCGCGCCTTCCATGAACCAGCGCCCGCGCGGACTGCACGTGTTTTGATCCAAAAACTCACTAACCGTTTGGTTATCTAAGTTTTGGTAGAGCACATTTTCCCAAGGTGTCTCCACGAGATCAAGGCACGCAAAGTCGATCGCCTCCGCCACGCGACCGGCGTCTTCGGCAACATCGGGCCACAGGTCATCCTCAGGGCACGATTCTCCACGAAAGACCACTTTGCCGGGCCACTGGGTGCTCACCTCGGGTTCCTCGCCAAATTCGCGGATGAGGTCCAGAACTCGGGTGTGCTCGGCATCGATCCATTCGCCGCCAGCCTCATAAAACCCGTCGCCGTTTGGAACAGTTTTCAACCTACCACCCAAGCGATCGCGTGCCTCAAAAACATCGGCTTTGATTCCGTGGGTGGCCAAAAGCATGGCTGCGCGGCAACCCGCTGGTCCAGCACCGACAATTGCGACTTTCATAAATTCATCCTCTTTGTCAGTATTCATCGTATTTTGACGGAATGTTGTTGACGTTGCTTGCGGCGTAAAATAAGAAGGTATGGCGGAACTGGATCCTCGCAAGCACCTCATATTGAAGGCAGTCGTGTTTGAATACGTGACCGCCGCTGAGCCGGTGGGCAGCGAATTGCTCACCGCAAAATATGAGCTGGGCGTCAAGTCGGCGACGATCCGCCACGAGCTTGCGGAAATGTCGGACCTGGGGTACTTGGAACAGCCCCACACAAGCGCGGGCAGGATTCCGAGCGACTTGGGTTACCGCTACTTCGTGGACCACATCAACACAAAGTCGACCCCCGCCGCGGCAGATCGCGATGCCGTCGATTCCTCCATTGATGAATCAGAAGTGACCCAATCGCTGGTTCATGGCACGATTCGATTGCTCAGCCAAATGACCCACTTGATGAGCGCGGCGACGACTGTGCGCAGTCCAAAGCTGAGTGCTCGCAGTGCAATGGTCACTGCGCTTGGGCCTGAAAAGGCGTTGCTCGTTCTGGTTTTGAGCAACGGCCACGTTGAAAATCGCATGATTGAGTGCCCCGTTGGGCTGACGCTCACCGAACTGGGTGCGCTGAATGAGGCACTGTCTGAGCTCGTCAATGGAGTGCCGCTGAGCCGACTCGCTAGGCTCAAAGCAGGCAGCAATTCTGGCGCTCCCGATCAGCGAATGTTGTTTACCGCGACCGGTGCAATCCGTCAAATCGCCACGCGAATGAGCAAAGGCAAACTCATGGTCGAGGGTGCCGAATACCTCTTTGCTCAGCCGGAGTTCAAGCGCGATACCAAGCCGTTAGAAAACCTGCTCGCGACCATGCAACATCCCGACTGGGTGATGGAGAACGTCTTTACGACGGGTCCAAGAGCGGCAATAACGATCGGCTCGGAAAACCGCGTTCAGCCGCTGGGGATGTTCACCGTGATGCGCCAACCGATCATCGTTGACGGCCATGAGGCGGGCATGATCGCGCTCATCGGCCCCACTCGATTGAATTACCACACCGACCTGCCGCTGATCGAATACGCAGCGGAAGCCATCGGACACGCGCTCAACCGAATGATGCGTTGAGGGCGCGGCTCGCGCTTTGCGGCCATAATTCAGGTGGAATGATTCTTCTTTCGGCTGCTGGATTGCCGGGCTTGCCAGAACCCAAATCGGGCAAGGTGCGGGACGTGTTCGATCTTGGCGACGAATTGCTCATCGTTTCCACCGACCGGATATCGGCGTTCGATGTTTGCATGGCGAATGGGATACCCGGTAAAGGCGAAATCCTAAACCAAATGTCGCTCTTTTGGTTCGAACGGTTGCGCGAGATTGTGCCCAACCACATCATCACTGGTAACACCGATGCCATCCGCGACCGATTTCCGCGAGCATTTGACCATTTGGTTAATCGATCCGTCATCGCAAAGAAGGCCAGGGTGATTCCTTTTGAGTGCGTCGCGCGCGGATACATTACTGGTTCGCTGTTGAAGGCCTATCGCAGTGAGGGCCGTGACGTGCTGGGATTGGATTTGCCCGATGGACTTTGTGATGGATCTCGCTTGCCAGAACCAATTTTCACTCCTGCCACAAAAGCGGAAGCAGGTCATGATGAAAACGTAACTTTTCACCAAATGGTTGACTCGATCGGCTTCGAGCTGGCTGGCATGCTTCGGCAACTTACGCTCGATCTCTATCAGGCGGCCGCTGATCACGCCGAAAGTCGCGGGCTAATTCTCGCCGACACAAAATTTGAATTCGGGCTAGTGGATGATGGGTTGATCTGGATTGACGAAGCATTGACTCCCGACAGTTCTCGCTATTGGGATCAGGCATCTTGGAAACCGGGCGAATCCCAGCCGAGTTACGACAAGCAATTCGTGCGCGATTATCTGGAATCTATCCACTGGAACAAGCAGCCACCGGGTCCCGCGCTTCCTGAAGAAGTCGTCGAAGGCACTCGGGAGCGATACAAACGGGCGTTCGATCTCGTCACTGGTCCCCAAATCAATGTGGTGGCTTTATAACCTCGTCCTGACCATCACGTGCCCGATTTGGGTCGTTTGGATGTGGGTGCGAACACGTGCACGCGCGGAGGCGCCAAATTGGGCCCAGCGACGTGGAAGCTACCCGTTCCAACTCTCCAAAAAGGACCGCACTGTATGGATTCACGCGGTCTCCGTCGGCGAAGTGATGGCGAGTCTGCCGATTTTGAAGGAGCTTTGCCAACGCGACCCGTCCATCAAAATTGTGCTGACCACGACGACTTCGAGTGGACATCGGACGGCCGTAGATCAAGCCACCGAACTGGTTGACCACATCGCGTATTTCCCGATCGACGTATTTTTGTTCCAAATGTCGGCGATCGCGCATGTTCGGCCAAAGGTCATCGCGATCATGGAAACCGAGCTCTGGCTGAACTTTCTGGAGGCAGGAAAAATCGTTGGCGCAAAAACGATGTTGCTGAATGGCCGCATCAGCGACCGCTCGTATCCGCGCGCGCTCAAGCTCCAATTCTTCTATTCGTCGCTCCTCAAGCGAGTCGATCGATGCCTGATGCAAACCGACCTCGATGCGGACCGGATCACCGCCTTGGGCGGAAAAAGCGTTGAGATATTTGGCAACAGCAAATTCGATGAGGCACTCGCCCCTGCAAAGGCGAGCCCTGACGAGTGGCGCGAAAGGCTAGGTATGGCGGCTGAAGACTTCGTGATCGTCATTGGCTCCACAAGAAGCGAGGAGGAAGAGGCGCTCGTCATCGACGCGATGATCAAACTTGAGCGTCGCAATTTGAAAATAATCCACGCGCCGCGGCATCTGGAGCGGGCTGGGCCGCTGGGACAATTGGTCGTAGAGCGCTTTGGTCCTGTCGCGTTGCGGTCAAAAGGTGAAACAGGCGAGTACCTCATCCTGGATACTTACGGCGAGCTTGGCGAAGTCTATTCGGTAGCCGATATTGCGATTATCGGCGGCGGATTTTCAAACCTTGGTGGGCAGAATTTGCTCCAGCCGATGGCGCTAGGCAAGCCAGTCATCCACGGCCCACACATGCAGAATTTCGCGGCGGTAGCGAACGCAGCCGAAAAATGCGGTGCAACGATCACGGTGGATTCCGCCCAAAAGCTCACGGATGCGCTGAACGAACTGCGACTCGATGCAAACCGGCGCAACGCGATGGGAGCGGCGGCACTCGCGTTTGTGCATCAACATGCCGGAGCGAGCGCCAGATACGCGGACGCTATTTTGCAGGCGCTGGATGCCGACTAGAGCGCTGCGAAAAGGTCCACCAAATTGCCGTCTGGGTCAATGAGCGTTGCGTAGCGTTGGCCCCAAAAGGCATCAAATGGTTCAACTTTCGAATCAAATCCAGCGTCAACGACGGCCTTGAAAGTGGAGTTGACCTCATCGGCAGAATTGCACTTGAAAGCCAGCCCCATGCGATGACCGACCGGTGCAACGTAGTCTGGGAAGATCTGCTTTATCAAGTCGATGTGGTCAAACATCAAGCGAAGACCATTGGGCAAAGTGCTTTCCCAATGCTGTCCTTCTTTTTCATTAGGCTCGGGCACGCCAACAAGCTTATAGAACTCAACCGATCGATCCAGGTCTTTGCTGACGATACCGATGGCGTCAAATTGTGGTGATGGCATAGCCGAGTTTTACCCGGTAACGTCGTCGCCCATGGATGCAATTTGGGCGGACGCGATGCGCTCCTTTAGTTGAGCCTTTGCGGACATGCAGGCTTGGCTCGCCGCGTTAACCAAGTCGTCGTAGATGGCGCTGACTGGCACGTTGCTTCGCGCGACTCCGCCGGTTCTGCGGCCGCCGCTAATGCCGATGCAAAACGTGATCGGCATGCCGTGCTCGTCGATCAACTCAGCATCTGCACGTGCCTTAATTTCGCGTGCCAAGGCTTCGGTTTCGTCGCGAAGCCGGGTGGTGCCCACGGCAAACTCGTCGCCACCATAGCGCACCAAAACGTCGCGCGATTCATCAAGGCAGGAAGCCAGGAATCTTGCCACTCGGCTGAGAACGCGATCGCCGACGACGTGTCCGAAGAGCTGATTGTATTGCTTGAAGAAATTGAGGTCGAAGAACAGCAAGGAAACCTCGATCCCTTCTTCCAAGGTATTGGTGACCCAAAATCGCAATCGATCGCTTCGACTGAGTTCTGTGTGCGGATCCCAAGTAAATTCGTGCTCGCGAAGGAGCGTCGTCGACGTAACCACGCCGAGCACTCGCCCCGAGGCAATTACCGGCACCGCATCCACATCAGCGGCAACCATCATTCGCGTGGCCTGTTGAATGGATTCAGCGCCATCAAACGACAACTTTGGCGGAATCGCCACATTTTCGAGCGTGTCTTCTGGGTTCGCGTGCTCGATATCCGATTGAGAAACCAGCCCAACGACCTTTGCGCCATCAAAAACGACGAGCCAGCGCAGGCCGTGGCCAGCCATGACGATGCGTGCCGTCGACACCAGGTGGGACGGATGCAACCAAACCGGAATCAGCGCGAGGTTACAAACAGAACGCATCAATCACAAAACCGCCAACATTCATCGTAGCGAATCTTTCGGGACAACCATCCTGCAAGACTTACGTGGTTTCGAAAACTCACGTATGCAGAGGCATGGCGCACAAGGATAGACGATTCAAAACCGCGTTAATTGCTCGCCATATGACGCGCAAATTTGCTGACCCACTCCGATCTCAAAAGGTCCACCCATTCGTGCCGATCGGCCGACTCTACACGCTGTACCGCCGCATAAATTGCGCCGGGAGTATCGTAGAAATAGTCCGCAACTTGCCATTCGCCAAGGCCCGAAAGTGCGCGCATCGCATAAATCGTCACGTCGCGAACAACGGCCGCATCGCTCTCTCCGCGATCCTTCAGCAACGAAGCAATCGACTCAGAGATTTCGTCACGCAGGTCTGTACCGCCCGCCTGGTAACAATACGGCTGCAGCACTCCACAAGCCTGGACGACCGAATCGGCGGACCGCCAATCCAGCCGCAAACATTGCAGCTTTTGCAGAGCACCACGTAGTGTTCTGCCATTTCCCGAAAGTCGGCGGGCCATCATGCTCACCAGCTCCGGCGCGAGACTCATTCCCAGGGTGTCGGCGACATCCACGATGAGCGGCACACGCTCTTGTTTCGTCGGACACCCCACTTCACAAACCGTCCACTCCCCAATTTGCGGCAGGATTTGCCTAAGTCTCGTTTTGAAGCGCGAATTCTCGATGCTGACCATGGTGGGACGCCCGACTCGCACTCGGCGTTCCAACCAAAGTCGTAAAAGGTGGCGACATCGCGGGCTCTCCCAAGCCTCTTGAATATCATCCAGAAGCAATGGCGCCGGCAGGTCGGCTCGTTGCTCCAGGGTCAGCCAATCCTTGGCGCTGACCACCGAAGCAATGCCGCGGTGCTCGCTTTTAAGCACCGTGCAAACCGATTCCATCAGGTGCGATTTCCCCCAACCAGAAGGCCCGAGAATCGCCACAAATGGGCTAAGACCGCAAGTAAACAGGGCGGCAGATTCGACCGCGCGCGCATTGGAAGGCAAAATGGTGAAGGACGCAAAGCGCGGCGACGTGTGAGCAAACAACGCTTGAGTCAACCGTGGGCGATCCGTATTCGTGCTCAGTTGAGGCTCAAAACCATGCTCTTGTAACATCGTACTTTTCCAAAAAGGACCCGCGAGCGCGGGCCCAAAAACAGACTTGATCCATTCTGTACGATAGCAAGGTCGAGTCAACCATGTGGGAAAACTGGTCGATCAAAATGTTGTACTAATTTGGGCAGTTCTTGCTATAAAAAACGCAATAATACCGCGACTTTGGCCCAAAATTCCTAAAAACCAAAATGGCCAAATCCCCAGCTTTTCCACACAACACGCGGTCAATGCTTGATTTTTGACCAGTACTTTTGCGGGTCAAATCCGGGGCTATGGTCGAGATTGTGGCACTTCAGGCAGTCATCCAAGTTGCCGCGCTTGATGGATTGCTTTCGCGTGTCCTCGGTATGCAGCTTTCCGGGACCGTGGCAACTCTCGCACCCAACATCGCTGAGCGACGGCGTCAGCGCACGCGACTCAAAGCCGTTTGTGTGGTCGAGGCCCACAACATGGCATCCAACGCAGTCCGGATCGCGGTCGTGTTTGACCTTTTCCAACGTCGTAAGTGCCTGGGCATGCGCTGATTTTTGCCAAACGAGATTGCTCGACTCGTGACAACCGTAACAAGCGTTTGACCCTACGTACTCGGCGGAATCCAACCTTGGCATCCTTTCCAAAAGTTGCTCTGCCTGCACCCGCGCCAAATAGCGGCCCATGATTTTCATCGCGGCAGGGTCATCTGCAAACTGCGGCCCTAGCTCCACGATGCCAAATTTCCCGATGGACCCCTTGGCTAGCCCAACACTGAGCAAGAACTTCGCCTTTTCTCCCGGACTGACTGCCCAAATGCCCTTGCGGATTTGTTCTGGCTTCTGTGGGCGAGTTGCCGCGCGCACAATCGCCAAGACTTTGCCGTGCGATTTCGGTAGCTGAGACTTGAGCGATGCGAGGTCGCCATCCCAAAGCAAAATGGTCCAGCCCTGGCTTGTAATCGAGGCAATTGGCCGGTTGGGGCCAGCCACCGCGATATCGACGCCTTTGACCTTGCGAACTCCGCCCAGTTGCACCACGCCCTTCGAAAGCCGCGAAACCGACTCCCAAAGCGGTTCTCCCAGCGAGCGATCGAATTCCGACGGAGCGAGCGCATCGCAGTTGAGATTGCCAAGCAGTTCGCCAAGCGCTTCCGCTTTGAGCTCGCTTTGCCGCTCGGTAGTCCTGGTGACCGCCCCATTGACCACAAATAGCGAGCGACTGCCTTTGTTAAGGGCTTTGACGGCGGTCGCCAAACGTAGCACTCCGCCGACCATGGGCTTAACGCAACCGCACGGCGTGAGCTGCCCCGCAAAATCTCCCGCGATGAAGACTGTATCGGCACTTTTTGTTGGCCCAGCGGACGCGCCGAACCACGCCACAGCCGCCGCGCACGCCCATATTAGCGGCTTCATCGCACGGTGCCTACGATGGGGACTTGCAGCTTAGGCTGACTCTGGCTATCGGTTTCGACAATGAGAATCGCGTTAACGTCGCCCGCGGTCGCCTTGCCGTCGTACTTAATCGTCACCCAATATTCGCCCAGGTTTGGTGCGGATTGCCAGGTGGCCGTGAAGTTGGGATGGTTGGTTTTCAACGATGTAATCTTGTATTTCTGTCCCGGGTAGGAAACGAGAACTCGACCTTCGGTTGCGTGACTAAGCTCGCCGAAGTACATGCTAAAGGGAAACGAGCACATTCCCTTTTGCAGTTCGAATCCGTGGCGAATCGTTGCCCACTTTGGGTCATCAGTGGTGATGTCCAGCGACCCGTTGATGCGCCCGGGCGGGATATCCGAGTTGAGCAAAATTTGCACGCGGTATCCGCTGTAAGTGCGCGGACCACTGTCAATCGCTGGATCAAGCAATTCACCGGTCCAAGGCTCGAAATCCACCGCGCCCTTAGCGCCGCTAATCGACATGCTCAGCGGCTTGAGGGGCTTGTTCGGCGCGGGGATGAAGAAATACTCCAGCACAGCGCCGCGTTGATCGACAAGCCAAATGCGACCGGTGTGCTTGGTCAAAACGCGATATCGCGGCTCGACGAAAAAGTTGACCGGCACTCGGCGCCCCGTAAAGTCGGCGTCGTTGGCGTAGAAATACAGATTTTTGTGCTGTTGGCCTGAGAAATCGACCGTGTTGGCGAAGATGCGCAGGAGTTGGGTTTGACCAGGCTCCACTCGCTGGGGCACGCGAAAACTGAAGCACGAACAATCGGGCACGATCGAAAAGAACAGGGGCGCGTTGCCTCGATTGGTGAGTGACATCGTGTATTCGGCGGGGTCGCCTTGTGCCAAATTGTCATGCGTCAGTTCCGCTGGCTCCAAGAAAGCGTCCGCTCGGGCGACGGCGACCTTAACCTTTTTCGCCGCCAATGCCCTTACCTTTTCGCTGATATCCAGGTTTTGCTGCGCGATCCACGGCAACGGCGGGGCGAGCACATATTGGCCGCCATAACTGCCGTCGAATCGGGTCGCAAACGATCCGCTGCCCGGCATCTGCTCGATTCCCAAATAGCGGCCGATCGCGTATCCGACTTCGTTGCCAACGTCAAACTTAGTGGTTGGGATTTTCTGCTCAGTCCGATGCAAAGCAAAAATCGCTTCGAGTCGCGGGTCGGCGGGATCGTCGGAATCGAAAAATACCGCGCCGGGAGGGCCGACCGAAGTCGCATTCGGCGCTAGCGCTTTCACAAACGAAAATTTGATGTCGCCCTTTTTGCCCAGGCTGAAATCGAGGCCGCTTACCATGGCCTTCCACTTACTGAACGCCCAATCGCGCGTGGCCGCAAAGTCCTGACGCAAGGATTGCGGAACACTTGAATCGTCCCAGGTGATGACGACTTTGCGCTTGGGAAGGCGGGCAGCGAATTTTTGCGCAGTGGCAAACTGGCCCGTGCTCAATTGCTCTTCGATCCGCATCACGCTGGCTTGCAAGGTTCGACTCGCGCCCCAAGGAAGGCTCGGTCCAACCGGAAGCGCTTGAGCTGGCAAAACGATGTACGCAAAGGCAAATGTGGTCAACATGTCCTATTTTCCAGACGCTTGGAGGCGCGCATCGTCACGCGGTGCTAGCCGAAGTTGCCGCAATTCATTGCCAGGTGATGAAACGACTTCGCCATACGCGACGCCCGCGCGAACTTCGTCGATTCGAACCCACTGAATAGACCGCGCCAGCGATGGCGAGCCCACCAATCGCACGGAAATGTAGTTGTCGGTTAACGCTTCCATCGTTCCATCTTTGGACGATTTCCCTTCGACCAAAGCCCGCAAGGTCCGCCCGACGAATCGGTTCATGTGCCGGCTCGCGCACTCAGCAGCGACCTTGGAAAGATGGAGCCGCCGCTCCGCCTTTTCTTGCGCAGAAATGGGGTCGCCCCATTGGTCGGCGGGTGTCCCGTGCCGCGGGGAGAACGAAAACACGTGGGTTTTGATGTAGCCAACGCGTTCGCAAACGTCCACGCTCGACATAAAGCGCTCGTGCGTTTCGGTGGGAAATCCGACCATTACGTCAGCTGAAATCGAAAGATCTGGCACCTTGGCGTAAAGCCGGTCGCACAGGTCCAAATAGTCTTGCTGACGGTAGGGACGATTCATGTCGGCAAGCACTCCGCTGTCACCGCTCTGCAACGGTATGTGCAAGTGCGGAACCACCAATCCATCCGCCAGCAAGCCGATTAGCGCATCCGAGACCTCTTGCATTTCGATGCTACTGATTCGAATTCGCGGCACACCGGATTCGCGGGCAATCCGCTCCACCATCTCCGGAAATTTCGGTCCACCGCTACCGGTTTCGGGGCCATATGATCCAATGAGCACGCCGGTCAAGATAATTTCCGAAAATCCGGCGTCGGCAAGCCGCTTCGCCTCATCCAGGACCTCCGAAATTGGGCGGCTCGACATGACCGGGCGCGTGTACGGAATGCTGCAATAGCTACAAAAAACAGAGCACCCGTCTTGAACTTTAAGCGTCGCGCGCGTTCGACCCGAGAACTGGAGTGTTGGCGGTTTCGTGCCGTGGTCAGCTGGTTCCAGACCAGGAAACTTGCGAAGCAAATGGACGACGGTATCGAGCTTTTCCGGGTTGGGAACGGTTACGTGCGCGTGCTCGACCGATTCGCCCCGGTTGGCGCTCATCTGCGCCGCGCACCCGGTAACCACAATCGTGGATTCAGGATTGGTTCTCACCGCCTTGCGAATCGTGTATCGGCTTTTGCGCTCCGCATCCGAGGTCACGCTGCACGTATTGATGACGTAAACATCGGCCGGGGAATCAAATGGCACGACCGCAAAGCCACGCTGCTCAAATGACTCGAGGATTTTTTGAGTTTCGTATTGATTAACCTTGCAACCAAGGGTTATAAACGCGGCGGTCGGCACTCCCCCTATTGTGGAAGATTTCGTTACTCTTTGATGCTCATGTCATCGGTCAAGAAGGACCAACCAACGCCGAATGTGACCAATGCGATGGTAATCGGCCAGGCGAGCCCCGCCAGGCTATTCCCCGTTTTAGTCACGAGCCAAGTGCCGATCAGCGGCGTCAGCCCGCCAAAAACGCCGTTGCC
>CAYRAX010000012.1:0-26410 GCA_964422285.1 uncultured Chthonomonas sp.
CAAACGGTTGCCAAGCAGATCAAAGCCGAGATTCAAAAAAGAATCGCCCCCGCGCCAAATGAGCGCGGGGGCCGAAGCGTCCTCTTAGGAGAAGATTTATCCTCGAAGCAGTGACAGAACTGCCTGGCTGCTGGAATTCGCTTGCGAAAGCATCGCGAGACCAGATTGTTGCAGGATCTGCAGCTTCGTGAAGTTGGTCATTTCTTCCGACATGTCCGCGTCTTGGATAGACGAGTTCGCTGCCGAGAGATTTTCTTTCGCGACGCCAAGCGAGCGATAGCTAGCTTCCAGCGTGTTGCGAACGAAGTTACCGATGTTGCCGCGTTGTACGCCAACAGTAGCGATGGCCGTATCAAGCGCGCTCAATGCACTCGAAACACCGCTCGACGTCGTGATGTCGAGCGCCGATACGCCGAGCTGAGAAGATCCCATATTGGCGAGCGAAAGGCTGGTCGTTTGACCTGCATTCGCGCCGATTTGGAAGTTCGCCGAGCCTGCTGTGACGTTGATACCGTTAGCGGCCGCACTCGTCGTGTCCGCATAGTCTTCAGAGAGTCGAATGGTGTTACCATACGAATCCTTAAACGTGCGACCATCGGTGGACTGTGCAGTGAGCGCTACTGCAGAAGTCATCGAACCATACTGGAATGTTGCAACGGCATCAACGCCAGCTGTGGTTGCGTTCAACGTTCGCGTACCTACGGCAGCAAAACCGATGTTCGCCGCATTGTTGGTGATCTGAATCGAGTTCGATGCAGTACCAAAGTTGGTTGCCGTAAACGCGTAGTTTCCGGCTGTGATGGCAACTTTGACTCCCGTGTCTGATGCTCGAGCGTTGATTGCGTCGATCAGATTTTGGTGAGTCATGTTGGCCGTAACGTTGAAGGTAACGTTGTTGATCGTGATTTGGCCATCAGAGCCGATCGCAGCATTAGCGGTTGCTGCCATGCCTGTTGCAGAAGCTTTCACCGCTGCAGTAGTAACTGCAACCGCAACGTTACCGTTTGCGTTCACCGTAGCGTTGTTGCTCGTGGAACCAAACGTACCACCAATCGAAGCGCTCTCGATGTTCGCTCGGTTGATGATTGCCGTCGTGACGCCGGCGCTGCCATCCAGCAACTTCTTCGAACCATACTGCGTTTGTTGCGCAATTCGGTCGATCGAAGCCACGATGGATTGCAACTGGCTTTGGTTGGCTTGTTTTTGGTCGGTGCTGAGGGTCGCATCGTTCGAGTTAGCAAGGGCCAGTGCACGAGCTTGTCGAAGCAGGCCGCTAACTTCTCCCAAAGCGCCTTCAGCAGTTTTCGCATAGTTCTGAGCGTCCTGGTTATTACGCAGCGCTTGATCAACCGAAGCGAGCTGAGTTCGGAGACCTTCCGAAATCTGCAAACCGGCTGGATCATCAGCAGCTGAGTTAATGCGCATACCTGAAGACAATCGAGTCATAGCGACAGAAGCACTGCGACCGGTCGAGTCAAGATTGCGAAGGGCGTTCATCGCCAATGTGTTTGTGTTAATGCGAAACATTTATAATTTTCCTCCGTGAAGCTCTGGCCGGAAGATCCGGCTGAATGATCAAGCGGTTCCGTCTCCGGAATGCATCATCCTAATGCGACCGCTTCATGCCCGTGGTATTCCCGCCATCTCGCACCAAACACCTGGTAACTCTGCTTGCTGGCAATCGATTACCGAACAAATACGGGGACTCGAAAACCGCACTGTTAACAGGTTCAGAAAATCCCCGTATTCTTGTGGTGTGGCCGCCCCTCTAGACCGTGGCAAATTGAGTGATTTTGGGTTCTCCGTGCCCCAGCAATAGTGCAGTAGGTTAGTAAAATAAGGCGAATGACCCTGTCAATTTTTGCAGCCCAAACAAAACGCGCACTCTTCGACGATTTGCTGCGTGGCCAAGACCCGCACATCGGCGAGTTTGATGCTCAACACCTGAAGACCTGCCGCAACATGGGCCAGCCGAATATGGGAAAGACCACGTTCACGCCAAACGCGATCTGTTTCGAGTTCATCTATGCCGGACATGGCGATGCTTCCAGCGTTTTCAGCGTCACCGTGGCCAGCCCGCAGCGCATCGTATTTTTGCCGGTACCCGAATGGGTGGTCGAGAACATTTGGCAAGGCAGCGTCGATGGCTCGCATCATTTTGAGGCGGACGCGATGGCGCATCTGGAGCGCCTGAGGGAGCAATGTGCGCCGGAGGCCAATGCACCGCTTTTCGGTCCGCAGCCAGCGAAAAGGCGCGAATAATCCCTGGTACTCTCTCACGCTGTGACGACGATTCTTTCCACTTGGAAGCGGCCAGGCGAGGTTGCCATTCAGGCTGCTTGGGCGGCGCGAAATAGCGGTGCAGATCTGCTGACATGCTTGGAGCAGGGGCTGGCGGCGGCAGAACTCGATCCAACCTTGATTGCAATCGGCTTGGGGTCCGTGCCGAACAGCGAGGGCGTTCTAGAACTGGACGCCAGCATCATGGATGGAAGCAATTTGCGTTCTGGCGCGGTCTGCGCGATGTGCGACATTGTGCCCGCGATCTCGGTCGCGAAATTGGTGATGGAACGAACGCCGCACTGCATGCTCGCCGGTGATGCTGCGCGCCAATTTGCGATTGAACACGGATTCCAGCCCACCGAGCTCAATACTGAAGATTCGATTGCCCGGTATCAAGATTGGCTGAGCACCCAACCCGATGTGGCCGCCTATGTTCACGCCAGCGAGGAGAAAATGGGCGACACGGTGACGATGCTCGGACTGGAATCGCCCAGCCATTGCGTGGCCGCCAGCAGCACCAGCGGTTTGCCGTTCAAGCTTCCGGGGCGCGTTGGCGACTCGCCGATTGTTGGTGCCGGAATCTACGCAGACGACGAAATCGGAGCGGCTGGCGCAACAGGTAACGGCGAAGCGCTTTGGCGTAGCGTGATCAGCTATCGAGTGGTCAGCGATATGGAGCGCGGAATGGGTGCGCAAGAGGCCTGCGAAGCTGCGCTTTGGCACTTGGCAAAGCGCCAACCTGACCAATTGCACCTGCCCAGCGCGGCATTCGCTATTCGCAAAGATGGCGACATTGGGGCCGCGGTGATCGGAGGCGACAGCGCGTTCGAAGGCTGGGTTTGCCGCGACGGCGACATTGAGATGCTGGAACGCTTCCCGCTAAAAAATTGACCATGCCACACACCGCTTTGGCAGAACGCTTGGCCGCTTTGGTCGGCGAAAAACGGTTTGGCGCGAGTACCGCGTGGCTGTGCAAACGGCTTGATGCGCACGCCGCAGACCTGGGTGATGCGCTAGAAACCGCTAAATCGCGCGGTGCTCTTTTGGGGTTCGCGGGCCATTGGATGAACGCCGAACAAGAGCTAGCCGCGTGGACACTGTTTTCGGACCGACTCGAAGGCCTGCACCAAAAGAAGCCGCGTGCATTCGAGCACTCCGCAAAGGAAATTGCAACCGCGGTTGGATTGCCGCTGGAAGGCAAATCTCTGCATCGCTGGATCGCGCATCGCCAAGTGCTCGGCAGTCTCAGGGCGACCGGCGACATGGTGGCGATCGCCGGTTTCTGCCCGGCTCTGAGTCCTAAACAAACCGAATTTCTCGCGCGTGTATGCGCCGCGCTGGATAAGCTCGCCGTTGTCGGGCCATCTATCGCCGACCTAACGCGCGAGGTCCATGCGCCGCCACAAGCAGTGGCTGAAATCCTTCGCATCGGCTGCGCGGTTGACCAGGTCGTGGAAATTGCGCCAAGACTCCACCTGACCCAATCCAAAATGGAACACTGGGTCGGCATCGTTCGCAAGGCTTCAACCCAAGGCGATTTGGCAACCGCGGAAGTTCGCGATGCCCTCGGCACTTCGCGCCGGGTGGCAGTTGCTTTGCTCGAATGGCTCGACCAACACGGTGAAACGGAGCGTGTGGGCGATTTGCGACGTCTGAAATAGCAGGATGAGTGAGCTTGAGCGCGCAGTCGATGAATTTTTGCGGCACCTGAGCGCATCGAAATCGCCACACACCGTGCGAAGTTACGCGGCCGATTTGCGGCAATTAACCGAGTTGTGCGAATCCGTCGCCGACTGCACCCAAACTTCATTGCTCGACTATTTGCGAGCCCATGCCCCGCAGCCCACGACTCGGGCGCGCAAGCTGGCGACCTTGCGATCGTTCTTTCGCTACGCAAAGCGCGCAGGATTCACCGCGGACGACCCGACATCGGGTTTGGAGAGCCCGATTCGGCGACGAAAACTGCCCAAAGCCCTCAACCAACACCAAGCGGTTGAGTTGCTGGACCAAGAGGCGCACACGCGCTGCCCATTGCGCGATCAAGCGATTCTGGAGCTTATGTATTCCACTGGCATGCGGGCCAGCGAGGCGGTTGGACTGGATTTTGGGCAAGTGGATTTCGACTCATCGACGATTATCGTTCGTGGCAAAGGCAACAAGGAGCGCGTCGTTCTGTTCACGTCCACGTGCGCATCGGCGCTACATCAATATGTGGAAAATGAGCGCGTTCGACCCGGCCAAGGCGACGCGATGTTCACAAATGCCCGAGGCGAGCGAATTACAACTAGAACTCTTCAGAACATAGTTAAGCGTTGGGCGGCAAATTCGGGGTTGCCACCTTCTACTTCGCCGCACACGCTAAGGCACAGCTTTGCCACGCACTTACTCGACGGAGGAGCGGAGTTGAAGACCGTGCAACAACTCCTGGGCCACGAAAGCTTGGCGACAACGCAGATCTATACGCATGTTTCAATCGAGCGCTTGCGGGACGCAGTGAACGCCGCGCATCCAAAGAGCAAGTGAACTAGTCGCGCTTTTCGGCGCGAAATCCTTCGCCCAGTTGGAAGCCGCCGCGTTTGCCGTCGCGCTCTGCATTGTTGAGGATCATGCCGAATACCCTGGATTTGGCGGGATTACCAAACTGGCTATCGTGAACGGAGACCAAGTCCTGCTTGACTTCCCACAACCCTGAAATGTCAGAAATGGTGGTGGGCGCCAGCGTGCTAAATCGCATCATCCAGCCTTTGAAACCCATGCGATTGATGGCTTCCTCCGTGCATTCGCCTGCGTGACGGTGGTCGCCATGGCTCAAACGCGGAGGAAATTCATGGTCAAAAAGCAAGATCACTTGCGGGTTGAACTTTTGCAGTTCGCGCTGGATCGCTCGAATCTCAGGTTCACCAACTTCCGTTCTTCCATCTGGGAAACCAAGGTAAATCGGCGGCCGCCCATGCCAGCGGCCAACAGCTTCGTTCTGTTCACGTTGCCGGATCGCTCGGTTGCGCTTGTAGTCTTCGAACCAATAGTAACCCTTGTCGCCATCGGTCAGAACGATCAACTGGATATCCGCCCCGGCAGCGCCCCACTTGTGCAAAGATCCGGCGCAATAGAACTCGGCATCATCCGGATGCGCAGTAACGATGGCGATCCTAGACCCAGTGCTAAAGTTTGAATTTGGGATGGTGATCAGGGCTTTCGGCGGCGGCAATTTGCGCGGGATCCAATCAAATTGCCATGGACTCCACAAATAGACCACGAACAGAATGCTCGCCACGAGCAACAAAATCGCGAAGAGCCATTTGAAAAAACTTTTGAGTCTGGAGCGCTTTTGCGGCAATGGCTTGGTCGCGACTTCCGTGCTCATTTCCTAAACTACGATGCGATGGCGTCAGACGTTTGGTCGAGCACCTTGCGAGTACCGTGCAGTAGCGGCAGCGCGGGGGTAAGCAATGCCGCCGCGACAAAAATTGCAACTCGAACCGACGCAAGTTGTCCAATCGCGCCAACCCCAGGGCCGCCAATAATCTCGCCAAAACTATGCGATTGCCCTTCGAAGGACAGAATGGTCGCTCGCTGCTTGGAATCGGCATGCAAGTTCAGCCACGCCTTCATCAGCGGGTCAATCGTTCGCCGAAGGACTCGCACGAGCACGAAGATGGTGAGGGTGAAGCCGATGGACGGTCCCCACGCGAAGGCGCCCACGCTGAGGCAGAGCATCGCGGTCAACCCAATCAAGACGTTTGCGATCGCGCGGCCGTTGGCCATATTCACCCATTTGCGCGCGGCACTTTGCGCGAAGAACGCGAACATGACCGAAACGCTGCCCAGCAATGACCACCACGCTTCATGGGGCAATCCGCCAGGAAAGGCCGGAAAAGTGAACTGCGAAATGATGTGCTTAATGGATAATCGGTCGAATCCCTCGCTCGCGAGTCCGTAGACGACGCCGACCGACAAGATGCCAATGAGGATTTTTGAGCCGCGCACGGCGGACCAACCATCGCGAAGACCTGCGACAAAGTTTGCGCCGTGACGTTCACGTTTGAACCCGTGCTCCGTCATGGACACGAGGCCAAATATCGCGAGCGACACCATGCCGATTCCTGCCGCGAGAAGCACCGAACCGATTCCGTTTCGAACGAACAGCAATACTGCCCAGGCGCCAACAAATCGCCCCACGAGTTCATATTGGCTTCCGATGATAAACATCTTGCCAGGGGTTGTATCGTGCTCTAAGGAGTGCGGCAACTCGTCGGTGATCCATGCCTCGCGCGCACCAGAGATAAACGTTTCGCCCAAGCCAAGCACGACTTGGGCAAGCGCGACGATGAGCACAGTTGGCGGCCCGGCCTGCATCAACATGGCGATTCCACAGATCGTGAACCCAATGAGAATCGACGCTTTGCGGCTATAGAGGTCGGCAACTACGCCGGTCGGAACTTCGAGGCTTAGGATTGCGATTTCATAAATCGTGCCCATCAGCACTAGTTGCATTGGACTCAATCCGACCGTCTGCACCTGGAAAACCAGTGCCAGCGTCCAATAAAGCGCAATGAGAAAATCTTCGCCGAAACGAATCACTCGATAGGCGGCGGCCGGATCCAGTTTCATGGGATCAGCATTAGCCTTCGGCGCTTTCGTATTTGTCTTTCAGCGCGTTCACGATCGCGGGATCGGCCAATGTCGTTGTATCGCCCAAAGCCCGCCCTTCGGCAACATCGCGCAGCAATCGCCGCATGATTTTCCCTGAACGAGTCTTAGGCAAATCGCCCGAAATGATGATGTCGTCGGGTCGCGCAATGGCACCAATCTTCTTCGCAACGTGGTCTTTCAGCACGCCAACGAGTTCGTCGCCCGTCATCTTGTTTTGTTCCAGATACGACCCGCGTATGATCACAAATGCGGCGATCGCCTGGCCTTTCAGGTCGTGGGTTTTGCCGATGACGGCTGCCTCAGCGACCGCCGGATGGTCCACCAACGCGCTCTCGACCTCCATCGTCGCGATGTTGTGTCCCGCAACCAGCATAATGTCGTCGACGCGGCCAAGCAACCAAAAATAGCCTTCTTCATCGAGCTTAGTGCCGTCGCCCGCGAAATAGTAACCCGGGAACCTGCTCCAATACGTGTTCACATACCGATTTGGATCGCCCCAAATTCCGCGTAGCATCGATGGCCAAGGATCTTTCAGTGCAAGATATCCGCCTCTTGCCTCACCATATGTTTTGCCCGGCACGAAATCCTCGATCAAGTTGTTGCCGTTGTCGTCCAAAACGCACGGACGGATCGCGGGGAACGGATGGGTCGCCGAACCAGGCTTGGTCGCGGTGATGCCAGGCAATGGCGTGATCATGATTGCTCCCGTTTCGGTTTGCCACCATGTATCCACGATGGGGCAGTTATTGCGCCCGATGAATTCGTGGTACCACATCCAAGCTTCCGGGTTGATGGGTTCGCCGACCGATCCAAGCAACCGCAATGAACTCAAATCGCAACGATTCGGGAATTCGGTTCCCCACTTCATGAAAGCTCGAATTGCGGTCGGCGCGGTGTACAAAATGGTGACCTTGTGCCGCTCGATGATGCGCCAGAATCGGTCCTTATCAGGAGCATCGGGCGCACCTTCGTACATAACCACCGTCGCGCAATTGGCCATCGGACCGTAAACCACGTAGCTATGCCCCGTCACCCAGCCACAGTCCGCCGTGCACCAATAAATATCCGAATCCTTGAGGTCGAACACCATCTTCGCCGTCGCCATCGTGCCCGTTAAGTAGCCTCCGGTCGTGTGCATGATGCCCTTCGGTTTGCCAGTCGATCCGCTGGTGTAGAGGATGAATAACAGGTCTTCCGAATCCATGGGCTCGCACGGACATTCCGTCGATTGTTGCGCGACCAATTGGCCCCAATTTACGTCGCGACCATCTACCCAGCCGCCCTGGGCATATTCGCCGGTCACGCAGCCGCACGTAGTCGTGCCCGGCTTTCCCGCGCGCTCCAGCACGAGCACTTTTTCAATAGTCGGGCAGCCCAACTTGATGGCGTCATCGACCGCTTGTTTCAGCGGCACAATGTTTTGGCGACGCCAACCGCCATCCGCCGTCATGACCACTTTCGCGCCGGCATCATTGATGCGCTCATGCAGCGATTCCGCCGAAAATCCACCGAAAACAACGCTATGGGTGGCACCAACGCGGGCACACGCGAGCATCGCAAACGCCAGCTCCGGCACCATCGGAAGATAGATACACACGCGATCGCCTTTCATCACTCCCAATTGCTTGAGCGCGTTCGCGAGGCGACTCACTTCGTCTTTCAACTCGGCATAGGAAATGTGGCGCGTATCGCCTGGTTCGCCTTCCCAGACGATCGCGGTACGTGTGCCTTTACCTTGCTCCACATGGCGATCCACGCAGTTATAGGTTGCATTCAGCTTGCCGCCGATAAACCATTTGCAATAGGGCGCATTCCATTCCAACACGTCTTGCCATGGCTCAATCCAATCGAGTTGCTTCGCCCAGCCTTCCCAAAATTCGAGCGGATTGGCGAGCGCTTGCTCATAAATCGCGGCATCGGCTACGTTGGCATTGGCGCGAAAAGCGTCGGTGGGCGCAAAAGTGCGGTTTTCTTGCAACAGAGTTTGAATCGTCGTCGACACGGGGTTACCTCTTGATTGAATTCCTATTGTATCAAGATTCACCGATTAGCGGTGCGTGGAGTATCCTGCTACGCAACAGATGATCACCCTCGTGGTTCCGCTCGAACAATTTGCGCACGAACGCCAAGCGCGCATGCCCAAGCAGACGGTCTATCTCACTGAGACCGATGATGGCGCGGTGATTACGGTCGCTGATCCCGCACAAGGCGTCATGATTCGTTGCGCGAGCGGTCGCAGTTTGGCGGAAACGAAAAAGGTACTTGGCGAAAAAGGGATCGCATGGTCGCCGGGAGAATGGCGCGATGGCGCAAGCGAAGCCACCATGAGCGCCAAAGAATTGCCCTACATTGCCGCGGTCGCGTACCAATCCTCGGAACCGATGCCCGGCTGCTGGATGGACGCCTACAGCGCGCCGCCGACCGTGCAAGAAGTGCTGAAGAACCTCTTTGACGAGTTTCAGACCAACGGCGAAATCACCGATGCGACTTTCGAAGACTTCATGCGCCTGGCGAATCCAAACGTGATCATTTTGACGCCGGATGAAACGCGCTACCACCTGACGCAGAAAGAACTGCCTTGTCAATAGACCTCCGATGGGTGCCGTTTGGATCGGCAGATTATGAGCTTGCCGTGGAGTTGCGTCGCCTCATTTTGCGCTTGCCATTGGGGCTCGATTTTTCGGCCGGTGAACTCGCGGTTGAATCTGACCAGCACCACTTGGTAGCAATACAATGTGGCGCGGCAGTCGGGTGCTTGGTTTTGGTTCGGCAAGGCACAGAGGTCAAAATGCGGCAGGTCGCGGTTTGCGAATCCCTGCAAGGATCGGGCATAGGCGCGCTGCTGGTGGCTGAATCAGAGCGCATGGCTCGCGAACTGGGTTTTGCAAGGATGGTTTTGCACGCACGCGAAACCGCGGTTGGGTTCTACTTGCGGCTAGGCTACGCGTGCGAAGGTGAATCCTTCGAAGAAGTCGGAATTCCGCACCTGCTGATGCAGAAGGAACTTTAGCGCACGGTAGCGAGTTCGCCAAGGTGGGTCAGAATCGCGTGGATGCTGCCATCCAGCGGCAACTCGCCGCTCACCACGATATCGCTGTGAACCTTCGTGGGCAAAACGTATCGCGTTTGGTTCGGCTCGACGTGGGCGATGTAACGCTGCATCGAATCGTATTCGCTGCGACCACGCTCGACCGCGTCCCGCTCCAAGCGCCGCGCCAAGCACACGCGCTGATCGGTTTCGACAAAAATCTTGATATCGGCAAGGTCGTTCAGTTCTGGCCAATAAAGGCTGAACAAGCCTTCGACGATCACGGTGTGGCTGGGATAAACCGGCTCGGCACCAATCCGCGTGAATTCGGAAAAATCGTAGACCGGCTTATGGATCGTTTGGCCCGATTTGAGTCGGCGCAGGTCGCTGATCAGCAATTCTGATTCGATCGAATCCGGCGAATCGAAGTTGATTTGGCGTCGATCATCGAAGCTCAATTCCCGGTAGGCGCGGTAATAGTCGTCGACGGAAAATGACACGCAATCCAAGGATTTGGAGAGCTGAGACGCGAGCGTGGTCTTGCCTGAGCAAGAAAATCCAGCGATTAAGATGATCCGTGGCGCGCCGTTCACGGATATAAATTTTGAATGAATTTTGTATGAATTAGCAATAGTTTCCTCGCAAATTTATCGTGACTCTTGAGGAATTTTCTCTCGGCGGCATAAACTAGCGATATGCGCGCCGACCCTTGCGGCTCCACCCTCACCATTTTGCGCGACTTCGAAGTCGATCCCGCAAGATTGGCCGCCGCGTTCCGGCATATAGGCGCGCCGACCATCCGCAGCGTCGTGGTCGCGTACCGCACGATCGGTGTTCACCATGAGCCGCAAGCATGGGACCCTGCCTGGATTGCGGAAGCCAACCATTTGGTTGAATCGATGCCCTTGCACCGGGAAGCGTTGCACAAAATCCCCATCTGCTATGAATTGGGCGAGGATTTTTCGCGGGTTTGCGACCAACTTGAATTGGCACCCGCCGAGTTGATCGCTTTACACACGGCTGGCCAGTATCGATGCGCGGCTATCGGATTCTGCCCTGGATTTGCTTATCTCGAAGGGCTGCCGGAACGATTGGGTGGCCTCGAGCGTCTTTCGGCTCCGCGAACTCGGGTGCCTGCTGGTTCGCTCGGCATCACTGGCAAGCAATGCGCTGTTTACCCGGCTTGCGTTCCAGGCGGATGGAACCTCATTGGCGTCTGTCCGTTGCGCATTGTGGACGTGGAACGAGGGTTCTTCCCCATCCAAGCGGGTGATCAAATTCGGTTTTTTGCGATTAGCAAAGGTCAGTTTAACCAATTGGTTGACAAGCCTTTAGGAAGTGAATTATGAACGGCGTCATTGACCTCAATGTCGATGTTGGCGAAGGATTCCCCTGGGATTCGGACTTGCTTGCGCTTGCGACGAGCGCAAATGTGTGTTGTGGAGTTCACGCGGGATCGCTTCAAACGACCCACGCAACGATTAACGAATGCACCCGCCTAGGCCTTCGATTTGGGCTGCACCCTGGTTACAACGACCGCGATAGCATGGGTCGAGCAAAGCGTGAACTCGCCGATTCGACAACGCAGATGGGCACCCTGATCACCCTGAAAACACAATGCGATCTCGTGGTCCATGCGCACCCGAACGCCGCATATTTGAAACCGCACGGAGCCTTTTACAATCAATCCGCGGAGGATGATGTGGCAGCTGATCTGCTTGCCGATATCCTGGAACACGTCCGGCTGCCGCTGATGGGGCTCGCCTATTCCCTGCACCAAAAGGCGGCGCGACGAGCCGAAGTCCCCTTCATTCGTGAGGGATTCATCGATCGCCGCGTGGACGATCATGGATTTTTGCTTCCGCGCGAATTGCCCAACGCAATGATCGCCGATATTAACCATTCGGTTGAAAATGCTTTGTGCTTAGCACCAAAAGTGGATTCGCTTTGCATACACGGCGACCGCGATGGATGTGTCGAAATGTTGGCCGCCGTGAAGTCCGCGCTTACCGCAGCTGGTTTCGAGGTCCGGGCGAGTTGAGTCTTCAGATCGTGCAGATCTTCGGATTTGCCTCCATCCAAGCGGCCGAGCACTACGACCACCTGCCCTTTGGCGTGCCGATTGGTGGCGCGTTTGATCGACGATCGATGCGCCGCGCAAACGCAATTGTTGGTAATTCAGGTTGCGCGCCTTGCATCGAGTTGGCTCTAACTGCGATGCGGCTACGCGCGCTTGAACCTACGTTGATTGGGATTGCCGGCGCGCGATGCACGGTCAAATTTCGAGATCAAGTTGCGAAGCCTGGCGCGCCTCTTTGGCTTCAACAAGGTGACGAAGTCGACATTTCTGCACCGTCACCTGGCGTGCTCACCTACGTCGCCGCTCGCGGAGGGTTTTCAAAGATTGGGTTGGCGACCAAGCGCCTTGTCGCTGGCGAAACGCTTGAAATCCAAAATGACTTGGAAGGCGACCCCGCCGTGGTGGCGTCGCCATGGATCACGAGCGCGCCGATTGAGGTCGAACCAGGACCACAAAGTTCGATGTTTAACATGAGCGCATTCTTCGCGGGCAAGTACGAAATTTCGCGTCAAATCGACCGTCGTGGGCTGCGGATCATGGGATTGCCACTGACCGGATCGAAGGAAATCGCGAGCGAGCCTTGCTGTCCAGGAGCAATTCAGGTAACTCCAGATGGGCAGATGATCATCGTGGGGCCGGACGGTCCAACCATTGGCGGCTACCCAAAAATCGCGGTGTGCATCCGCGATAGCCTCGGAATCGCCGCCCAAGCAGCTCCAGGCGAGCGCATCGTGTTTACCATGCGACGTTAAACCGATTCGGCGAGCAAACGATCGAGCGCTGCATCCGTTGCGCCCACTTTCATCGGTGCTGATCCGCGCTCGGCTCGCAACCACGCGAGGGTTGCTTCGACAGTCACTCGGAAGTCGGTCAATTTGAGCCCCGAGGAAGTCGCTAGCTCGTTTGAAACTCGCCACGCGCGCTGCTCGGCATCCAAATCACCCACCCAAAGCGGTAGGTCTTTCCATGGCTCCAATCCCGCGCTGCTGACTTGCGTGCGAGTAACCCAATGCGCCCGTCCAGAGGTCAACGACTCAAATGCGCTGACCCAATCTAACCAATTGGTTAAAGCCCCCGTCAAATTAAACGCTCCTTGGGTTCGCGTATCAAGCGCGTTCACAGTCCACGACGCCAAATCGCGAACGTCGATAACCTGACATGGAGCGTCTTCGGGCAGCGGCACGGGGGTAACGGGACGCCGATCGAAGCAAGAAAGCCAGAACGTGAAGCGGTCGGTGGGATCCCAAGGACCAATAATCAGACCCGGCCGAACGATGAGCGCACGATCGCCGAACGCCGTCAGCACCTCGTTTTCACAGGCGACCTTGAGCGGCCCATAGGTTTCAGCGATGATTTCCTGCACGTCATATCCCATCGGCTCGTGCAGCGGCGCGGATTCGTCGTTCGGGTCGCCGGGTGCCTGTTTGTATACGGAAACGGTCGAGACGAAAATGTACTTCTCGACGCTAGAACGCAGCGCATCACAAGACTTTTTCACTGACATCGGCAGGTAGCCGCAGGAATCCACGACCGCGTCCCAGCTCCGCCCAGCGAGCGCATCCAGGTTCGAATTCCGGTCACCCAATACATGTTCAGCATCTGGGAAAAGGTCTCGCCCCGTGTTTCCGCGATGCATGATCGTGACCTCGTAGCCTTTGGCGAGCGCAGACTCCACCATCGCACGACCGACAAATTGAGTTCCACCTAGAAAAAGTACTTTCATGCAAGCCTCCGGCCTATTCTGCCCCAACGAAAGCAAAATCAGGGCACTTTTGCGATGAATACGGCTCAAATGAACCTGCAAGTTCCTAGGTAAGCCGCCGATATTTATTGGGAGAATCCGATCGGAGACCGCCTTGGCCTACTCAAAACACGTGCAAACCTATCAAAACGCTGCCGTCAGCAGCGCATCACCGTTGCAACTGGTGATCATGCTCTACGATGGAGCGCTCAAATTCCTCAAACTAGGGCGCGAAGCGATGGTCCGCCACGACCTTTACGAGCAGAACGAGCGAATTCAAAAAGCGCAAAAAATCATTACTGAACTGATGTCGTGCCTGGATATGCACCAAGGTGGCGAGGTCGCGCAAAACCTTTTTGCCCTATACAGTTATTGTTACAACGAGCTCGTGATGGCGAACGTGGAAGACAATATCGAAGGGATCGACCGAGCAACCAAAGTGTTGCAGGATCTCCGAGCAAGTTGGTCCGAGCTGGAGTCATTGCAACGTACCAAGTCACAGGAAATTGAACATGTCAGCCAAACAAGCAAAGCAGCCTAAAATTGACACCGGATTCGATATCGCCAAGCGGTATTCGATGCTCACGATCGCCGCGATGGACGCTGTTTCGGCTCAGAACGATGACGAATTGCGGAGTCTTTTGCAGGAGCGCGACAACGCACTCGACTTGCTCGACAAGCAAAAGACGCTCACTCGCGAAGCGATTTGGCAACTTAACCAAGCGGTTAAATTGGATGACGAATTGCACCAACTCATGCGCGTGACTCAGGCTGAATGCAGCCACGAATTGACCACGCTTTATCGCGGCAAGGCGGCGAACAAAGCATATAGCAAGCAATCGACCCACGATGATTCGGGAGCGTTGCTAGAACGAGCCAGCTAGGACCGCCAGCCGGTATCCTACTGGGTTGAATGCTGACCCAAGAACAACAGCAAGCTCTGGGTGAGGCCCGTGCGCGACTCGAAGCGATCGGCGCCCACTTGGATCGCCCACGATTAAGAAAGCTGATTGCTGAATTGGAAGAGCGATCGGCTCAGCCGGATTTTTGGGACGACCCCACCGAGGCGAACAAGCAGCAACAACTTCTTTCGAAATACCGCAACACCGTCCAGCCATTCGAATCGCTGGAGAAAACCGAGCGTGACATCCGCGAGATGTACGAGCTGCTCAAGCTCGACCACACGGAGGAACTCGAATCAGAAATTGATCAAATGGCGATCAAATTGTTGCGCGACTTGGACACCTACGAGCTACAAACGCTGCTGAATGGCGAGCACGACGATCGAAATGCGCTCGTTGAAATCAATGCTGGCGCGGGCGGTAGCGAGGCGTGCGATTGGGCTTCGATCCTGTACCGAATGTACACGCGGTGGGCAGAGCGGCGCGGCTACAAGATTGAGTTGATGAGCGAGACACCCGGCGATGTGGTCGGCTATCGAACGGTAGCCATGCAGATTTCCGGGCCGCAGGCTTATGGATACCTAAAGGCCGAGAACGGTGTTCACCGTTTGGTTAGAATCTCGCCTTTTGATGCGAATTCTCGGCGCCACACGTCGTTTGCGAAAGTCGAAGTATTGCCTGAAGTTGATGCAGAGGAAGTGAATATTGCTCCCGACGACCTAAAGGTAGAAACACTTCGCGCAGGCGGTGCGGGAGGGCAACACGTTAACAAAACTGAATCTGCCGTAAGGTTAACCCACATTCCAACGGGAATCGTCGTGCAATGCCAGAACGAACGAAGTCAGCACAAAAATCGAGCATCAGCTATGGCAGTTTTGGCGTCTCGATTGGCCGAGTTACAGCGCGCAGATAGTGATGAAAAAATGCGGCTTCTTAAAGGCGATGGTGGTCCCGCCGCTTGGGGTCGCCAAATTCGGTCTTATGTCATGCAACCGTATACGATGGTTAAGGACCATCGAACCGGTTGCGAGACTGGCAATATTCTGGGCGTTCTCGATGGCGAAATCGACCCTTTCATCGAGGCATTTTTGAAGCGCCCGCCCGATCCAGATGCGTTCATCGAATAGCGCTGACCACCCCTTCGCGGCACATCATTTTTACGGTACTTCATAGGCCACTAGACTCCATTTCACGCCTAGGTCGTGAAATCGTGCAACGTTTGCACGAAAACCCTGATACAGTGAACTGTGCGCGGACCCTTGGTGCGCGTACCATGTGAGGTGGTGCTATGAAATACACTTTTAGTCGGTTAACTATTCTTGGATTGATGTCTTTGACGGCGGCGAGCCAGGCCGTAGACATGAACTGGATCAATGCAGTGGGCAACAACTGGAACATCGGAGCCAGTTGGAATCCCGCAGGACCGCCAATCGGTCACGACGTCTACATCGATTACGCGCCTTATTCGTTGACGGGCGCGGTTAACAGCTTTACCACGGTAATTTCAAACAACTATACGGTCAATAAGCTGTTTACACGGGCGCGCTTGCAAATAAACAGTGGCAACCTTACTTTTAATGCGCCTGGATCGGTAATTTGGGGCGAGTTGGTCTTCAACGGCGGCGATATTTACGGCCAGCCTTTCAACATGTGGGGCAACTTCAACTTAACTGGAGGCGGGAGCCGTGGCCTGCACACCGCTATGACGATGACCGGTACCGGACTATTTAACGCCGGAACTCTGTTCATGGTTAACGGCACAATCAATTTGTCTGGCACATTGTCGCTCGGCGATGCCGATTTCCGCGATGGCGTGATCAACGTTCTCGCCGGCGGCAAGATTCAGAAGACCCAAGGCGCAGGTTCGGCGACGATTTCCACGAGCTGGAACGGCGGCCCGCGTCAACTCAACAACGCAGGAACAGTCACCAGTTCGAGCGGAAACATCACTATTTCCGCCGACGGAACGCAAAGTGGAACTTTTTCGGGAACAGCTGGCGGAACGGTGACTTTTGCCGGGGGCAGCCATACATTGAACACCGGCACTACGTTTAACTCGGGTGTCGTTATCCAGGGGGGAAGCTACACCCTGGCTGGTACCGTAAATACTGTCGGCGCACCAGAATTCCGCGGCGGCACCATGTTCGGCTCAGGCACGCTTGCTGGAAACAAACTCGTTCTCAATGGCTCGCCAGTAATCAACAGCGCAAACGTCAACGCCACGGGCACAATCGAGCAGATCGCTGGTTCGCTCTTCCTAGTCAACTCAACCATTAACAACTCTGGCACGTTTAAGATGGCAGGCGATTTCGATACGCGTGACGGCGTGATCAACAATTCGGGAACGTTCGCCAAAACGGCTGGTGCTGGAACCGGCATTGTTGGAATGGGTTGGAACGGTGGCACTCTTCAATTCAACAACTCTGGATTGACGACTTCCAGTTCGGGAACACTCAGGGTCGCTACGGGCGGAACTCACTCGGGTACGTTCGCCGCGACGGGTACTGGCATCGTCCAGCTCAAGAGCGGAACACACACTTTCAACAGTGGGGCGATCGTCGGTAAAGGTTTCCGCTTAGACGGCGCCACGATGACCGTGGTCGACTCGCTTTTTGCGCAGGACGACCCGACGTTGCTCAGCGGTACGATGAACGGAACCGGGTCTCTGGAAGCCGGGACCATTACTGTCGCTGGATCAGTTGGAATTCAAGGAACTTTGACCAACAACTCGACTTTCGACGTGCAACAGGGCGCAGACATTTACGCCGTCAATGGCACATTCACGAACAATTCGACCTTGTTGTTGAACAATTCAGCCGCTCTGACATGGCGCGACGGCATTATCGTGAACAATGGTCAAATCACGCAAGCTGGCGTAGGCACGACTAACATGCCAATCGGTTGGAACGGTGGCCCGCGCAGCTTCTCGAACAATGGCGTCGTCACTGCCACGGACGGTCAGCTGAATATCCGAACCCAAAGCAGTACGCATACGGGCGTATTTAGTGCAAGCGGTGCCGGGCACGTGGACCTCGTCGAAGGTGTTCACACTTTCGACGGAGCAACCATGGACCAGGGGTCGCGAATCTCTGGAGCAACCGTCGATGTTTCGACGACCGCTAACTTCAATGGCTCGGAATTTGTCAATGGCACTTTGAGAGGTGCTGGCACCATTCAAGGCTCGAACCTTCGCTTTGTGGGTGGCGGTGGCAGGAATCTGCAGGGCACGCTCACCAACGCGGGCAAGATCAGCATTGAAGCAGCAGACATCTCCGCCGTCAATAGCACTCTGACCAATAACGGGACCATTGACATCAATGGCACCGGCATTTGGCGAGACGGCATTGTCAAAAATGTGGGTCTGATCAAGAAGACGAACGACGCGGGCACTTTCCAGATGAACTATTCGTGGAATGGTGGACCGCGAGGGCTCGACAATACCGGCACGGTGCGAGCTGAGGCTGGAATCCTCCAGCTTCGCGGCCCCGGAACGCACACTGGAACTTTCGAATCGCTCGGCTCGGGCGAAGTGCAATTCCCGGAAAGCGTGCACAACTTTAACAACGGCGCAAAATTGAAAGGCGGCGCGGTTATCAACGGCGCAACCGCGGTCTTCTCTGGTTCTGTGGACATGACCGGCGGCCCAGAATGGCGTACGGGATTGATCAAGGGCAATGGCACGCTTGTCAATGGACCGTTCTTCTGGACTGGCTCGTCCGGCCGAACGATCCAAGAGACGCTTACATTTGCCGGCAACGTGACGATCACAGGTGGCGACTACACCGCGGTCAACTCCACCGTCAAGGTCACCGGAGTCATGGACTTCCAAGGCGACTTCGTCTACCGCGATGGCGTCATCTTGAACCAAGGCACGGTCAAGAAGACTGCTGGCGCTGGCACGTCCGAGCTCAACATTTCTTGGAACGGCGGCAATCGCGCGTTCATCAACGAAGGACTGTTGGAAGGCTCATCCGGCACGATTCTACTTCGAGCTGGATTCTCGTCCTACGACAGCACTTCCCGATCCATCACTGGCGGAACGATTGCCGTCAATAATGGCGCGACGATTCAATACGCAAACGGTCATCTCTCGCTATTTGATAATCGTTCGCGCATTATTCTTCGTGGTCCGGCGTCGGCATTCCTCGCTTCCAACGGCGGCGCCGCGCTGGATACGCTAAAGCTTAACCATGGCGGACTCGAAGTTCGTGACGGTCGCTCACTACCAGTAGCGAATACGTGCGACAACTCGGGCGACACGACGGTTGACACGGTGAGTACGCTTTCGGTCGGTGGAGCCGGAGTTTTCACGAACTCCGCTGGCAAAACGCGCATCGATGGCACAATGAACGCTAGCACCGTGAACGTCACGGGCGGCATTCTCAGTGGCCAAGGCACGATCAACGCTATCGTGGATAACTCTGCTGGCATCGTGCACCCTGGTAGCCCGGCGGCAACCCTGACTACCGGCGCCTACAGCCAAGGCAACAACGGAACGCTGGAAATCACCATCGGCAACGGCCCGTTTGGAAAACTCGCGGCTGCTTCGTTGAATCTGGCGGGTCGGCTCTCGGTTGAAGTGGCACCGCTAACCACGATTCCCGCCAACACAACCTTCCGCATCGCAACTGGTGCGCGAACCGGCACCTTCGTCGCCGTTCCGCCAGCTTCGGACTGGAGCGTTGTCTATGGCGCGAACTTCGTCGACATCACTTCGCAAAAGGTGCTGGTCGGCCCGAACGGAATTAGCGGACGCATTACGCTCGCCAACTTCCTTGGCAACTACGTCGGCAAACCAATCAAGTTCGAGATCTACAAGAACAACGTAAAGGTCGAGGACCGGGAAGCAGTGATGGAGCCAAACGGCGATTACTTCATCGCCACTGCGCAAACCGGCGCGATCGACGTCTACGCGAAGGGTCGCCACTGGCTGCGTAAGAAGGTATCCGTACCTAACGTCACTGGTGGCGTCACGGGGCTGAATATCACGCTGACCAACGGCGACGTTGACAACAGCAACTATGTCGGCACCGACGACTACCTGCGACTCAACGCAGCGTTCGATACTCACTTCGGCGATGCCGACTTTGATATCGACGCTGACCTCGACGGAGACTTCCAAGTCACGAGCGATGACTATCTCATCCTGAACGCATCGTTCGACACTATCGGAGACTAAGCACTTGCGCTTGTCGCATCATCTTCCGCCCCCGAGATTTCTTGGGGGCGGTTTTTTTGTGCCCGATTCAGCAACCACTTCATTGGTCAAGCCGTTAAGACATACTAGAGCCCAAGCATGCCAGTCGCCGATATTCGCAATCTGACCGTTCGCTACGGCGATTTCACCGCCTTGCACGACTTCACCATCCAAATTCCCGAAGGATGCGTTGGACTATTGGGGCCGAATGGAGCAGGCAAAACCACTCTCCTCAAGACCCTTCTTGGGTTCGTTAAGCCCGCATCTGGCAGCGGATCGGTGGTTGGTGCAGACATCGCCAAAGAGGGCCTAGAAGTTCGCCGCCGGGTCGGCTACATGCCCGAGCAGGATTGCCACATCCCCGGCATGTCGGGCGTGGCTTTTGTGGCCTATGCAGGTGAGCTTGGCGGATTACCCGAAAACCAGGCGCTGCGCCGGGCGCACGAGGTCCTGGAGTACTGCGGACTGGGCGAGGCTCGTTATCGCAACATCGAAACCTACTCCACCGGCATGAAACAACGCATCAAGCTGGCCCAGGCACTGGTCCATGGGCCAAAGCTGCTCTTGCTTGACGAACCGACCAATGGCCTAGACCCACGCGGACGGGACGAAATGCTGCAACTTGTCAAGGACGTTTCGCACGGAAAGGGCGTGAACGTGCTGCTCTGTAGCCACCTGTTGCCCGATATCGAGAAGGTTGCCGATCACATTGTCGTGATTTTCCAGGGCAAGCTGCAGACCACCGGAACCCTCGCCGAACTCACCAAGCTCGATGGCGTGCCGATTGATATCGAACTCCGCGAACCCAGCCAGGCATTTTTGGATGAGCTTTTCCGGCACGGCGCGTTTCTCATGCACGCGCACGGAGCGAACTACCGCATTCAGTACTCAGGCTCGCCAGAAGAGGCTACGCGCATGATTTTCGCCACTGCCCGAGCAACCAACGCGCAAATTCGCGGCATCAAACGAGCCCAAAGAAGCCTAGAAGAAGCGTTCTTGCAAGCCATTCAGTAGCGGTCCGGTGCCATAATTTCCCTATCGTGAACAAAGTCGTTGCGAGCGCGTCGGAAGCCCTGAACGGGCACCTTTTTGATGGCATGACCATCATGGCCGGAGGCTTTGGCCTCTGCGGGATTCCTGAACACCTGATTTTGGCTCTGCGGGATTCCGGTGTCAAGGACATCACGGTAATCAGCAACAACTGCGGCGTCGATGACTTTGGATTAGGCATCCTGCTCCAAACGCGCCAGATTCGCAAAATGGTCTCCAGCTATGTCGGCGAGAATGCCGAGTTTGAACGCCAATACTTGAGCGGTGAACTGGAACTCGAATTCAACCCACAAGGCACTTTGGCCGAGCGCATTCGGGCGGGTGGGGCCGGAATTCCCGCTTTTTACACGAAAACTGGCTACGGCACCATCGTTGCGGACGGCAAAGAAACCCGGCAATTCGACGGCGAGTGGTACGTTATGGAGACCGGCTTAAAGGCCGACCTGAGCATCGTCAAGGCCTGGAAGGGCGACGCCTCGGGCAACTTGGTTTACCGACGCACCGCGCGAAACTTTAATCCGATGATGGCGACGGCCGGAAGTTTTTGCATCGCTGAAGTCGAAGAACTCGTGCCGGTTGGCGAACTCGACGCCGATCAAATCCACACGCCCGGAATCTATGTCGACCGGCTTCTGCTTGGTACAAATTTCGAGAAGCGCATCGAGCGGGTCACGACCCGGGCGCGATGAGCCGGTATGCACCGCGCCGGTCAATCTTGACTTTGGGTAGCGAGCGCGTGCGTTCGAAGGCATCGTAAATCGGCTGCAATTCCCGCCAAAAAGTTTCCCACTTCGGATGCTCCGGCAGGTTTTTGTCCATCCAAGCAGCGGACATTCGGCCGGGAAAGATGTGCACGGCCACACGACCCTTAGCGGCGGCAACATCTGCGCAAAGCAAGTAGATCTCGTCGATGACCGGGTCGGTCATGGCGAGGCATCCAATCGACTTTTTGTTGCCGTGAATGAAGATATCGCCGCCCAGCTTGGCTGCGCTGCCCCGAACCCGATCCGAAGCATTAGGGTAGTTAACGCGCATGGAAAGGTGATAATTGCTCCACGGGTTGAATCCTGAGATTTGGTAGATGCCTTCGGGAACTTGGCGGTCGCCTTCCATCCGTTTTGGGCCCAAAACCCCCGATGCCGCCGCAATGGGAAAGCTGGCGATCTTCGTCATCGCTGCGCCGCTTTCGCTATTGCCCCAGATTTCCAACACTTTTTCGTCCTTAAATGCACGCAAAAGCAGTTCAGCTGGAGGATACGGCAAGCCTGCCGATTTGCACCGCTTGGCGACCTTCTGTCCAGCCGATTTCCGCGCTTTGGCAACTCGTTCGGGCTCGCCTGCACTCGCGGATTGAGCCAAAAATAGCCCGCTTATCACGATCGCCAGCGACATCATCTTGAGCACCATCAATCCATCTTAACGCGCATCTACGAGTTTTCGTGTCGCATGCTCGCAATTTTGCTAGAAGTTAAAGCACATTTGGACCTTTCAAATTGAACTTGCGTCGTACACTTAAGGGATGATTTTTGCGCGCTTGTCCAAACGTGCGTACTTGACGGTGATCAGCATTTTTGCTAGTATCGCCTGCGTATCGTTGGCCCACGCGCACATTCATGAGCTTGTTGCGCTCACCGTGACTGGTACAAATGGCACCCATCCCACGACTCCCATCGCGATCAGCGCGGACGGCAATTTGGTGGCGGTTGCTAGCCTCGATGAAAACCTGACTCCGCCAGTGTCGAGCGAAAGCCACGTACTGGTTCGCAATATGTCAGCGGGCACCATGGTAAACCTGTCCGCGTCGCTGGTGGACGAATTCCCAAATTACTTCTTCGGGTTTGACGTTTTCAACACAACGAATGGGATCACGGATCTTGTCGGGTCAGGCTCTTTCAGCGCAGACGGGTCAAAGCTCGCGTTCACCGGCTTCCGACAGGGATTTCGGCCGCAGCATCGGGTCAGTGTTTATCTGGCCGCAACGGATGGCAGCTCAGCGGTTCCGGTTATCGCCGAGCCCACCTGGAATGAGGTCGACCGCTATGCCGCCTACGGACCTTGTTTTGCGGGAAATTCCAAGCTCTACTTGCATGCTGGTCGGCCAGATCTGGTGGAAGGCGACACGAATGATGCCGAGGATTCTTTCCTCGTCGATCTCGATCTGAACTCGGTTAGTCGAGTTTCCCTGGATTCGAGCGGGGCTCAACTCAGTGCCGGTGCCGCGCCATTTGCCCATTACGTGTCCGATCCAACGATCTCCGCTGATGCTTCCGTGGTCGTTTTTGAAACCGACAGCGATGTCGATGGTCTGGATGCAAACGGGTTCACCGACGTGTACAAACGCGACCTGTCCACAGGGCTGACAACCCGCATCAGTGCTGGGCTACTCGGACCAAGCGATGGTCCGAGCCGCACGCCCTGCATCGCCGCCGATGGGTCAGTCATTTTGTTCCAAAGCTGGGCGACGAATCTCACCCAAGATTCCGTTCCGGGCGGCCTCTACCTTTGGCGGCAATCGACTGGTACCGTGGAGTTGCTGAAAGATTCGTTCACTGGTAAACCGCTTGTGGGGACTTTTCCCACGCTCAGCGCCGACGGCCGATTTGTCGCTTTCGAAAGTACAGACAACGGCTATTGGTTGGGAGATACCACCGACTCCGACATCTTTGTTTTCCGGATCGCAGACGGCGCGCTGACGCGGATAACCGAGGGCCCAGATGGCCTAAACGGGGTGCTGGAAGCCGCTTTGATCAATGCGAATCCGCACTGCGTGCGACCCAGGCTTTCGAGCGATGGAGCCTTTGTGTGCTACAGCAGCCCCTACCAAAATTTGGCTCCGAACGATACCAATGGCGGATTCGATTCCGTTCGAACAACGGTCCAGTTCGTCGATTTTGCAGTGCCGACGATGACGAACACGGACCCGTTGGTGCTCGTCGCGGGCACCAACCCTGGCGTCGTCAAGGTTCAAGGTACTGGATTTTGCCGGCAAACTAGGCTCAAAGTAAACGGTACCGAGCGATCATGTCGATACAACAGCGATACCGAAATCGAATTCGACACGGTCGCCGAGGATGTTGCCAGCGCGGGAACGCTAGTGCTGACCGCCGCTAATCCGTCGCCGGGGTTGGGCCCCTCCGAGCCGCTCGTATTATTCGTCCAGCTGCCGCCTGGACCCATCCTGCGATCTGCCTCGCCAGAGTCCATTCCGCTTAGCGTCGATCCGGTAGTCATGACCCTGATGGGCAGCGATTTTGCGGCTGGCGACACCGTTCAGCTAGGCTCAAATGAACTGACGCCAGACGAAGTTATCGCTAACCAGATCACGGTAAGCGTTCCGAGTTCGATGCTCACCGAGTCCGCTTGGATCGAAATCTGCGTGAAGGATTCGTACGGCCAAAAGTCGGAAAAACTGCCGATTCGCATTGGGGAGCCGACCGGCCTTAAGTTCAAAGGAACGGTAAACTTGCAAGATAACCGTTCGACGGCGCCGCAAATAATTACGTATGAGGTGCGCGTGCCGATGGTTGGAACGGTGATAGCGTCCGGTCAAGTTGAGGCAAGTCCAGAGGGCCAATACGAAATCACCATGCCATCGGACGCATTCCCTCAATCACTAACCGTTTGGTTAAAGGGAGCGCATTGGCTCTCCAAAATAACCGACCCATTCCAACTGAAGCTTAGCGATTCCGAGGCACCTTCGCTGAGCCTAATCAACGGCGATTGTGACGGCGATAACGTCATCACCACCGACGATTATTTGATCTTGAGCGGCGCGTTTGATACGATGAACGGCGACCCTGGGTTCGACCCGCGAGCGGACCTCGATGGCGACGAATTCGTTTCCACCGACGACTATTTGATCCTAAACGCCCACTTCGACGAGTTCGGCGAACCCTGACATTTGGGTTCAAATAGCCTCCGGTTTAGGCTCAAACGCGCCGATAACACTGGAGGGGTACCATTTAGTTCGTGAAAGTTGCGGTTATTGGGACAGGGTATGTTGGTTTGCCTACGGGCGTTGTTTTGTCCCTACTAGGAAACGACGTGATCTGCGTGGACGCAGACCCCAAGAAGATCGAGATTTTGAATCAGGGCGAGTGCCCGATCTTTGAGCCTGGGCTTTCCGAGCAGATGAAAAAGGCGATCCAAGACGGATTCCTTTCGTTCACCACCGATACAGCGATGGCAGTAAAGGCTAGCGACATTGTGTTTATCGCCGTGGGAACTCCGCCGGGCGAGGATGGCACGCCAAACATGTCGCAAGTGATCGCGGTCGCCAAAGACATCGCTAACTCGATTGATCACCCGATTGTCATTGCGAACAAGTCAACGGTGCCGGTGGGAAGCGCCCAATTGGTCGAAAATGTTTTGCGCGAAAATGGCGCGCCAGAGGGCATGTTCGAAGTCGTGAGCAACCCAGAATTCCTGCGAGAAGGACAAGCACTCTGGGATACCCAGCGGCCGGATCGCGTCGTGATTGGCGCAAAAACCAAAGAGGCCGCCAACAAGCTCGTGGAACTCTATACGCCTCTAAACGCTCCATTTTTCGTCACCGATTGTGCCAGTGCCGAGATGATCAAGTACGCCAGCAACAGCTTCTTGGCCACCAAAATCAGCTTCATCAACGCAATCAGCCGAATCTGCGAGCAATGCGGAGCAAACGTTTCAGACGTCGCCAGTGGAATGGGAGCCGACAAGCGCATTGGCGCGCAGTTCTTGCAGGCTGGCTTGGGTTGGGGAGGCAGTTGCTTCCCTAAAGACGTGAAGGGATTGATGAAAATCGCTGAGCAATTCGGCTACGACTTCAAGCTACTCGAAGAAGCCTGGAATATCAACGAAGACCAAACGGCGCACTTCATGCGAAGAATGGAGGCTCGATTGGGAGGCTTTGAAGGCAAAGTGGTTGCTCTGTTAGGTTTGGCGTTTAAGCCTCAAACCGACGACATCCGCGACGCCAAATCGCTAGTGATGATCGACTATGTTCAGGAGCGTGGAGCAAAGATTCGTGCCCATGACCCCATCGCTACGCCGCACGTGAAGAAGGTTCATCCGGATCTGCACTACGTAGACGCGGTTTACGAGGTCGCTGAAGGGGCCGACGTTTTGGTCGTGGTGACCGAATGGAACGAATACAAGCAGCTCGACCTCAACCGGCTCGGTGCCGCGATGAAACAAAAGGTGCTCTTTGATGGTCGGCGCATGTACGACCGCCACGCCGCGGAAAAGGCAGGTTTTGAATACTACACGATCGGCAGCGCATAGCCAATAATTCTCGACATCAAGAACCAGCCAACTCGTCGGGAGTCTGGTTCAAGACCGTTCTGCTAAAATAGGAAGCACAACTTACTCATGAAGAAAGCTCTCATCACAGGAATTACCGGCCAAGATGGTGCCTATCTCGCCGAATTCTTGTTGAACAAAGGCTACGAGGTTCACGGCATCAAGCGACGAACCTCTTTGTTCAACACCCAGCGCA
>CAYRAX010000013.1:0-26361 GCA_964422285.1 uncultured Chthonomonas sp.
GTGAGGCCGTTCGGAACTTCATCCGCATTACGATTTTCTTGCGATTACAATCTCGCAATTGCCTCATCCCCTTAATCCCCTTCTCCAACCGGGGCTTGGAGAAGGGGAAACTTGGTATCGATTACCCTCTCCAGGCCCCGGCTGGAGAGGGTCGGTCCGCCTGCGGACCGGGGTGAGGCCGTTCGGAACTTCATCCGCATTACGATTTTCTTGCGATTACAATCTCGTAATTGCCTCATCCCCATAATCCCCTTCTCCAACCGGGGCTTGGAGAAGGGGAAATCAGCTTCTTCACCCGCAAAATTGCTAGAAGAGAAAATACCGTTGGCATCAATGCCAGTTTGAACCTACCCTGCTCGGAGTACGTGTGTTTTCCCGCGCGAGAATTGGCACAACACTCGTGGGACAAGGTCTCGGCGGTTGGTCGAGGCGATTTTTGGGGGAACACTCAAAGCCATGTATTTAATTAGTTGGAATGAAAACGAAGGACAACTTGAGGCCAGCATCGGTGGCCACGTAACGGAGGCAGAAGCCAAAGTTTTTGTAGACGGCGTCATGCACGAGCTTGCCGACCACACCGGCGGCCCGTTCACTTTCTTGCTGGACTACAGCTTTGTGACGGAGATCAATCAAGGCATAACCGACTGCTTTGACCTGGCGGTTCGCTACGCAAACCTGCGGGGTGCTGTCAAAACCGTGCACATCGCCAAGGATCGTGAGCAGGTCGAAACGCTAACCGGCGAGAACCTGCAACGAGTTTTGGAAGGCACTTTGGAGTTCCGTTTGGCCTGTTAGGGCCTATTTTTGGGTCGCATCTTCACTCCTGACGGACCGCCTTCTTGCGTTTGGGCGGTCCGTTTGCTTTGATGTGGGCGGGGTCGCCGGGGCGGTGGATTGGGCGACGCGGAGCGTCGGGGTCCCAATCCGGGCGTGGCCCCGGGCCGGCTACCTGGCAAAATTGTTGGCGTAGCCCTGGTTCGAAATGGCAACTTGCGAGCATAATTGTGAAATGCTTTTGCAAGGCAAGAAAGGCTTAGTGCTGAACGTAACCAACAAGAACAGCATCGGTTGGGGCATCGCCCAGGCTCTGGCGGACCACGGTGCCGAAGTTGGGGTCGGGGCGCAAAACGAGCGCATGCTGGAAAGTGTGCAGAAGCTCATTGGCGATGACGCACGTTTCTCGGCGTTTCAAGTCGATTTTTCGGAAGAAGGCCAGCTTGTGCAACTCGCGCGTGATGCAGCCGCAGTATATGGTTCCATCGACTTCTTGGTCCACAGCGCCGCGTTCGCACCGCGCGAAGACCTGGCGGGCCGATTCATCGAAACAAGTCGCGAGGGTTTTGGTGTCGCGATGGATGTCAGCTGCTATTCGCTCATCAACCTTTGCAAGCATCTTGAGCCGATCATGAGCGACGACGCGAGCGTGATGGCGCTGAGCTATTTAGGCAGCTTGCGAGCGGTTCCGGGTTACAACGTGATGGGCGTTGCAAAGGCTGCCCTGGAGGCGTCCGTTCGCTATCTGGCGGTTGATCTCGGTCAGCGCGGCATCCGCGTGAACACACTCAGTCCAGGCCCTGTGAACACGGTTGCGGCTCGCGGCGTACCTGGCTTGCTGGAAAAAATCGAGCACGTTTTCAAAAATTCGCCGCTAAGACGAACATTTGGTCAGGCTGAAGTCGGAAACAGCGCGGTTTATCTGGCGAGCGATCTGAGCAAAACGGTAACCGGACAAATCATCTTCATCGATAGCGGTTACAGCTTTGTGGCGCTGTGAACATAGAATTTGATATCGGATTCGTGGGCGGGGGACAACTCGCGCGCATGTCCATTCAGGCCGCCCAGAGAATGGGGTCGCGATGCCTTTCGGTCGACCAAGGCGAAGACACACCAGCGTCACAAGTCGCGCCTTCCATCGATGCCGCTTTGCACGACCTAGAAGCACTGACCCAATTGATCGCTAGTTGCCGCCGCGTCACGCTAGAAAATGAATTCGTTCCCGCCAAGATATTGGAACAGGCCTGTCGTGACGCCAAAAAGTCGAAGGACGTGATATTGCCTGGCCTCGACTGCCTCGCGATTATTCAAGACAAGCTGTTCCAGCGCCAAGCGTACAAAGGTGCAGATATACCCAGCCCCAAGGCGGTCGCGATCGAAGACGACGGCACGCTTGCCATTATGCAAATTGGCTTCCCCATGGTCATCAAATCGAGGACGGGCGGATACGACGGAAAGGGCACGCGGACCGTTCAAAACGCCGAGGCATTTGAGGACTTTCGCACGCTCTGGGAGGATGGCAACTGGCTCGCCGAGGAGTTCGTTCCATTCAAGCGCGAGCTGGCGGTGATGGTGTATCGGTCTGAATCCGGGGTTGGCGCGTTTCCCACCATGGAAAGCATTCAAACCAACCATATTTGCGACCTCGTCTTTCCTGCAGACGCTGACGCAAGCGATATCGCCGCGCAGGCCGTGTTGGCGGTGGATGGCTACGGGTTGTTTGGTGTCGAGCTCTTCCAACTGCAAGATGGCAGCTTCATGGTGAACGAGATTGCGCCGCGACCCCACAACAGCGGACATTATTCGATGGATTGGGGCGGGATTAGCCAATTTGAGCAGCACATTCGGCTCGTGATGGGGTTGCCATGCGCTCCGCCGAAAGGGCAACCGACCTGCATGGCAAACTTGCTTGGTCAGCCCGGCGCCGGCGATTGGCGGAATGGTTTGGCGGCCGCGCTCACGCTAGATCCAATGGTCGCCGTGCATTGGTACGGAAAATCTGAGCCGCGCACAGGTCGTAAAATGGGGCACCTAAACGCTGTCGGCGACGACAGTGTCGAACGGGCAAAGCGTGCGCGACAAGCGTTCTACGATGCCTGGGCCGCGGGCGGTTGACCTGCGGTGCCGGGAAAATTGCCAGACTTTGCCGCCGAAGGTCATTTGAACCATGACAAACCACTTTAAGTTGGCCCCGGCGCGAGTAATATGAAACTTCGGGCTATGTGTATTTATTGGCCCACAGTAGGGAGGATCATAACATGAGCTTTACGAAAAAAGTAGCCGTAGTTTCGGCGCTTGTGGCTGTTTCGGCAGCTCAAGCTGGAACACTCAAGGGCATCTATAACACGGCATTTGCCAAACAAACCCAATTTGAGACCACCTTTGGCGGTCACCACGATCAGAATGCTGTGCAATGGCAAGCAACGCGAACCGGCGGCACCGATGCAACGGTTGCTAGCGCTTTCAATGCCTATTGCGTCGAACTCGGCGAATTCATTTCCCCAGGTTCAGAAGTCACCCACAACGTAACTCCGTTGCTCGGTTCGACCACTGATGCAGGCGGCACGAGCGGCCCGGTGAACTTCACTGCCGCGCGCACCAAGAATCTGCAAACCCTTTGGGGTTCGTTCTACGCGACCGTCGGCGACAAGAACACTTCCGCCGCATTCCAAATGGCAGTTTGGGAAATCGCATTTGACGATGACCTGAGCTTGACCAACGATTCTGGCCGAATGTACGGAACGGACCGCGACATTGCGACCGCTGGAATTCAACTTGATCCAGTGAGCCAAATGGCACAAAGCTGGCTGACCCAAATCGCAAGCGGCGCTGCTACGAAGCAACAATCGCTCGTTCTGCTTTCGGGCAAGGGTGTTCAAGACCTGATCACTGCGGTTCCTGAGCCTGCTACGCTGTTCGCCATGGGCGTCGGCATCGCGGCTTTGGTCGCTCGCAAAAAGCGCAGCTAATTCAGCTTCATTTGAACTCGCTATCGGCGTAGGGCATTGGTCCTACGCCGATATTTTTTTGTGGATTTTCGAAAAAAATTATTGCGATCTCGGAACATTTGTTATATACTCTCATTACTTTATCTTGCCTTTGGCATTAAGGAGAAACTAAAAATGAGCACTATTAGCACGAAGCGCGTATTCGCGTTGTCTGGCCTGTTCCTAGGAGCCGTTCCTGCATTTGCTGGCGATATCGACTCCAACTATTCCTTCGTTTGGGCACACTATGTCGATTTCGATACATCGTTCGCTGGCCCGCGAAACAGCGAGTTGACCGCCGAGTTGCTTGGGTCGCGAGTTGGTGGCACGGATACGCTTTGCCCGACCAACTACTACACCTTCTGCGTGGAATTGGGCGAATACATTAACCCTTCCAACAACCCAATCCACCACAACAGCGTCACGCCGCTTTTGGGCAGCACGACTACGACCGGTGGCTTTTCTGGGCCGATCCTATTCACGCCTTCGAAGACTGCTGACCTCGAGTGCTTGTACGGTGGCTTCTTCACTTCGTTCCCGCACAGCCCCAACATGGCAGCATTCCAGCTGGCCGTTTGGGAATTGACTTTCGACACCGACAAGACCCTGTTGAATAGCTCGAGCACCTTGTGGGGACGAGATCAAGACCTCTCCACCACGGGCATCCAACTGGACTCGATCAGCCAAGAAGCAGAAAACATGCTGACGGCTGTTCGAAATGGCACGATCACCAACAAGACGAAGCTCCTGTTGCTGAGTTCGCCGGGCGTGCAAGATCTCATCACTCCTGTTCCTGAGCCCGGTACGATCCTGGCGCTTGGTTCGGGTATCGCTGCTCTTGCATTCAAGCGACGAAAGAAGTAATTTTCGTTTCTGTTGCACCTTTGTTGGGGCCAAACCATTTTTCGGTTTGGCCCCAATTTCATTGTTCGCGGTTTGCTTTGCCGCACAAGGCTTCATAGAGCAGCAACAGCGCGCCGCTAACCGAGCGAGTTCGAACGTCTTCCCTGCCGCCGCGCATTTTTGCCCTTCGGCACCATGTGTCCTTTGGCGATGCGACCGCGACGAAAACAGTCCCGACAGGCTTTTGCTCCGTTCCGCCGCCTGGGCCAGCAATACCAGTCACGCTGGCGCACCAATCGACACCTAGCGCGGCACGTCCACCTTCCGCCATCGCGATCGCGCACGCCCGGCTGACCGCACCTTCGACTTCGATGATGCGGCGATCCACAAGCGCCAACGATTGTTTCAGCTCATTTGAATAGGTAATCAATCCGCCCAAGAACACATCCGACGAGCCGGGCGCGGAGGTCAACGCCGCTCCCAGTCCGCCTCCCGTGCAACTTTCCACCACTCCCAACGTTTGACCTTGGTCGCGAAGCATATGCAGGATTCGGGCGGGAAGTGTTACTTCGTCCAGCGCATACGCGTGGTGGCCTAGCCTCGTTGATATTTCGCTGATGATCGGTTCGAGTTTTTGCTCCACGGCAGCGACCGATTCGCCACGACTTGTGACCCGCAAGTGCACTTCACCCGTTTTTGCGTATGGCGCAACCGTGGGATCGGCGGCCGCAATCAGGTCAGCACATCGGTCGTCGATCGTCGCCTCGGGTATTCCCACGACGCGAATCGTGCGCGAATGGATGATGCCGCCATCCAACTTTGTCGTCAGGTATTCGCGTACCGGGCCGAAGAGCATGGTGGCAAACTCATTTTTGGGGCCAGGCAGCGCGATGATCGTCGTGTTGTTGACTTCGCAAATGAGGCCGGGCGCGGTGCCGTTGGTGTTTTGAATGACACTTGCTCGCGAAGGGCGAAACGCCTGCGCCTCTTGGGTTGGCGTCCAGCTGATGCCGCGCTCTTCAAAAATTTGCTTCAATCCTCGGCGCACGTCATCATCAAGAATCAGCTCATCTGACGTTGCATCGGCGAGCGCTCGTCGCGTAAGGTCATCCTGAGTTGGCCCCAAGCCACCGATGGTGAAGACAATTTCACTTCGCGAACAGGCCAGCTCCAGTGCCTCGACGATTCGAGCCAAATTGTCGCCCACGGTTTGCCGGTGCAGATGATCAATGCCGAGCTCAGCATAAAGCTCTCCCACCAAAGCTGCATTCGTGTCGACGATCTGGCCGAGCAAAATCTCAGTCCCCACAGAAATGACTTCTCCGCGCACGGATCTAGTTTATCGCCCGCTTGCTGAACTCGGCTACACTCGAAACATGAGCAAATCCGCGCAGGTGCTAATCGAAACGGCATTTTCGCGCCTACGTGCTCGAGCCGGATTCGTCGAACGCGAGAATCAGCAGCAACTCGCCTACTTGATCCACGATTGCATTCATGAGAGCAAGACCGGCCTTTTCGAGGCGCCAACCGGACTGGGAAAATCGTTGGCTGGGCTGATTCCGGCGATTGCTTGCGCGTTGGCCGGGAAGAAGCGCGTCGTAATCGCGACCTACACCAACGTGCTCGCCGAGCAATATTGGGAGAAGGACCTGCCGCTCGCGCTTGAGCTTTTTGATGAAGTGCCAAAGACGGCATTCTTGATCGGTCGGCAGCGATACGCCTGCTTGGCCGCCGCAGAAACACACGAACGCGGGCTTGACCGATGGTTGGAAGCTTCGCTCAAATTGGGAATTGAAACCGAGTTTCGGGCCAGTCGATTCGGCCAGGGAAAGGCGGGACTGGAAACTTGGAAAGCAATCTTGACTCCGCCGGTTTGCGAGGCAAGGCTTTGCCATAAATATCAACCATGCTTCTACTACTCGGCGCGGCGGCAGGCGGAAAAGGCCGAAATCGTGATTACCAATCACAGCGTGGTGCTGCAGGATGCACTTTTGCGGCGGGCAAGCGGCAACGACCTGAACATGCTGGGCAAGGTCGATTTGATCCTCTTCGATGAAGCTCACGATTTGATCTCCGCCGCGATAAATGCCCTCGAATTTGAGCTATCCGAGGCAAAACTCGCCTCGATGATTGCGTTGGCGTCGAAAATCGAGTCAATTTTGTTCATCACCGCGGAGCGCATTGGGGCAAGGAAATCGCTGTACGAACTCTGCGAAGGATTTCGGCATCAGATGGCGGTGACCGGTCGCAATCTGCAGGCATACCAAGAGGGGCTCGGGGCACCGGGCATTTTGACTGCGAAGCCAGCAGAGATTGCGGATCACCCCACCGTCAAGCCGCGATTGCAACTCTCTCGGAAGGAAATTGCCGAGGCAATTTCCCATGATGCTTCGGTTTCCATATATACTTTTACCAAAGATGCACACGCACTGTTGACCGGATGGCATGATGACGAGCGTATCGGCGAGCAAGAATATACTTCGCTTTCCGAATCATTGCGCAACTACATTGTCCACATGGCTGAGTTCGGCTTGGGCTGCTCAGGAGTGTTCGATCCACATGGATCTGCGGTCTCGTACACGGACGCTAAGGCAGAAGGCGCGCGCATCAGGAGCGACGTGCTTGATTTGGCTCCCGAACTAAGTGAAGTGCTGTGGGAGCGCATTCCGAGCGTGTGCATGTCGGCGACGCTGGCCCTCGATGGCGGGTTCGAGTTCTTCAAGCGAGTGACGGGCATCCAACCAGATTTTGAGGAGATTCTGCCAACACCGTTCGATTTTTCATCCCAAGCCGCGCTCTATTTGCCTCCAACCGGAAGGATTCCTGATCCGACAACTGCCAGGAAGGAAGGCATCGAGGAGGAATATTTTCGTTTGGTCGCCGAAGAGCTTTCGGAAATCATCAAGCTGATGGGCGGACGAACTCTTGCGCTTTTTCATAGCCGACGCGAAATGACTGAGGTGTTCAGCCGCATGAAACTGCCCGCGAGCCTGCCGATTTTGGTTCAAAGGCCTACCGGAGTTTCGTCGATCGGCACAAAGTTCCGTTCAGACCCAGCGACTTCCCTATTCGCGCTACGGTCGTTTTGGACAGGGTTCGACGCGCCTGGCGAAACGCTCTCCTGCGTCGCATTAGTTCGGATACCATTCGAAGTTCCAATTGAGCCAACCCAACTAGCGCGGCAAGCGTGGATGGCACTCGATGGCCTCAACCCATTCGCCAACTGGACATTGCCGCACGCCAAGATGCTGATGCGGCAAGGCGCAGGACGGTTGATACGCCGCGATTCTGATGTTGGATTGCTCGCCATTTTGGACCCGCGCCTGCAATCCAAGAACTACGGCGAGGAGATTTTGGCGAATTTGCCCGAGGGTATGCGCGCTTTTCGCGACATCGCTGACGCAATTGGTTGGCTGGGAATTGAACCGCTAGTCGCAGGACATCAAGGTTAAGACAGTGACTTCTGGGCGGCAAAACAGGCGGCTGGGAGGCCCCGTTGTACCGAGTCCGCGTGAAACATATAACGGCGTTGGAGCATCTGGAAAGTACCCGCGCATGTACTTCCGCCCGTTCACTGTAGTCACCGGCGCCCAGCCCCAAGGGGTCGTGAACTGCCCGCCATGGCTGTGTCCGCTGAGCATTAGCACCGCACCGGCGGGTAGCTCATCCACCACATCCGGCTCATGCCAAAGGACAATCGAAGGATCTGAACTCTTCACTTGAGCAAACGCGAGTTCCGGGTTCGCTTTTTCTTCGTTTGCCGAATCAATACCGACCCAATTCACGCCCATGAAGTTCCAGCATTCGTTGCGCAATAGCTTTATTCCCAGCTCGGCAAGAATCGGCTTGAGGAGGCTAGCATCGCCGCCATAATAGTCGCGGTTTCCCGGCACGCCAACCACTTTCCCCTCCATCGCGACCAGTGCCTCAAGCGCGTCACCGATGAGCCAAGGTGAATCCGGCCGCCACGAGCTGACGAAATCGCCGCCAATCACAACAATATCAACACCCTCTTCGAGCAATGCCCAAATCGCTCGCTTGGTGAGGTCTATCGTCTGCGCGTCGCGAAGGTGTAAATCTGCAATGAATCCAATTTTCAGACCATTTTTTGACGCTGGCCAGCCTTTTAGGCGCAGGATTATTCTTTCAAGCGTTAATTTTTCAACTTCGACGATTGCGCCATAAAGCAGAATTCCCGCGCCTGTGACGGTGATCGCGCTGAGAGCTTTCCAGAGGTTCATTCTTACGAATCCTCTCCATGCAGAGTCAAAACTGTGACCTCGGGCGGGCAAAAAATGCGCACGTGGAGCGCGCCGATGCCGCGCGTGACATAAAGCGGCACGGGCGCCTTGGCGTAGTATCCGCCCATGTAGCGCCTTCCATAGCGCGGGCCATACAACGGAATGCGCCCAGGAAGGCACACTTCGCCGCCGTGACTGTGGCCAGAAACAACCAGCCCGACCTTTTGACTCACTCGATCGATCATGTCCGGTTCGTGAAACATTGCGACCACTGATTCGGCATCCGAAGAGGTTAGCGTGTCGTGCTTATCCTTTCGCATGATGCCATCGTCAATGCCCAAAATCGTAACGCCATGAAACTCGTGGACCTCGTTTCGAAGTAACGTGACCTTGCTTTTTTCGAACTCGTCAATGATCTTTTGGGGCCGGCGAACGCAATAATCGTGGTTGCCCATCGTCGCGAAAACGGGGATTTTTGTATCTTCGAGTGCGCGCAAGCAGGTCCGCAGCCCGTCCATCGCCACGTCATCATCCATGTTGAGAAAGTCACCCGGCACCAAAATGAAGTCGGGATTTTCGCCGCGCAAAAGGCTGATGGCTTTTACCGCTCGGCCCGCCTGGTGCGGGCGATTGCAATGAAAATCTGAGATGAGCCCAACTTTGACCCCGTTCGCCTTCCACTTCGGAAGCCTAATAGTATGGCGTTCTAACGTTAGGTCGTGAGAATCGTAGCCATACACGAGCCCAGCGCAACCAGCAAGGCCAGCCAAACCGGCGAGTTTTAGCACGCGGCGGCGAGTGAAATAGTGCTCTTCGTTCATCGGATTGCGCTAATCACCTGCTCGGCGATCCTATGGTTTCCGAATGGTGGCATGAGATAAACGCCTTGTGCCTTTGCCTTGACCTCAATGCAAAGTTGCTGCGCTTCGCCCACGCCGATCGCCAGTGCGGTGTCGTCGTCAGGTGCCTCTGCCATCTTTTTACGCAACCAATCTGGAATCGAAATACCTGGCACCTCGTTGTGCATAAATTCGGCGTGGCGGCAACTTCTCAGCGGCAAAACCCCAACGACGAGCGGAACGGATTCGCGCGAAGCCAGGTCAACTGCGCGGTCGATCGCAGCTTGCTCGAAAAGCGGCTGAGTGTAAACCACGTGGGCTCCTGCATCCACCTTCCGGCGCAAGCGGTCCATTTCGTTATCGATATCTTGAGCTAGAGGATTGAAGGCCACCGCAATGGTATAAGCGCATTTCATGCCCACGGTGTTCCCCGCCAGGTCAATTCCCTCATTAAATCGGGACATGATGCGCACCAAACCGATGGAATCGACATCAAAAACGCTTGTTGCACTTGGATAATCGCCGATGTTCGCGGGGTCGCCGGTAATGGCAAGGATATTTTTGATGCCGAGCGCGTGGCAGCCCAGTAAATCTGCCTGGACAGCGAGCAGATTTCGGTCGCGACAGGCAAAGTGCATGACGACTTCGATGCCCACCTGATTTTGGATTAGGGTGGAAATCGACATCGGGTTCATCCGCAGCCGCGCACGCGCACCATCGCTAATGTCGATCAGGTCTGCGCCTTTTTCTTTTAGAGCGGCCGCGCCCTGCAAAACTTTCTCCACGTTTAGTCCGCGCGGCAGGTCCAATTCCACGGTAATCAGGAATTCTTTGCCCAGTTTTTGGGCCATCATCGTTTTTTCGGCCACTGGAACTGGCTTTTCAGCAATTTTTTCGCCTGATTTAGCTTGCGCTTTGGCCAGTCGCTTGATGCCTTTGTCCATGCGCGATCTCAAGACCGCGATGTGCTCGGGGGTCGTGCCGCAACATCCGCCGACGATAAGCGCCCCTTCTTCGATAAGCCGAGCGCAAGCGGCACCGAAGTACTGCGGATCGGTGTCGTAGACGATGGCCCCTTTCACAAGTTGCGGCAGCCCGGGAGTGGGAAAAGCGAGCACTGGCAGGTTCGAATGCTCCGAAAACTGGCGGACGATGTCAACCATTCTTTGCGGACCGACCACGCAGTTTGCGCCGATCGCCGCCACGCCGAGTTCGGAAAGCTCTCGGGCACACCTGCTCGGCAGGCCTTCGGCGAGCGCTTCGCCATCTTCAATGAATGCCTTGCTGACGATGATGGGCAGCCCAGTCACGGCCTGGACCGCGCGCACCGAGACCACGAGCTCGGCCATATCCACAAACGATTCGAGAATTATGCCGTCAACACCGCCTTGAACCAGCGCCAACGCCTGAGCCTGGATGGATTCGACGATCTCCTGCTCCGGAATGGAGCCGATCGGCTGCATGTGCATTCCGGCTGGACCGATCGCGCCGAGCACATATCGGCCATCGGGACAGGCTTCGCGTGCAATTTGCGCGCCGCGAAGATTAATTTCCGTCAGCGAGTCGACGTGGCTACCCAGTTTGAACCGGTTCGCGCCGTAGGTGTTGGTCTCGACAAAATCGCTTCCGGCCTCGAAATAGGCGGCATGGACGCGCTTGACCATGTCTGGCGCAATCAGGTTTGCCGTCTCGATCGGGGTTTGGTGGTAGCCAAGCTGAGCGAGCATGGTGCCGTTTGCGCCATCTCCCAGCAAGGGTCCATGACCCAACCGATCCAAAAAAGGGGAATTATTCTCGGTCAATGCGGTTCAATTGTACTTTCTATTCGTTTGGGCAGGATAACGTGAATTCTGTAGCCTGGAGTGCCGATCATCAAGGTATGAAATCGAAGGCATTTTTGGTTCTGTTGGGCTTGGCGCTGAGCTTGCTTGGCGGGTTTGTGGGCGGATGCGGTAGCGATTCGGCGTCCGAAAAGGCGGCCGAACCGGCGGAAACCGAGTCTAGCCCGGCGATGAAGTCGCTTGAGCAAGCAGAAAGAGACTCGAAAATGGCGGCGGATCGCAAGGCCGAAACCGACGAAGCCTCCACCGAAGGCAAATAGGCGTCACCGCTCGCGAACGAGCAAAAAAGTTTGTCATAAAGTGAAAAACACGTGATAGACTAACTTTGTGAGCCGAAGAATCTGTTTATGGTCAGGTTCAGCGTATGTGCTTGCGAGCACTTTGCTGGGCACTAATGCGCGTGCGGATTTGTGGGATCTCGGAACGCTGGGTGGCTATAGCGAGGCAACTGACGTTAATGCCGATGGCTCCGTAATCGTGGGTCGTGGGCACGATTCTCAGGGCAAAATGCGCGCCTTTATCTGGACCGAAGCCACCGGCATCCAGCAAATTGCTTCCATCAACAACGCTGAAGCAGCTGCCAATTGTGTATCCGACGACGGCTTGGTAGTTGCCGGCGAAGTCAATTACGGAGCAACAACATCTCGGTTGTTTCGCTGGACCCTGTTGACGGGCATGCAATACCTCGGCACGTTGCCTAATGGATCGTATTGTTACCCAATCAAGATTTCTCGCGACGGTTCGACGATTATTGGCGTTGCCACGGATGCGCAGGGCATCTCGCGCGCGATACGTTGGACGGCTGCCACCGGAATTCAGGACCTTGGCGCACCGACGGGTAGAGACTCTTTCGCCATAGATGTCTCAACAAATGGGTCGACGGTTGTCGGAGACTACTGGGTGTCCACTTCCGTATCTAGACCGTTCTTGTGGACTCCAACCAACGACCTCCAAGTTCTCGACGGGTTTACAACCACTTCAGCGAATGCAATTGCCGTTTCGGGAGACGGCTTAACGATCGCCGGGTACTCAGGGCAAGAGGCATTCCGATGGACCAGTACCAACGGTATCCAATACTTGGGCATGCTAAACGGAACTGACTCCGTTCCCACTCACATTTCATGTGATGGGTCCAAGATATTGGGAATCTACACTGTTAACCATCTCCCACGAGCGTTTCGCTGGTCAGATGCAGTTGGTATGGAGAGCTTAGGCTCCTTGCCAGACAGTTACACATATCCGGTCGATATGTCCGCAGACGGCAACACGATCGCTGGCCATAGATATAACTCGAGCAACCTGCAAAGAGCTTGCCTCTGGACACCAATTGAAGGACTAACCGATATTGGCACACTTGGCGGAACATATTCGTTCGCCAAGGCGGTCTCTGCGGACGGCTCGACCGTTGTGGGTTGTTCGCAGAATGCTCAGGGCCAGGAACATGCCTTTCGATGGGTTAAAGGTGCATCGCAACGCCAAGTGATTGGCAAGCTGTTTTTCGCTGATTTTGTGGGCAAGCGGCCCGATACGGCGACCTTTGAGTTTCGCAACATCAACACGGGCGCGGTTTTGACCACTTGGGTCGCGACGATTGGCGCCGATGGATCATTCGTGGCCAGGCCTCCCGGAAACGGCATCTACGACCTGTCGGTCAAGGTGAACCAATGGTTGCGGAAAACCGTGCGCATCAATCTTTCGAGCGGCGACGCCAATGGCATCATTCTGCGGCCGGCGAACGGAGACTGCGATCGCGACAATTACATCGGCACCAACGACTACTTGGTCTTGAATGCCACGTTCGACAAGTGGGCCGGCGAACCGGGCTTTGACGACCGCGGCGACCTCGATGGCGACGGCTACGCGGGCTCCGACGATTACCTGATCCTTTCTAAGAACTTTGATACCTACGGCGACTAGGAATCCTCTGCTCGAGCGCAGCCGCGCCAATCTGTCGAAGTTTGGGTAGCATTTGTGCGTTGCTCGCTGGTTGGCGGCCACGTTTTCTAGGTGTTTTGATGCAACGACTTGTTACCCATATCTATTTTGTTCGTGAGGAATTGGGCGGCTCATGAGCAAACGCTTTGACGTCGCGATTATCGGCTCGGGGCCCGCTGGAGCGACCGCCGCCATCAAGCTTGCCGCGTCCGGCGCAAAGGTCATATTGCTCGAAAAATACGCACTACCACGAGTCAAGCCGTGCGGAGGCGGAGTGGCACCACTCGTTCAAGAATGGTTTGACTTCGACCTGTTGCCGGCGGTTTCGCTGGTCGCGCGCGCGGTGCGATGCACCTTTCAACTTGGCAGCCCGGTCGAAGGCACGGTTGGTGGGCCGGGAATTTGGATGGTCCGCCGCGATACATTCGATCACTTTTTGGTAAACGAGGCGGCCAAGCGGGGCGCAGAGATTGCTGATGCGTGCCCGGTGGACGCGCTCTGTTTTCGCGAGGACCATTGGTTCATCACCTCGAACCGCGACCCCATCGAAGCGACCTACGTTATTGCTGCCGATGGCGCAAAAGGGCCGTGCTCCAAGTGGCTAGGGATCGGCATCAAAAAGTCCAATATCGCTGGCGCAATTGAAGCTGAATCCGACCTGGTGAAGAGTCAAGATGGGGTGGTGCACCTGGATTTTGGAACGGTTCCGGGCGGCTATTTGTGGAATTTTCCTAAGGCGGATGGACACTCGATCGGCGGCGGTGCGCTCAAGGGCAGCGCGGTGAAGAACCTGCGCGAGATCACACGACAATACTGCGACGCGTTTCATGTGGATATGGAGCGTTCGCGGGTTTATGGTCACCCGATGTGCCTTTGGTCGGGCAAACAGAAGCTGCATGGCAGGCAATGCCTGGTCGCGGGTGAAGCGGCATGCGTGGTTGATCCATTTACCGCTGAAGGGATTCGCCCATCTATGCTGAGCGGAAAACTTGCGGCAGAAGCCACGTTGCTCGCGTTGAACGGCGTACCGTCTGCGCTGGCGAACTATACCGAGACGCTGCACGAAGAGCACGGGATCGACATGATGTGGGCAAAACGCTTGGCGACTTTGTTCTACATGGCGCCCAAGTTGGCGTACGACCACGCGGTGATGCGTCCTGGCGCGGTGGATTGGGTCGCTGACATCATGTCCGGCAAACGCAGATATCGCGACGCGGCGCAAAGCGCCATCCGGAGGCTCAACCCGCTGTTCAACTAGAATTCGTCAGTGCTGGCGGCGTCTGCGAATTGCCAATGCGCCGAGCCCCGCAGCCGAAACGAACCACGTCGACGGCTCAGGAACTGGCGAATTCACATCAATGCGATATTTTTGGGTGAGCGATGCTTCCAGCCCAGAGTTTGGGTATCCATACACCGCCGCGCCAACGTAAGCAAGGAACTTGGCGTTGTATGTCCCCGGGGCCACTGTGAACGTGTAGCTGGCGTCCACCGCGTTGGTCGTGTAGTCCGTGCCATCCAGCGACAACTTGCCGTCAATCTGGGTGAAGCCCAATTGCGCGATGCCATTTGACATGGTTGCGGTGTTGAACGATGAAATTGTCACCGTGCTCACCGTGTTGACCGTAAAATTCAGCTCGCCAAACGACTGGACGGACGAACCCAGGAAGTTGGCGAGTCCAGGACCGTTGTAGGTGATTGCGGAATAGCCGAAGAAGTTGCCTTCCATGCGCAGTTGGGTGGGCGTGTTGATCGGCAGCGTCGTGGTCATTCGTGCCCGCGTTTCCCAAAATCCGGAAAGTAGGCTGGACGTGGTGTACGGCGCATCCCAACTGAACAGCGGCGCCGCGAGCGTGGTACCGTACAAGCCCGAGTTGTGATACGCCTCGCCGTAGGAATTGGTCGAAAAACTAGTGATCGACGCGTTCGCGCAAACTGCAACCGCCGTCAGACCCCATACACAAAAAATTCTCTGCGCAACCATGAATAGATCCACCTTTCAATGCCAAATTGGCATTGACTATCGGTGCACAGAGTGCTTTTTGTGACAGTTTGAACCTAAACCGGGGCTGCCTAGTCGCCTTCGCTGGGAGCGGGAGGCGGTGCGCCAGCAGACCCGGCTACGCTTCGCGCGCGGTCTTTGGCCGCTTGGCCGACCCCGCCCATGCCCGATCCTTCGACTGCTTGGGGGTTGGTCACCGGCGAGACTCCACCTGCAGCTGGCGAAATGGGTCCTGTGCCGCCAGGTTCGGTAGCCGTTGGCGCGGCTGGTTCGGGCGTAGCTGCGGCTGGTTCCTCGGCTGGCTTTTGGCACGCGACCAACGCTAGCGATGCGACGAGCAACAGTGCGATCAATCTCTTCATGACTTTGACTCTACCCGACCGAATCGCCCTTTCAAAACGACGGTAAAATCTACTGAACGGTCGGGATTTGGCCCGCTGAGTGTGGCACGACGCTTATCATGAGTTCAATTTACACGCCAAAAGCGATAAAGAGCGGTCCGGCGGTCACGATGCCTCGCGGCGTTGCTGCGCTCATCAGCGAGATTTCCCAAATCACCGAATCACAGGAACTGGAATCCCAAATGGCAAACGAAAATTTTGATGCAGATCTGATCGTTATTGGTGCGGGCCCTGGCGGATACGTCGGTGCCATTCGCGCAGCTCAACTTGGTGCAAAAGTCATCTGCGTCGAAAAGGAATATCTGGGCGGCACTTGCTTGAACTGGGGTTGTATTCCCAGCAAAGCAATGATCGCCAGCGTCGAGCGATTGCAGCACATCAAGCACGCTGACGCGCTCGGCATCGTTGGAGTCGGCGACGCGAGCATCGATTTCGACAAATTTGGTGCGCGCCGCGATAAGATCGTCACCACCTTGCGCGGCGGAGTTGGCATGCTGTTCAAGAAAAATGGAATCCGCCACGTCGAAGGTTTCGCCAGCTTCGTCGACGCCCACACGATCACCGTCGAAAAGGATGGCAAGAAAGAAACCTTGCGCGCCAAAAATTTCTTGCTCGCGATGGGATCCAGCGTCATCAAGCTGAATATTCCGGGCCTAGAGGGTGGCCGCGAAGAAGGCGTTTGGACAAGCGATGACGCCGTAACCGCGCCAAAGGTGCCCAAATCCATGCTGATCCTGGGTGGCGGCGCGGTTGGAGTCGAGTTTAGCTACGTATTCAACGGCTTGGGTGCCGAAGTTCACCTTTGCGAAATGATGCCGCAGGTCATTCCGATGATGGATGAGGACCTGGGCGTGGAACTCGGCAAGCTGCTGGGCCGGCAGGGAATCAAAGTTCACACCGGCGCCACGCTCGAAAAGGTGGAAAAGGTGAAAGGCGGCTGGAAGTGCTTCATCAAAAAAGCGGGCGAAACAGTCGAGCAAATGGTCGAAGTTGTGCTGTTGGGCGTTGGTCGCAAGGCGAACACCGAAGGCATGAACCTGGATGGAATCGGCATCAAGATGCACAAGCGCGGCGTCGAGTTGCTCGATGATTCGCTGCGAACCCACGTGCCGAACATCTATGCGATTGGCGACGTCACGGGCCGCATTCAACTCGCCCACGTTGCTTCGGCAGAGGCGATGCTGGCCGTGACCAATATCATCCGCAACCAGGATAGGAAGTTTGATTACAAGGCGGTTCCGAACTGCGTTTACACGGTGCCCGAGGTGGCTTCGGTCGGCCTGACCGAAAGCGAAGCCCGAACCCAAGGATACGATGTGACGGTTGGCAAGTTCGCTTTTCGACCGCTGGGCAAGGCGATGGCGATTGCCGAGCAAGACGGTTTCGTCAAGATTGTCGCGGAAAAGAAGTACGGCGAGGTGTTGGGTGTGCACATGCTGGGCGCGCACGTGACCGACATTATCGCGGCGGGCGTGACTGCGCTTAAGCTCGAAGCGACTCTGGAAGTGATGTGCGACACGATTCACGCCCACCCGACGATGAGCGAAGCGATGCTGGAAGCGTACGAAGACGCCGCCGGCCACGCGATTCATAAATAATCGTTGACGATTCGTGTCGGAATATCTCCCCCTCAACTTCGTGAGGCGGACTTTGCCGCGCTCTGAGAGCCATAATTTGCTGCAATTTGTTTCGGTTTACGAACGACTTCCCTCCTCACGGAGATGAGGGGGGCCAGGGGGGAGCAAAATACTGGCCGACTCAGTTTGAATCTTTCTGGGATCACGCCGAAGAATCGCTAACATGAAGCGACCGCGCTCCTGTTCGGAAAATCTCCCCCTAAATCCCCCTCATCTTCGTGAGGGGGACTTTCGCGAACACCGATTTTGGACTGCACGACGAAGCGTTGGCGCTCATTGGCGGAATATCTCCACATAAATCCCCCTCAACTTCGTGAGGGGGACTTTCGCGACTTGGTCACAAACCCCGCGCGAGATCATGTACATTCATCCACGAGATGGTTTTTGAAACAGACCGGTTGATCATGCGCGATTGGACGATGGGCGACGTCGCGGCGGCGTTTCGCATGTACAGCGACGCAGAGGTGATGCGTTTTTTGGGGGCGCCGCCGCCAGGCAATCCGGTCGCGGACCTAGACCAAATGCGCGAACGGCTGCAAGCAAACATCGATAAATCTGACTCGATTCGACCGATGGGATTTTGGGCGATCGAGACCAAGGCGGACAAGCGGATCGTGGGATCGCTGCTCGTCAAGCCCATCCTGGAGGCCGACGTCATCGAGATTGGCTGGCACCTCGCGCGCGCGGAATGGGGCAACGGCTACGCCACCGAGGCCGCTTTGGCGGGTCGAGACTACGCTTTTTCGGTCGTCGGGGTGGACGATTTGGTGGCGATCGCGATTCCGGAGAACTCCGCCAGCCTCGCGGTCATGCGGCGGATCGGCCTGAAGGATCGCGGCTTCACCGAGGATTTCCATAATTACCGGCTGGCACTTTTTGGCTTAACGCGCGCTGAATGGGCGTGCCGTTGACGGAGTAGCCGGTTTTCCGAGTGGGTGACAACATAATTCGTATGCGACCAAAGGCCAAGGAATGGAGCAGGAAATTACTCCTATGACTTCTTCAAAATGTGAGTACGAACTATGAATACATCACCCCAAAATTCATTTGCCGGGTGGCTTGCCATATTGACATTTGCTTGCATCATCTACGGGTGCTCGGCGAGTAGCGACGACCAAGCAAGCGGCCGCAACCAGCACGGATCGCCGACAGCTGGACCGGTTTCAGCGACACCCCCCAAAGGACCCAACTTAAGCGCATTAGCTTCGAGCAAGGCGCAAGACCTGCTAAGAGCAGGCGACGGCGATGGCGCACTAAGGGTGCTGGAAGCATTGGAGCGCGATCAGGCGCGAACAGGTGGAACCCATTATCGCGATCACAAACTCTGGGCCATGTGCTACGACGCAAAAGGAGACAACACTCGCGCGTTAGCGAGCTACCTAGACTACTTACGGCCTCCACGGCACTCTCGCGGTTCAGACGACGGACAGTTAGCAGTATTTGTTGCCGATTTAGCGCTAAAGCATGGAAGTAAGGCGCAAATAACCGACGCGGTTCAGTTTGCATCGGACAATTTGGACCCAATTGACCAACCGTATTACTCGTCAACTCAAGAGTTCATTGACAATTTCGGAACGACTCAAAGCGAAAAATTGGCAAGTTTGTATGTTCGGGCAGTCGTGAATGTAAAACCACTCTATCCTGAAGACTCGGCTAGTAATCGGCAGCAACTAATGAACAGAGCGTTTGAATTGGATCCGACAGGCTGGAACGTGCTCGTGTGGGGCATGATGTTTTTTGAGGCACCCATAAACGGCGCGCAAGACGAAGATAGGTCGATAGAGTGCTTCAACAAGCTCCTCAAAAAAACTTCAAACAATCCAGGTCTGCGAACAAGAGTTTTCGAACTTGCGGGCAGGCTTGGTCGAGGCCCCAAGTGGAGAAAACTACAGCAGGCTCTGATTGACGAAGGGCACCTACCAAAGCGCATCACCAATCAACCACTTGTGGTGCCAGCCACGCCCGAGCAGCACCGACGTATTGGAGAAGAAACACGGGCGTTGGGTCACTCAGCGCAATAGGTTGCTGGGCCAATTCGACCTAGGTATACTTCCGGGTCGCGAGCGCGGGTGTAGCTTAGTGGTAAAGCTCCAGCCTTCCAAGCTGGCCATGCGGGTTCGATTCCCGCCACCCGCTCCAAAGCATCGGGCTACGCAAACATGGTGAACTACCTAACTGTTCAAGACATCCTTTGGATCCACCTACAACTTTGCAAGCGCGTCGAGCCGTTTGATTACGCTAAGCTGGAAGATGCCACGTTCTTGCAATATGGCTATGGACGCAGCGTTAACCTAGAAGAACAGGCAGCCAAGTTCTTGCACGGATTTTCCCGGCATATGCCCTTTGAAAATGGCAATGAAGCGGTCGCCTTTGTGGGTGCCATGGCGTTTTTGGGCATCAATGGACGCGAATTTGCGCTGGGTGATGCGGACGGCGCCAAATGGGCTAAGGAGTGCTTCAATTCGGCCTCGCAAGCCGCGCACGACGTGAAAACGCGCTGCCAAACGACGCATGACCATCACGAAGTTCCCGTTAAGGAAGCCATCGAGATGGTCATTGAGCGCTTTCCGAAGACGATCAAAGGCTTGCTTGGTGCCGTAGCTGCCAGCAGCCGGTAGCGGCTATTTCTTCAGAATATCGGGCATTTCTTGGCCGATGCGCTTGCGCCCGTAGGCAAACGTGCCGACAACTGCGCCACCTACCAGAATCCACAGCCAAGTCGCGGGCGATTTATCGTGGTCTTTGACGACGTTCGCAGATGTTCGTAGAATTCGCGCGGCATCTCCGGACGTCTGGTCGGCGACGTTCTTCGCCGTTTGCGTGTCGTTATCAATTTCTGGTGCTACTGCACCGTCCGATATCTTGATCGGCACCTCGCCGACAGGAGCGATTTTCCGGTTGTAGCTTTGCTGTTTTTGCAGCTCGGCTTCCGTCGAATCGGGAATCGTGGTAGCCCCGGCGGGTTTATCCTGGTGCCAGGCCATCGCAGACAAGCTCATTGCGAGCGTCAAGAGAATCAAAGATAGCTTTTTCATTCGAGATTGCTCACCTGTTCTTCGTTGCCTTCATTGCTTTCGCTGCTCGCGCCAGCATAGCCAAATCCGCGGTCGAGCCATGTGCTGCGAAGCATGACTGGGCTACGCGGCAATTGGAGGTCGATCAACGGCGTTTTGTTCAGCGTGCGTTCGCGGCTTCGGTTGTCGTAGTTCATCTTGATCGGCAAACTCCATACAACCATAGCTTCGTCTTTGCTGATGATCGAACCGTTAATTTCGACGCCACCGCCACCGGAGCCGATGTTGCCGCCGCCGACAAAGTTCGTATACATGACGGCGTCGATTTGGTTGACGCCGCTCGAAATCGCGTTCAGTGCGTCGTCTCCGAACACGCTTTGATACAACTTGAATCCAGTGGCATCGGTCTTGGTCGCATCGTAAGCAGGAATTTCGTTGCCAGCATCGTCTTTTCGCGCCTTGGTAAATGGCGGCGTCATGTAGGTTAGCGGATAGGGGAATCCAAAGGTCTTCGGATTGCCCATGATGACCGATCCGCGCGCCGCCAGACCCAAAAAGTCCTTCTTTTCATTTGCGTTTTCTACGCCTTGAAGGTTTGATCCGCGGAAATCAGGCCCCGTGGAATACTTGACCGAACCCACAATATGGACGTTACGACCGGTGTAAACCGTGCCTTGGCCCTGCACCGTGCCCTTTATCACACAGTCTTGAGTAAACGTCACCGGTCCATGAATTTTGATTGGGTGGGCGTCTGAACCAATGACGATTGCTGATCCGTTCACCACACCATTGGTATCGAGCCGTTTGTATCCACCAGCACCGCTATTGAGCGTCTGGTCCCAAACCTCAATTTTTGCGCCGGTGCCGTAGTTTGGATTGGAAGTTCCGTCTTGATAGGTCTGCTTCTCGTCGTTGTACGTTTGGCTCAAGTTGGTGTAGAAGCTGATGTCGGAAAGGTCCGGCAAAATGATTTCCTTGGTTGCCGTTGAATCGAGCAGATTGGTCGTCGTCGCTTGTGCCGAGCTGGTTTTTGTCCAACCCTTGGTTCCAGTTGTGTCGGCCATCACCGCTCCTGTCGAGCGACCATTCACGAGCGAGGCGTCGGCGTCGAAGAGGAGGTCGCGCCACTTTTCAAAGTCCGCACTTCCCTGCGCTCCGGCATTCGCCGCGTCATAAACCTGTCGAGCTCGCGGGTTGTTGGCGTTTTGAGCTTTGTAGGTCGCGTTGTCCCATTTCACTGGGGCGTCGTTGATCAGCCCGACAGCGGTCGGCGTCAACTTTTCGTTCGTAGCCGCATAGATCGAGCCATTCACCGTCGGATACCCGTTCAAGAAGTCGAAGTTTCCGTTGGCGCGCATGTCGCCATTAACAATTAGCCAACTTGGTTGGAACCCATCCATCCAACCATAGTTGTTCACAAAATAGGTGTAGTCAAAGACTTGGCTACGAGCAAGCTCATACAAGGCTGAAACATCAACGGTCTTTCGCGGCTCACCGTCGTCCACCGCCCCGTTGTTGTTCGAATCCAGCCATCCTACCGATCGAATAATCACCATCCGCTGATAGCCATCTGCATCCGGAGTTGAATAGCCGATGACGCCGCTCGCAACCTTCCCCACTCCTGGCAACGTTTGTACCAACGAACCCTTGGGGTCATTTGCCGAGGCGCCATTGAGCGCGGCATCCATGTCGGTGAACTTCTGCGCGATCTTAAAGGGCTGCCATATTGACCTCAGCATTGCTGCGGTTCCCGCTTCGCAAAGGTGGCCCGTAATTACGTCGTGGGTCAAACGCTTTGAAGTGCGGAGCGTTTGAGTCGCACTGTTGATGTACGAGCTAGAAGCCACGGCAAGCGCGGCCATGACGCCAAAGCTCGTGATGAGGGCAGCGCCGCGATTCTTCTTCTTGGGGTTGGTTTTTGGGTTCAATGGAGCCTCCTCGTCAACGGGTTAGTGATGGTACGTTTCGCAAGTAAATCGTTTCTCGAATACGGCTCTTTTCTGCACTTGCGGAGCCCTCTCCGGCAGAAAGCACGAGCATGATTGTCACATCGCGGGTCATGGCCCCGGCTCCGGCCGTGAAGACCTTGTAGGCCGTACCCGTTTTGGGATCGTTGGGATAAACTCCGGTACACAAAACCGTCGTGTCGTTGTCTGCGACTTTCGTTACCGACTTCGAGTTCGGGATGTACTTAATCTTGCGCTCAACGCCGTCCCATTCGGCTGGTACCTTGTATTCGCCGTTCTCTTTCTTGGGCAATCGGTATTCGACAGTTTTGCCGTCGTCAACGATACTTACTGCCATCGCCTCTCGCAACTCAACCGTAATCGCCCGTAGCGATTGTTGGGAAGAAACATCCACGTCGATCTTGCTTTGGCCCTTGATCCAGCTTCCGCTGCCGGAAAGCAGCGTGAGCACCAGCGAGTACATGACAAATGTGCTGATTCCGGATGCGATAACGACCTCAAATAGGGTTGCACCTCGTTTGAGTCGATTTCGATTGCGTCGTTTTGAATTCGTCATAGATTGGCCACCAAAGTTGCCGCTGAAAGCGTTCTAGTCGTGCCCCGGTCGGACCACGTCACCGTTACGGTAACGCGTCGAAGATCAGTGTCGATGGACTCGACTTTGATCGTCCCTGTGCCGTCTTTCAAGACTTGTCCTGGATTGTCCTTGCTTGCGCTATCCACGTTGGTCCAGGAGTAAGTGTTCGCCGAAATCGCGTTAGCGCTATCGATCACCTTGTAGGTGTACATTTGCGCTGGCGTCAAATTTCCGTATCCAATGCCCCGCACGGCTTCCAGCTGCTTTTGGATCAAGCTGGTCGCCTTGTTGTTGGTGTCCGCCTTTTCGCGGCTCGCAGTGGCAACCGGCATCGTCGCAGCGAGCATAGCCGCGCACAACGATGTGATAAACACCGCGAACAGAACCTCGATCAAAGAGAATCCTTTCTTCAATCGTCGTTTTGGATTGACGAACACACGCATTACAAGCTGGGTATTCCGCATGGCGTACTCCGCATGGCTGGCAAAAGCACCAGTGTTTGCTGAAAATATGACAAATTGGCGACGCACCGAAGTACGTCGCCAATTCTTCCCTGGCTAACCCTTAGGTTAGAGCGTGTGATCGGTTTGGTCGCACGTCGGGTTTTCGCCAACGTTGCCTTCGGTGTACGTACCGCCGGCTGGGCAATCGGGCTCAGCCTTCATGTAGTCGGGCACGATGTCCGCAAATGCAACGGCGTCGCCTTCAGCCTTCTTGTTCTCCATTGCCCATTGTTCCTTGGCACTGTCGATTTGCTTCAGGTTGCCGATACAGGTCTTGGTTCGGCTTCGCTCTCGAGCCTTAACAAAGTTCGGAACGGCGATCGCCAGCAGGATGCCGATGATCAGAACGACGATCATAATTTCGACGAGCGTAAAGCCCTTTGATTTTCGAATTCGCTTCATGTAGAGTTTTAACCTTCCCAGTGGATACTTCGGGCGGGTTGCCCGTCATCTTTAGCTATTCCCGCGAATCTATGCCCATCGTTCGGTAAAAATACTGGTAATTTGCGCTTCGGGTATTGTTTTCGCATAAACGGCCTGCATCTAGCAGCGCAAATTGCATACCATGGCTCATCGCTATTCCATCTTGTTGCTTTGGATGCCCAGTTCGGCAGTCGAGCAATTGCAAGCAATTCAACTCCAAATCCAGCAAGAGGCGGGGCTGAATCCGGACTACCTTTCACTTTCCATATGGCAGGATTGCGATTTCCCTGAGAAATACGCCGTTGTTTTGCATGAGTCGCTGGGCGAGCCAGACCTTTACGCCACCCTGCTGGAGCCCCAAATCGCGAGGATGGTGGACAACCTGCTCGCGCCGCCGACCGTTCACAAAGTGTTGGTGCGTCATTCGGCTGGTCAGCATCCCGGCGACATTCAGCCCGGTCAGTTGATGTCGATGAGCGTTCGCGAGGCTGAACCCGGATATTTCGAAGACCTGTTGGCCGAAGTATCCGACATTTTTGAAGCGATCCAATACGTTCCCGGCTACCTGGGATCGGTCTATGGCCAGAACGTGTCGTTGGAAGACGAGGTCATCGGAATCGTCTACTGGCAACACCGCCAAGGCTTCGAAGAGTCTATGCCCCGCGGTTCGTTTTACGAGATTCGCCTGTACGAGCGCATTTCCTGATCGGCTAATCTGGAGGGCATGACACCGACGGCTCCAGACATTCCGTCAAATTGGATCGTAGCGGATCGCAATCCGGCCGCCGAGCAGCAGCTTGCGCTGGAACTCGGAATCGCACCCATCATCGCCAACGTGCTCATAGGCTTAGGAATTACTACTCCTGAGGCCGCGCACGAGTACTTGCACGCTGATCTAAGCTCGCTACATGACCCGGCATTATTACCTGACTTTCACGCCGCTGCACGCGAGATTCTGGGGGCAATTGAACGCAAGGAGCGCATCTATGTTCACGGTGACTACGACGCCGACGGGGTCACCAGCGCCGCGTTGCTGACGCGATTTTTGCGCCTTATCGGGGGCGACGTCGTGGTTCATGTCCCGCATCGAGTTCGCGATGGGTATGGCGTCCACGAAAACGCGGTACGCCACGCGGTCGAGCAAGGAGCAAAGCTACTCTTGACCTGCGATTGCGGCATCCAGTCTCACGACGAGGTCCGCGCCGCGCACGAAGCCGGCATGCGGGTCGTCATCACCGACCACCACGAGCCGGGACCAACATTACCGCCCGCCGAAGCCGTCGTGAACCCGCACCGCGCTGATTCGAAATATCCCTACAAGCACTTGAGCGGCGTGGGCGTTGCGTTCAAATTGTGCGCGGGCCTAACTCGCGAGATCGGGCATCCCCTAACAGGCTACTACCGCGCCTATCTGGATCTGGCGACGATCGGTACCGTGGCTGACGTTATGCCGCTCACTGGCGAGAATCGCATCATCGTCAAACATGGGTTGCCGCTGATCCTTTCTTCCCAGAAGCCGGGCTTGCGAGCGATGGTTGAGCGCGCCAAGTTAAAGTCGCCGATGCGCGCGTCGGACGTAGGATTTAAGATTGGGCCGCGCATAAACGCCGTGGGGCGCATGGATGACGCGACAAAGGTCTTGGATTTACTGCTGACCCAAGACGGCGCAGCGGCTATGGAAATGATGGACTACGTTGAGGAATTGAACGCCGAGCGTAAGGACGCGGAGCTTCAGATCGTGCACGAGGCCAAGGAGATGATTCTGGAGCGTGGCTATGCGGATGACCCGATCCTGCTCGTGGCGAAGGAGGGCTGGCAAGCAGGGTTGATCGGGCTCGTGGCTGGCAAACTCACCGAGCAATATTGCCGCCCATCGTTTGTGCTCGGTTACATGCCGGGCGACCCGGTTGCAAAATGCTCCGCTCGGGCACTGCCCGGCTTCCACCTCAAGGATGCCATCGAGGCGCATCCAAACCTGCTCTCTGGCGGCGGGCACGGGCGCGCGGCAGGCTTTTCGGTTGCAGTGGATCGCATCGACGAGGCCCGTACGGCGCTCATTCAATATGCGAACTCGCTGGAGGGTTTTCAACCTGGCGTGCGCTTTACAAGCGTAACTGCCGAACTCAGTGCTGGCGAGTTGAACTCAAATGTGGTCGACCAGCTTTCGCGTCTTGCGCCCTTCGGAGAGGGCAACCCCGAACCAAGGTTCCTGATTCGAGACGTCTCTGTGCATTCAGTTTCCAACTTCGGCAGAGACGGAACGTTCCTCAAAGTCGAGTTTCGAGACCCAGGCGGAGTAATGGGCACGACCAAGTTCTTCGATCCGACCGACGAGCAAAAGACGTTCAAGCGCGGAGACGTGATGGATTTAGTGATAAGT
>CAYRAX010000014.1:0-2758 GCA_964422285.1 uncultured Chthonomonas sp.
TCGCCGACGTGAAAATTGCCCAGGGTGTGCGCGATTTCGTGGGGCGGCGACATGCGGTGCAGGTTGCCGGTGGTCACATTTTTGCCGCCGATCACCATAGGGACGTCAATTTGCTCAGCCTTAAATCGCTTGAGTTGCTCTTGCTGCCGCGCTCGCTCTGGAGACCCAGGGGCATAGGACAGCACCGGCTCGTTAACCGGCATGGGAACACAAAAATCGCCAAAACTCATGGAGCCTAGTGTACCGGGCGGGCAATCCTGTAAGTCCCCTTCTCCAAGCCCTGGTTGGAGAAGGGGATTTAGGGGATGAGGCAATTAGAAGCTTGTAATCGCAACAAAATCGCAGAGCAAATGCAGTTTCTAAAGGCCTCACCCCGGTCCGCAAGCGGACCGACCCTCTCCAGCCGGGGCCCGGAGAGGGTAATCACAACGATTTGGTCCCCTTCTCCAAGCCCTGGTTGGAGAAGGGGATTTAGGGGATGAGGCAAGTGCGACCGCTAGAATCCAGCGCCTGCACCGGAACCGACCGCTTGGCCGCGCCGGCCAAACCCGAATGGCGTATCGAACGGCAACGCCTTCAGCCGGATGAAGAACGAAATCTCCGTACCTTTGCGGAAGCCGACCGGGTTATCAATAATCTGTAATATCGCCTCAGCGCAGTGCAGGTCGTAGGTGAGCGAAAGGTGGCGCGCCTCAAATTGCTTCGTGTAGCCGTTGTAGCTGACCGCGACGCTCGCCTTGAGCCGCTTCCAGGTGATGCCGTCGGCGAGCAAATTGAAATTGCCCCAAGTGTGCCGCTCGCCATCAAACCGCGTTCCCAAGCTCACAAATCCCTGGCTAACTTTCCAACCCAAATCGAACCGGACATTGGACCAAACCTGGCGAAACGAGTCGTATTGGGCGTTGGATCGGAGCCGAAATTTGTCGTTTGGCTCCCATTCCGACCTCAAGCCAACTGTCTGCCAACCTGGACGCTTTTGCTTGATCTGCAAAAAGTCATAGGCGGATTGCGCGCTCAAAACCAGCGTCCGGTGCGGCTGATACTGAATCTCTCCGTAGGCCATATTCGTGTTGCCCGAGCGGTCCACGCTGAGCGGCGTATAACCTTCCGGCCGCAAATATTCGTACCGCATGCCGATGTAGGTTTTTTTCGCAATCGACCAGCGCCAGCCCAAATTGCCGCCCATCACGTACTGCGCTGTGTCATCGGAATAAAGCCCCTGCTTGAACCGCAGCGCGTAGTTCCACTTTGAATCGCGCGGTAGCGAGATGTCCTTTGCCACATCAAAGCTGTAGGTGGTTCGGGTGATCTCGCGGCGCGTCACGGAATCTTTCAGTTCGCCGACCGATAGCTCCGTACGAAATGGGAATGCCTGAGCCGATTTGCTCGACATCAGTCGCCGTGCATCCGAGCTGATAGTCACCATGGGCGTTTGGTCGGACGATGAAAAGAACCCTTGCTGTGCACCGATCGGGATGGCGCGTTGGTAGCTTAGCTCGGCCTCGGCTTTGTTCAAATCCTGGTTTGCGCCAAAACGAACGTTCGCCACTCGTCGGCTAATGCGCGAGCTCTCCGATCCACTTCGGTTCTCGGTCATATCGGCATTCAAATTTGTCCGCAGCGTGCGGCTCCATTTTTCCTGGTGCTCCAGTCCAAAAATCTGGTTGATGCTCGAAAAGGCGCGTGTCTTGTTGCCGCCGCGCGTCGCGGAAAGCCTCAACGTCCCATTGCGAGTTCGAGCATTGTAAAGGCCGCGAAAGTTGTAATAGCGCGTATCGGGCGCCGTCAGATAGTTGTTCTTGATCCAGCTGCCGTCAATTTTGAAATCGCCGCCGAGGGCCTGCATACGGTGGTCAACGCTGAATAGCGTACTCTTGGCCCCGCCCGTGAGCTGATAGGCGCGCGCGAGTCCGTACGTCCCTTCGCCGTTATCATATCGCCAATCGGTACCCAGCCCAAGCCCCAACTTCGTGAAGTAGTCGATCTTGTTCATCAGCGAATCATCGCCGTGTAGCGGAGTGCCGATTGAGTTCTTTACGTAGTAGCCCTCGTCCCGGCTCTGACCAAATTCTGGCGTGTAGCGCGGCTTATCTTCGGTCAGCGGAATGAGCAAATAGGGCAAGGTCAGCAACTTGTGGCCCAGGACTTCCAGCGAAGTATGCCGCAAGATCAATCGCCGTCCCGGTTTGTAATCTGCGCTCGCTGAGTCGAGGTGAAAGTGCGGCTCAGGCTTGTCGCAAGTTGTAAATTCGCTGGTTTCTAGCCACGATTGCTTCGCGCTTCCTCGGCCGGATTTGCCTTTCAAATAGAGCGGCGCGAGCAGGTTTTTTGCGGTCGCCGATGGACCCAGCACCGCGGTGGCATCATCGTAGGCAAATGTTCGCTCCTTAAAGTTGACCACCGCGCGATCGCCCTTGATGTCCTGGTCCAGTCCCTTCACAATTACGTTACCGTTGAGCACGAAAATCCGCGTATCCAAGTTTCCGTCGATTCGATCGGCGATGACCCGGTAACCTCGGTACAAAAATTCCACCCCGCCATCTGCTTGAACCCGTGAGCCTTCCCTTTGCACGTTTTCGCCACGAATGATCGTGAAGGCGCGGGGGTCGTTCGAAGGTTTTGGAAGTGCATTTTGGGGGGCCGCTGGTGCAAATCCCGAAGCTGCCGTAGGTTGAGTTTGTGGTCGCTTGAACGTGGTGGCGAGATCCCGGATGAGCGCGCCCAGCCCGGAGCGCGAGGACGACAAAGCCTGGGTGTG
>CAYRAX010000014.1:2768-26260 GCA_964422285.1 uncultured Chthonomonas sp.
GGACCCAAACGAATATCCTGAGCAATGGCAAATTGGGGCCCGCCAGCGACGATCAGGAGCCAAATCAAACCCAAGATGACGGGCCAGCGCACCTTCAGGTTACTCTGACCTCCGCAGCGCCAACAAACTCAGGACCAAGAAAATGATGTTGGGGAGCCACGCCGCTAGCCACGGTGGAATCCATCCCAGCCGCCCAAAAATCTGGGTGCTGATGACGTACGCATTGAAGTACAGCATGACCATCAACATGCTGAGCATGACGCCCGCAAACGGTCCGCGCCGAGCGAAAACGACCGCGAATACTGCGCCGCAAAACGCAAAAACGAGGCAAGCGATCGGCACGCTGTAGCGCGTGTGCAACGTGATCTCAAGCGACGATGTTGGCTGGCGCAATTTGCGCTGCGAAGCGATCAGCTTTTGCAACGCAGGGATCGACATTTCTTCTTGCCCCGGCGTTTCGAAAAAGTCGGCGATTCGAATCGGCTCGTGGATGGACATATTGCCGGATGGCTTTGCGGTAAGCAGCACGTCGTCTTTCATCAAACGCGCGAGCGGGGTCACGATTTCCCAATCGCCATCTTTATAGGTTCCTCGGGGCGCAGTGATCAGCAGCGTTTCCCCGGTAGGGCGCCGCTCAATCAGCATCACATTATTGAGAAGCACCTCATCGTTCGCTCCGCGGGAAACCGTGCCGAAAGTCGCGATGAAGGTCTTGAGCTCGACGACCACATTTGCCTTAAACGGCGGACTTAGCGCCATCATTCCGACGTCCTGACCGAGCCTCCTTGCCGACGATTCCGCGCGCGGCATGATGTATTCGGTGACGTAAAAATTGACACCGGCCATCGCCATTCCCGCGACAAGAACCGGCATGATCACGCGCCAAATCGAAATTCCGGCCGCGCGCATCGCGGTCAGTTCGCTATCACGCGCCAGCCGGGTCATCGTCAGCGAAGCCGCCAGCGCCGTGCCCACCGGGATCGTCATCTGCAAAAAGCTCGGCGTCTTAAACAAGATGAATTGCGCCACCGCAACCGCGGGCACGTTGTTCATGTTCAAGTCTTTGTAAAGCGCGATCAGCGTGTTCGCTTGGAACATCAGGACGACCGAAAGCGTGCCGATGATGAACGGCACGACCATCTCCTTGGCCAGGTATCGGTCGATGCGTCTCACGCTTTCACCTCGCGAAAGCTCCGCCACAAAATCAGGCCGCCACCGATCATCGCGCTGGGAATGATGAACGCGTTCATCGCGGGCGGCAAGTAGCGCGAACTGAATGCCACCAAAACCGTGATGATGCTGAGCACGGCCCACGCTAGAATCAATCGGTGGCTACCGTCGACGCTCGTAAACCCACCAAAGTAGTCCGCTAAGTAAAAATTGCCGCAACGGAGACAGCTCACCGCATTCAGCGGGACGAGTTCGCCGCACTGCTGACACTGTAGCTGCCGCGATGCTTGGGGACTAATCACGCGCGTTTCCCACGATTTGATCAACGATTTTTCGCGCACAACTGCAGACGTCGGCGCATTCGCGATTGCATCGTGGCCAATCGCGATCGCTTGCGCGACCATGCCGCGGTCATGCAGAAGCTCGGCGATGCGGAATCGCGCACCAAAGTTGGTCGGGTTCACGCGCAGCGCTTGATGCAACCGCATCAGCTGCTCTGCGTCGATTTTTCGCAGCTCGTGCTGGTTCGCCATGCCGCGCAACGAGGGATAGATAAAAACAAGCGCGACCACAAACAGAAAGGTGATCGGCCCCATGATCGGATAGGGCGGACGCACCGTGATGAAGCCCAATAGCAATGCCGCAAACAACGACAAAATGCCCATCAAAAAATCGAATTCGCCCATGACCATCCAGTGGACGACCTGAACGATCCAGACGGCGAGGGGGATCCACACGAGGCATCCGGCGAAAAAGCCGAGCACGGGTGAATCAAGATTCATTCGGCTCCGCCGCGGTCGGTGGTTGCTCGACCTTCGGCTTTTTCCATTGAAACTTGCTTTCGGTGCCCGCCAGCAGCCGCGAGATATTCGCCCGATGACGATAGAAAATGAACGCAGCAAACACCGCGCAAGCAATTTGGAGTGCCACCGGCTGGTGAAAAACGACCGTTAGGGCCACCAACGTTACCGCCGCGACCAAGCTGGAAAGCGATACATATCGGCTGAAAAATAGGGTGATCAAGAACGCACCGAACGCCATAAATGCAATCGCCGGCATGCAACCGATGAGCGCGCCGAAGCCAGTGGCGATGCCTTTTCCGCCTTTGAATCGCAGCCAAGGCGAAAGCGAGTGCCCGATCACCGCGCAAATGCCCACCGCGAACGACTCCGCTGTGCCACCGACAATCTGCAGCCAAGCAAACGCAGGAATCCAGCCTTTGGCTACGTCAAGTAGAAAAACGGGGATCGACGCCCTGGCGCCAAGCGCACGATGAATGTTTGTCGCGCCGATGTTGCCGCTGCCGACCGACATGATATCGATCCCATTCGCCCGCGCAACGAGGTAACCAACGGGAATTGAACCCAGCAAATAGCTGGCCAGGCAGGCAACAAAAAGTGTCATGTCAGTTTGAAAGACGGTTCAAAGTGTCTTCGTAGATTCCGCGCACCTTTTTTCGAAGCGATAAATCGCGTTGCAAAAAGTCGTTGCTCGAGGCGAATCCCAGTAGCTTCGCGAGGTGGTCTAGTTTATCCGGGTTTTCGGGCACGACGTCGGGTTCGTCCGGTTGACCGGCATGGGGATGATTGCTCGTCGAAAATCGCAGGATGCTGAGCCAATCGCGAACCCGGCGAAGGTGACGCCATGAATCCGTAAGTGCTTCGGCATCGAACAAGCGCAATACGCCGTGATTTACCAAAAATTGGATACGTGCGTTTGTGTTCGGCGAAAGGTCAACCGCCCCCAAATCGGTGTGCCTCCAGATTAAAAGCTGGAGCGTCCAGTCGATATCGAGCAGACCGCCGATGCCGAGTTTGACCTCGCGCCAAGCGGTCGCGGGCGAAACTCGCTCGGTTTCGATGCGCTTCTTCATCGCGACCAATTCGTGCAAGATTTGGTCATTAAACTTTAAGTTATACGCGGCCGCGCGGATCAAATTGAGGGCTTTTGGCTTACCGTGCACGAGCCGAGATCGGCTCCAGGCCATGCGTTCCCAAGACTCGAGCGATTCGAGTTCGTACTTGAGAATGGCGTCGTAGCTTCGGACGACTTCGCCACGCCCGCCATCGGGGCGCAGTCGCATATCTAGCCGAATTCCACGGGCCCGGGCCGCTGAAATCACCGCCTGAGCACTGCTGAAAACTTCTGAATCCGGATCGCGCTCGGCGGTCAAAAGCATGCAGTCGAGGTCCGAATTCAATGTCATTTCGCGCCCTGCGTAGCTACCGAGTGCAATCAGCGTAATGGAATCGTGCGCCGCATGCAACAGGTCAATGAGCATCGCATCGATCGCGTCGCATAGCTCGCCGCCCATCTCGTCCAGCGTGCCGATCGCGAATTGCGTGCCAATCTTGTTCTTGATTCGCTGGGCAGTGGCATTCGCCGACGAGTGCCAATCCGATCGCTCCTCGATCTCGCCCGACAAAATCGACTCCGTCGTAATCAGGTCGTGGCGCAGGTGCTGGCACCATCCAGGCGCGCGCTGGGCCAGTAAGCCAAATCGCTCGAGGCTGTGTGGATTTTCGTGCAGCGCGCGGCGGAAATGTTCAGAATTCGGCAGCCCGTCGATCCAGGAATCGATGAGCAGACGCGCCGAATCCGACAAATTTCCCATCGCGTCTGCGGCATTTTCTGCGGCAGGATCGGCAAATCGATGTAGCAAGTGGTCGTAATTCTCACGGACCAAAATGCGTAATTTATGCAAGTTTTCGCGCAATACCTGACCACTTTCCGCTTTCATTAGCTTGCTCAGTCGGTGCCATTCCTCGTCGGTGGTCGGCAGCGCGTGGGTTTGGCGGTCGTCCACCAGTTGCAGCGCGTGCTCGGTGCGCCGCATGAACGTATAAGATTCCGCCATAAACTTCCATGTTTCCGCGAGCGCCTGATCGATTTGTATAAGTTTGCCGATGCATTCCAGCGTCGGGCGGTGCTGCAACGCCGGATGGATATGTCCAAGAATAACCTGGTGAAGTTGCACGGCGAACTCGATGTCGCGGATCCCGCCTGACCCGCGCTTGAGGTCGCCATCGTGCGAGTGGCCCTCGATTTGCCCGCGCATGTGGAGCACCTCATCCACAAACCACTGGCCCCGAGGCTTGCTAAAGCACATGCGAGACCGAAGTTCGTTCCAGCGTTCGGCGTCCTGCCCCGAACCGCAAATGACCCGCGACCGAACCATCGCCATCACCTCCCACGAGGCCGCATAGTTTTGGTAATAGGTCTCAATGGATCGAAATTTGGCGACCAGCGGCCCGGAAGAGCCAAACGGTCGCAACCGGTTGTCCACGCGGTAAAGCGCACCCCGACCCATGTGGTCGCTCATCGCCCGATTCAGCCGGGCCGCAAACCGGTTCGCTTCCTTTTCCAGTTGCTCGTCGGCATCATCCTCAAGCGCATAGACCAAGTCGAGATCGCTGGAATAGTTGAGTTCGAATCCGCCCAATTTGCCGAACGCAATGATCGTGATCGGGCATGGCACATGCAAATCGCGCTCGTGGCAAAAATCAGCCCAAACGGCCCCGCTGGCAAGCGAAACGAGGGCATCCGCGACCGTGGAAAGGTTCGCCAAAGTTTGGGAAAATGGCTTGAGCTCGCAAAGGTCGCATGCCGTGAGTCGTAACATCCACGATTGCTTCAGGTACCGCAGCTGATCCAGCCGGTGGCTCGGCGACGAGCTCGTGGCGAAAAGCCGCCGACCTTCGGATTCAATCGCCTCGCGCACTGGAATCTCGGTGAGCAGTTCCGGCGACAAAATCAAACTGGCGAGCTCGGAATTTTGAACGAGCACATCGGCAAGAAAGCGGCTTGAGCCAAGCAACTTGAAAAAGCACTCGCCCGTCGCGGGAGTCTCCGAAACCATCGAATATGCAGTTGACGGATTGGCACACGCGGCGATCCAGCGGCGAAATTGCGAGGCGGCCTCCTCGGGATTGGGCGCCGCACAAATCCACTGCCAAACCCGCTCGTTGGGAGGTAGCAGCGTCAATTGACCGATGGATTCCTCGAACTCTGCTCTCAACTGGCCCCCTGACTTGCACGCCACGCGCAAGAAGTGGCCAGACAGCACTTGCCGCAGGCCGGTTTCTTTGCTTGGCAGGTGATTCGACCATGTTGGATCAGCAATGTATGAAATGCGAATGCGTCTTCTTCCGAAACTGACTCGCGCAAAAAGGTGTGCGCTTGGGCATCCGTCATTTGCTCGGGTATCAAGCCAAGCCGCTTCCCTACTCGCGAAACGTGGGTATCGACTGGATTCGCATGGCGGCCAAACGCAAAGCAAAGCACAATCGCGGCCGTTTTGGGACCTACTCCCGGCAATTTTTCCAACCACTCGATGGCGTCGTCGGTATTCATTTCGCGAAGAAAATCCAGCGAAAACGCGCCGCACTGAGCGTGGATCAGATTCAAACTTAGGATGATGCTCTTCGCTTTTTGGTTAGCCAGGCCCGCACCGCGGATGACATCTGCGACCTTGGCTGGCCCCGCTTCAACCACAGCTCGCCAGTCTGGAAAGGTCTCGCGCAAAAGGGTGAACGCAGGAAACGAATTGGCATCAGCCGAATGTTGACTCAGTATGCAGCTGACGAGTTCTTCCATGGGATCAAACCGTGGCCGGTGTCGCGGGGCACCATATTCCGCCGCCAATTGGCCCAAAACTTGCCGAATCTCGGTGTGTGTGCCGGGCTCGATGCTGCTTCGGTTCATGGAACAATCAGTATGAATGCTCACTGTGTTAGAATATTTTCCATGCGGTGCCTCCTGAAAAATTTACTTGTGCTGACGGCGATTGCCGCCATAGCGGGTTGCGGAAACAAATCCGCCAACTCTGATGGAGGCTATCAAGGCTTTGAGGAAGGATCGCTGCACGGATCTTGGCGCGAGCAGGCCCAGAAAGGCAACAAGCTCCGAGTGGTGCACGAGCTGATTTTCACTCCAGAAGGAACCTATCGCAGCTACACGTTCAAGACTGGCGAAGTGCGACGCATCACCGTTCGCGGCAAATACACGTTCGATGCTAAAGCCAACCGCCTGAAATCGAAGCCGATGGAAGTCGAGTTCGAAGGCTGGAGCGTCGAGCAACAGGACCAGTTCCGAAAGACCATGGAAAAGACGCTTTTGGAACCCGATTCCGGGTCTGTCGAATGGTCCGGGCCCGATAAATTTAAGTATGTGCCCGACCCTGACCCCAAAACCAAAAAGGGAGCAAAGCAAGTCGATGAATCGGCAGTTTACGTTCGCGTCGAACGACGGGATAAGTAGTTCTGCTGGTATGATGCGCCCATGCGCGCACATTTTCTGATCGCCATTCTCGTTTTTGCGACACTTTGTTTGTTTGGATGCGCCAAGCAAGATAAGCTTATCGGAACCTGGACCGGCAAGTGGCAAACCGTCGATATTGTGCAGACCTTTGCCGCTGACGGCACCTACAAGACTTCTGGCACAATCAACGCTCCAGGAATGCCCAAACCCATTAACATAGAAATGGCAGGCACGTTTACTCACGAAGGTGACAAGCTGACGCTAACGCCAACTTCGTTTGATATGCCCGGCGTTGACCCGGCCATTAAGGGCATGGTGGAAAGTCAGGCAAAGAGCCAAATGATGAAACCTGAATCCGCGACGATCACGTGGGCTTCTGATGACGAATTTGAGATCAAGGGCGCGAGCGGCCTCTCGAAATTGACCCGCAAAAAATAGGCTCGATCCGTGCAAAAATAGCTCTTGGTGCGCAATCCCGCGCACCAAGCCCTAACTTATGAACTACAAACGCGTTGCCGTCATCATGGCCGGAGGATCGGGAGAACGATTTTGGCCACTTTCCCGAATGAACCGCCCGAAGCAGCTCTTGAAGCTCGCGCATCCCGACGAGACCCTGCTTGAACAATCGGTTAACCGACTGCAGCCGCTGATCGAACTGGAAAATATCATCATTGCCACGGCACCGCACTTGGTCTCGCCGAGCCAGGCCCAATTGACCCAATTGCCCGCCGTGAACGTTCAAGCGGAGCCACACAAACGAAACACCGCCGGATGCTTGGTATGGGTTGCGGCGAACTTGCTCGCGAAAGATCCCGACGCCCGCGACCACGTTTCGATGGCCATCTTGGCAGCGGACCACCGGATTTCACCCGATGAGGGATTTCGCGCTACGATCGACACCGCGCTGAACATTGCCGAAACCAAGGGCGGAATCGTGACGATCGGCATCAAGCCGGATCGACCCGAAACCGGCTACGGCTACATCGAAACCGCTCCCGGCGCCGAGAATATCGCCACTGACCGAGTTCCCGTTCGGCCCGTGAAGCGCTTCTGCGAGAAGCCAGATCGCGAGACAGCGGAGCAATTCCTCGCGCAAGGCGGCTTTTATTGGAACAGCGGCACATTCTTCTGGACACTGGACACGTTCTTAACCGAGCTTCAGAGTGCGGCGCCCGAACTGTACGACGCCGTGTACGCGATCCGCGATGCGATTGTTGCGGGCGATACGCCGCGTGCGCACGACATCTTCGCGAACCTGCAAAGCATCAGCATCGACTACGCGTTGATGGAAAAGGCAACCAACGTCTTCGTCGCGGAGGCCGCATTTGACTGGGATGACGTAGGGGCATGGGACGCTCTGGAACGGACCTTCCCGGCCGATTCCGGAGGCAATGTGGCGCGCGGGGATGCCGTATTGGTGGATTGCCGCGGCTCCATCGTGGTCAACGAGAATCAAGCGATCACCACTTGCCTGCTCGGGGTCGAGGATTTGGTGGTCGTGGTTACCGGCGATGCGATCCTCGTCTGCCCCAAGGACCGCGCGCAAAACGTTCGCTCCATCGTGGAGCACCTGAAATCCAAAGGCTCGAACGCCGTTTAGGTTTTTGCAAAATTGCCGAAATTCGTGTAACTTATCCCGCAAATTTGATGTATATTTCAGTATCTGGCGGCTTTATGCCCTGGGTCGTTTGATGGGCGGTTTTAACCGGCATCAATCGGAAAGCAATAATACATTGGAGATGCAATCATGATCAAACGAGCATTTACGCTCATTGAACTGCTGGTCGTTATCGCGATCATTGCGATTCTCGCGGCGATTCTTTTCCCGGTCTTTGCCCAAGCAAAAGAATCTGCGAAGAAAGCGGCGACCCTCAGCAATTACAAACAGATGGGTACGGCGATGATGATTTATAACACCGACGCCGATGACCTGTTCCCGCTGGCAATTCCCTACAACGCCGTGACGCGATCGTGGCAATGGAGTTCTTATATTTCGGTGCCGGTTGGCTGGCGCAAGGGACTCGAAACTCCAGACTTTGTAGAGCGGGACAGTCAAATGTGGGCAAACTCAACCTACAAATACGCCAAGAGCTGGGGCGTTTATGAAGCACCTGGCCTGCCAAACATGAAGCACCCGACACTGGTGACCAACGGCTCTTATGGCACCGCCTTAAAGCCGTGGGCCAAGGTCAATCTTGCCATGAACGGCATGCTACACCAGTGGGGTCAGTCAAACATTGAATTGGTTTCGCGACTGCCGTTGCTGTGGCCGGGATTCGGCAAGGTAAACGCCGAAGGCGTCACTAAATCCAACCCAACCCTGATCTGTAAGAAGCAAGCGGCCGTTGGAGCAGATGCTATTCCCTGTAAATTCACGCCTGACGATATGCCGCAACCCCGCGCGAACAACGAAAGTGTTGACGTCTGGGGTGCAGCAGGCTGGTACTGGGCGTTGGATAATCCTGCTAGTTCGTCCGGTTGGAATCACTTCGACCACTGGTACTACGTTGCCACCGATACTTCGGTCAAGTCCTTCACGATTGGCCAAGTCAAGCAGGATGGCGCGACGATCTACCAAGGTTACGCTCAGCCATGGGGCACTTTCGAGAAAGATAAGCCGCAAGGTTCTCCAGATGGTATGTGGTTCTGCAAGATCACAAATTCGGCCCCATTCTATCCATGCATGTTCCGACCAGACACGAAGATGTCATTCTTCACGAGTAGCGACGGTCTTTGAGGTCAGGAAGCATGAAAAAGTGGATCACTTTGGCATTCGTCACAATCCTTATGGGATCGCTAGCGGGTTGCTCCAGTTCAAGCGATTCGCAGCCTGCTGACCAAAAGGAAATCACTCCCGCGGCGGGAGGAACAACCGACAAAGCGGAAGACGGCAAGCCAACCGGTGGCGTAAAGGCCATGAAGGGCGACGTCGATTGACGATAAACATTGAACGCTGAAGAAACGACCTGGCCCGCCGATTTCAATCGGCGGGCCAGACTTTTTTTGTCAATTGCGGCCCTACAACCAGAATTTGCTGTATAGTGTGAGGACTCAGACGATGGGCAAACATCATGATCCGACGTGCATTTACTTTGATTGAACTCCTAGTGGTCATCGCGATTATCGCGATTCTCGCCGCCATCCTCTTTCCTGTCTTTGCCAAAGCTAAAGAAGCGGCCATCGAGACCAAATTGATTTCAAATTACAAGCAAATGGGGGTCGGCGTACTTTTGTACGCAGACTCTCAGGAAGATATGATCCCGCTCAGCATGTACAGCGGAAAAAACGCAGATGGCACCTTTTTTGATCTCGCGTGGCAAGACCTCATCTATCCTTTCGTCAAATCGTGGGACGTGATGCTGCACGCCAAGCGCGCCGCACCAAAAGTCAAGCGCGCCGACCAAATCCAATTCCAACGCATCCAGCATTTTGCAATTCCACCCCGTGCGGCTATCAACATAGAACCGGTCTGGAGAAATCAAAACTACTACGCCAAAGACTGGATCGGCGGCGTCGGTAGACCGTACGTCAGGTTTGACGGACTAGCGGGATTTGGTAGCAATGAAGCCAAGGATTGGCTGGGCCGCGTTCCGGGTCCGTCTTACACATTAAGTCAGATCGCCAATCCAGCCGACACGATTATGGTGGTCGAAGCCCAAAACTGGGATCTTTGGTGGAGCGTTGGTCCATACGCGCTCGACTATTGCCTTTATTGGGACCCACCCACGCAGTGGAGCAGTTACGGAAAGCGCTGGGGGTGGGCTGGGCCAGCCGCCTACAAAAATCCAAAATCCCCGGATTTGGTGGGCCATTCCGCTTTGCCGAACTGCCGAATTTCCCTCGGCTGGACCACCTTTGCCGCGGTCGATGGCTCTGTTCGAGTGCAGCACGTGCGTACTGGCGTCATGGCGTTTGAGCCGATCGAAGGCACCAACGAGAACATCTTGACAAAGTTCTGGCCATCGGGGACGAAGCAATGAGAAAGTGCCTGTTCCTTCTTCTTCTGACCTCGCTAGCAATTGGCGGTTGCGGCTCGCCCAAAAAAGACGAGTCCAGCGATCCTCTTTATGCGCCAACAGATCCCAAAGTCGGCAAGACCGAACGCCCGACGCTCGGCGGCCCGGGTGCGGATGTCAAATCGGCACCGGTCTCGCCCGATTAGGTCTCGCTAGTCCTTTGGACCCATTCAGCCGCGGTCGTTTCATCGATCGCGGCATTTCGTGGAACCTCCTTGCGCGCCGATCTCGTATCAGCATGTACCAAGACTCGACGTTAGAACTCACGGGTTCCAAACGCGTAACCTTGGTCGATGGGAAACCATCGAAGTAATAGAACGGGATGATAATGCGAATCGGCACGCAAGAACCAACGGCGCAAACAGCACTTATCACTCTGTTTTTCGATGCATTGAACTACAGATAGCGGCAAAGAGCAGCGTTTGCTCTTCTCCATAATGACGCGCAGGCAAAGGTGCCCGTGACGCATGTCGTCCCGTTACGTCCGCTCGGCCGGCACTTCGGTGCACCCGGGCAACTGATTGGAGGATAACGATATGAAACGGGCGTTTACGCTCATCGAACTACTCGTCGTGATCGCAATCATTGCGATTCTCGCGGCAATATTGTTCCCCGTCTTCGCGCAGGCAAAACTAGCGGCGAAGAAAACGCAGGCGATCTCGAACGCCAAGCAAGTCGGCACGTCGATGCTACTCTACACCGGCGACGCGGATGATCTTCTGCCGTTCGGCATCGCGCCGCGAACGACCAGCCAACCGTTTGGGACCTGGCGCTGGGATTCTTATCAACCAACGCCCCACGATTGGTACAACGCTTCGCGCGATTTTGCGATGGTCTGGGCCAATAGCACGGCGCAATATCGCAAGACCTACGAAATCTTGCCGTTGCCCGGTGCGCCAGAAGTGCGAGTTGCCGGCGCTCCTTACGATGCTCCGCTCAAGAAGTGGGCAAACGTTTCGCTGACCTACAATGGACTTCTGCAATCGCTCAGCCAAGCCAACATTGAAGAAATCACCAAACTCCCGATGATCTGGTCGGGCAGCGGCAACGCGCAAGAGGTCGGATTCGCCGACACGAACCCCGTACTAAAGTGCGATAGCCGCATCGCTGGTCCCTGCAGGTTCCAGGAAGACGATGTGCCGATGCCAAAAGCAAGCAGCGGCTCAGCGTGGTTCTGGCCGAGCGACAAGACTTCAGCTTGGGTCTACGGCGAAGGCGGCATCTTCATCGCGGCTGATTCCTCGGCCAAATATCGGCAATTTGGCAAAGATCAAGCGGCCTCCGGCTCCATCAAGAGCGTGACCGATCCATTCAGCGGCTACGACAAGGGCGCGGTGCCCAGCTGCATGTGGGTTTGCTACGTACCCGGCGCGCCGAAAGCCAAGTACGGCTGCTTCTTCCGACCGGACATTACCTATGATTACTTCTAAACCGAGACTCGCATTGTTCGCCGTTGCGTGTTTGGCCGGTCTGATCGTTGCGGGTTGCAGCAGTCAGGAAGCCGAGCCAAGCGCGCCGGCTACACCAACCGCAGACAAAGGCGGCACTCCATCAAAGGGCGCGGAACAATCTGGCGCAAGCTCGCGACCAGCCTTTAACATGGAAGATCAGAAATAAATCCAACCCATCGATAACGCATAGGGCGAATCCACTCCCGGGTTCGCCCATTTTTTTGGTGGGCTGACAACAAAAAAAGCACCGATTCCTTCACAAAAGCTGTCTCTCGACTGGAGCGGTCTCCCCTTGCGGTTCGTCCGTGTACTGGTCTCGAATCAGATGGCTGAAGTTTTCAGTGCTTGAAAGTATGATACAACACTTTTCCAAGCAATTCTACTTGCCCACAAGTTATCCACAACTTATTCTTAAAACTGCCTTCAACGAACGTTAAAATACTTCGCTTCAGGGTGGTGGACGACCAGCGCACTTGTGGATTGTTCAGGGACGAGCATGAATTCCTCGCTCAATTCAATCCCGATTTCGCCTGGATTCATGAGTTCAAATAGCTTGGCCTGATCTTCTAGGTTCGGACAGGCCGGATAGCCGAAAGAATAGCGCGCACCTTGATATTTCGCGCTGAAAAGCAACTTGAGCGAGTCTGGATCGTTGGCTCCGATTCCAAGCTCGCGGCGCATTTGCTGGTGCCAATATTCGGCGAGCGCCTCCGCAGTTTCCACACCCATGCCGTGGGTGAATAGATACTCTTGATAGTTGCCGTCGGCGAAAAGTTTGCGCTCCTGCTCGCTAATGGCTGGCCCCACAGTGACGATTTGGAAACCAACAACATCGCGTACCGGAGCATCGACCGGCAAAAAGAAGTCGGCGAGGCATTGCCGCCGCTGGTCGGGCTGGCGCGGAAAGGTGAATCGTGTCCGCTCGGTTTGCTGGTCTTCGGCGAAAATCACCAGATCGTTGCCTTCGCTGGCGCACCAAAAATAGCCCCACTGAACCCGCGGTGCCAATGTGGTCGCCAGCGCGCGCTTCAATCGATCGAAGATGGGGTCGGCGTTTTGCTCGAGCCAAGCGCTGAATTCCGGATTGGACATGCCTTCTTGACGCCGAAATTGCCATTGTCCACGATACAGTGCGATCGTGTTGATGTACTTGTAAATCTCAAACATGTCGAATTTTTCGCGCTTGCGAAAGCCATAGAACGGAAGCGCGGGGATCGACTCTGCCGGGCCGATATCGCTCTTCGTGCCGTCAAATTCGTACCGCGATGCGTCAATTTGGCCTACGCGGTGGGAGCTCACGCGCTGAATGGTCGGTTCGTCTTCGTCAACGGGTTCGCTCGGAAGCGCCGTCATGATCTCGTCCATCAACCGCAAGCCTTCGAAGGCGTCCTGGGCATAAAAAACTTGGCCATCGTACTGAGCGCGCAGGTCTTGCTCGACGTAGGCACGGGTCAGCGCCGCGCCGCCCAGAATCACGGGAATGTGACTCAGCCGCCGCGAGTTCATTTCCAGCAGGTTATCGCGCATGATGAGCGTGCTTTTCACGAGCAACCCGCTCAGCCCGATCACGTCGCACCGGTGTTGCGCCTGCATCTCCAAAATGCGCTCGATCGGCTGCTTGATGCCAATGTTTACGACCCTGAATCCATTGTTGGTTAGAATGATGTCAACCAGGTTCTTGCCGATATCGTGAACATCGCCCGCCACGGTCGCGAGCAAGATCGATCCGCGTTCGGTGGAGTCGGATTTCTCCATTCGCGGCTCCAAGAACCGCACCGCCGTCTTCATCACCTCCGCGCTTTGCAACACGAATGGGAGCTGCATTTTTCCCGATCCGAAAAGCTCGCCGACCGTCTTCATGCCGTCCAGCAGCACTTCGTTGATGATTTCCAGCGGAGTTCGACCTACGAGGGCCTCTTCCAAGTGCGCCTCCAGCGATTTTTTGATGCCGTCAACGATGTGCTTTCGCAGCTTATCGTCGGCGCTCAGGCCCTCGAACGGGTCCACGCTGGAATCGACCGCACGCACGTTTTCGAATCGAGCCATGAGCTCGATCAGCGGATCATACGTGCATTCGCGGTCTGGCGTCTGGCTCAATCAAGTTTCACCGTTTGATCTTCGATTGCAATTCCGGTAGCGCAACAAAAAGATCCTGCACCAACCCAATATCGGCAACTTCAAAAATCGGCGCATCGGGATCGGTGTTGATCGCGACGATAACCTTGCTATCTTTGATGCCCGCCATATGCTGGGTCGAACCGCTGATTCCCGCTGCGATGTATAGGTCCGGCGCGACAATCTTGCCGGTTTGGCCGACTTGAAGTTCATTGGGAGCGATGCCGCTGTCCACTGCTGCACGCGTTGCGCCCGTCGCTCCGCCCACTGCATCGGCGAATCCGCCGATCACGCGCTCGAACGTTTCCGCATCCTTCAATGGCCGCCCGCCGCTGATAATAACCTTCGCCTGCGTGAGGTCCGGTCTGCCGCCTGATTTTGCCGAGCGCTGAAGGACTTCAGTTTTCCCTGAGCAATTTAGTGAAATCGAATCCGCGTTCACCGTGCCTTCGGGGGCAATTTTGTCGAAGCCGCTCGCACGGAAAGTGACGAGCACCTTGGGCGAATTAACTTGCACAGTTTCGATCAGCGCGCCAGCAACAATCGGTCGCCGGAACTCGCTGGGCGAGTTGACGTGCACAACGTCGGTGACCATCGGCAAGTCACACATTCCCGCGAGTCTAGCGAGAACGTCTTTTGACTCCATCGACGAGAGCGCCGCGATGATGTCGTATTGTGCGGCGAGTTCGGCGAGACCAGCGGCGAGCGCATCCGACGCGGGCAACGTCGTGAGGTTCGCCGACAGGACTTTTTCGGCGCCAGTTGCCGGAACCTGCGCCGTACCCAGGCAAAGCACGTCATGCGAGCAACCTAACGCGCGCAGAAAACCGATTGACTGCGACACTTCGGCGGCTTCGAATGCGATGAGTAGAGCTTTCATCAGACGCTGACTCCTTTGTTCACGAGGGCCGCAACGAGTTCATCGACCGAGCCAACTTTGATGCCTTGCCCGCGCGCCGGAACCGCTTCAACCTTGGTCGTCTTCAACCGCGCAGACTTGCTATTCTTCGCGGGCTGGGTTGCCAATGGCTTGCTGCGCGCCTTGATGATGCCCGGTAGCGCAATATAGCGCGGCTCGTTTAGTCGCAAATCGGACGTGATCAACGCGGGCAGCGGAACTTTGACGACTTCTTCACCGGAGTCGGTCTCGCGCGTCACGGTCGCAGAGTCGGTGCCCAGCTCGATCTTTGCCGCATAGGCCGCGTGGGGCCAGCCCAATTTCGCCGCCAACATCGGGCCAACTTGGCTATTGTCCCCGTCTGTGCTTTGCTTGCCCATCAAGACAAGTGATGGACTCTCTTCGTTTACCACCGCTGCGAGTTCCTCAGCAACGACGCTCGGATCAAGCGCAGCATCGGATTGAATCAAAATCGCGCGATCGGCACCCATCGCGAGCGCTTTTCGCAGTTGTTCCTCGCACTCCGAACCACCGATGCTAACCGCTACGATTTCGATGGCGGGGTTCTGTTCCTTTTTGCGCACGGCCTCTTCCACCGCAATTTCGTCGAAAGGATTAACATCAAATTTGACGCTGGTGGTGTCGATTCCCGAACCATCGCCCAGCGGCTTGACTTTCGCGTACGGGTCAATTACGCGCTTAATGGGGACCAAAATTTTCATGCAATTCCTTGGTTTTGCGCCCTCAAATTTGGGCCAATGATGCGCTAAAGGATACTTGAACCAGGGGTTGAGCCGCTAATCGTGCCCTACAAGTTGGCTGATTTCCAGTCCGACGGCGTCTGTTGCTTGCTCGAACCGGATTCGCTTTATCTTTCCGGCATTGCTGCTAAGCGTGATGACGCTGCCCAGATTCGAACGTGGGGTACGGCTCGTCGGCGTTTGATCGCGCGAGCACCTCAAGTCGTAGCCATATTTGAGTTCTCGAACGATGCGCTTATGGTCGGTCGTGGTGGCCGTGATCGTTCCAACGGGCTGGCCCTCGGCGAGCCTGGCCCGGCATGACAGCGTCACGCGGATCGTCGTACTTGGATTGCTGAGGTCAAGCGCGCAGGCGTTTGGATTTGTTGCCGATGCCTTGTCTAGCGAATAGCAAAGGCTCGCAAGCGGTTGATCCGATTCAAACTGCATAGTGCCGTCGCTGAGCGCGCTTCCCCGCTGCTTGCCGCTAGCCGAACTGCGGTAGCCGCGCATCGAAGCGATTGCTTTGGGCGCACCGTAATACAGTTGTTGCAAGCGTTCGAGCGGCAATTTTGTGTCCAGCGGCGCGCCGCGCCAGCCGCACTCGCCGGCAAAAATGTAGCTTGCAATTTGCGAAAATTCGCGCAACATGCCTTCCTCGCTGCTCGTGTAACCCGCCCACGTGCTCTGCAAAAACCCGACTCCGCGTTCCGCTGCTGCCTCGATGAAGCCGCGAATGTTGCCAGACCGATTCCATGTTGTGGCGATCGGGAACTTTCCATCGTTGATCCAAACATCCAGTGAACGGTAAATCCTTGGATTCGGGTCATCCTTGTAATGCCAGTCGCCGATGAACGCACCGGTTGGGATCGCGGCCCGGCGGTTCTTAGCGTGTTCGAGCGATTCAGCGTGGCAGGCATCCGGACCTTCGCCCACCGCGAGTGCCTTATCGCTCCAAAACATCGGCTTCGAACGTAACCCACGGGCTAATCTCGAAAGCCAAGGCACGTAATCCTGCCACATCGAAGTGAGCAATTCCGGCTTTTTGTCCATGCCGTTTAGGTCGACTTCATCCAGCCCAAAATGCATGATCTTTGGTTTGAATATGGAGTGTGCCTCGCGCCATATTTTCTCGATGCGTGCGCGCGCTTCGATCTTGCGAGGGTCGATGCCGAACGCGTCTTTGGGATTCCATGCGACGTCGAGGTTCTGTTGGTTGGCAAAAAACCACCGCATGTGGCCCCAACTTTGGATGAGCGGCGTAGGCTCGATGCCATTCGAGCGATACCGGTCCACGAGCCGCTGCAAATCTCGTTTTGCCATGGTCTGGTTCGTGCGGATTTTTGGCATGCATTGCCAGTCGGTTTGCTCGCATTGCAGCACGACTTGGTTGATCCGGCTGGGCACCAAAACGCGCTCCATCAGCCGCGTTTGGAATTGAAGCGCGGTCGGACCGACGAACATGTGCACGCCGCGCCAATCGATGGTTGGCTTATCCAAAATCTCCACCTGCGGCAAACCGACCACGCCATCACGATTGCCGAAAAGTTCAGCCAGCGCGACCGCCGCAAAGCGAAGGCCCGACTCATCCTGAGCCACTACAATGATCTTGTTGCCCGCCGCGCGAAGCGAATAGCTGCCACTGGGGGCCTTTGAATCGACGATTTTCGCATCTATCTCGCTGGACGCTTTTGGTTGGGTCGCTAGCCAGTGCTGCTTCAGGCTAGCCCAGAAAGCCTCTGAAAATTGCTTGGCGGCCCCCTTCAAGCCGGCGATTTTGGGTAGCGCGGTTGATCCCTTTTCAATGCGCATCGACCGCGGCGCGACGGTCGGCATCAGCGGCGGGGGCGGCACATACACCGTGTCAGCGATCATCTGGACTGGTTTCGTGGCCTCTGGGCCCGGTTTGCCCAGTGGCTGTGCCGAAATTTTCAGGTCCACCGTGAAGCTGACTTCCGTTCCCGGCGCAACCTCGACTCGGGTATTTCCAACCCAAAAAAGGTCATCGCGGGCGGCCCAATCCTGGGCAAAACCAATGCCGTCCAGCGCTCGCAGTGGCTGATCCGGAGATTGAAATTCTAGACCAATTCGATCGCCGATACACTCCACACGCCGCGCGGGCGCACCAAAATATCGCGGTACTTCATCCGATCCCGGAGCGATCCGCTCAGCCGGCGACCGAGCAGGTTTGCCATCAATTGCAACGCGACCCGACAGGAACGGCTCCGCCCACACCAAACCGACCGTATTTTCCACGTTGACCGGTCGATCCCCTTGCCACCCAAATGTGTATTCGGCGCGCAGACCGCTCGCGGTCTTCACGAACCTCGCCTGACCGTGTACCCGCCGCGAATCGCCCGCAAATTTAACGGTCACCGCATCGCCAGATCGGCTAATTTCGACGTTGTTCCAGTTGGAACTATAGACGCCGCGCTCCCAATTCCCAAAGTAATACTGAAAAAAAGACCCGCGAATGATCTCCAATTCGCCCAGCGAAACTCGTAAGCCTGAGCGGTTTTCGTAGCCTACTTTCAACTCGGCTTCGGTCAAAAAGGCAATTTGGCTAGCGGCAATGCAAATCGTTAGCATCAAAATCCATCTTAACGTATTGTTTTTGTGGCTTGCTCATACTATAATGATCGTGTGAACGGTCGCAAATGGTTAATCTTTGCTTGCATCATTGCTGGGCAAGCTGCACACGCTCAAACACCAGAATGGCCCGAGGCATATCAATTCGTCTCGGCGCACCCAAACAATTACGCGGTTTGGAGCGGTACGCGGTCGATCACCAAAGTTGTTGTCCACATCCAAGATGGATACTACAACGGCACAATTAGCTGGTTCCAAAACCCAACTTCGATCGTCAGCGCCCACTACGTGATGCGTTCCAGCGACGGGCAGACCACCCAGATGGTGCTAGAGAATAACCGCGCTTTTCACGCTAGTTCGTGGAATTCGTTCTCCATTGGTATCGAGCACGAAGGCTTCGCCAACGATCCCGGCCCATGGTACACGGACACCCAATATCGAACGAGCGCCCGGTTGATGCGCTACATCACCCAAAAGTACAACATTACGCGCAACCGAACCAATATCGTCGGGCACAACGAAACCGGCTCACCAAAAACTTGTCCGGGACCGTGGGACTGGACGAAGTACATGCAGTACGTCACGAATAATGCGAGCTACTTGAACGCAGACGTACCTGCCGCTATTCCCGCTGGTAGCCAAGCCGACATCACGATGCGATTTACAAACCTCGGCACCGACGATTGGAGCGGCAGCGCGGCCGACAAATGCCAGCTGGGAACGCCTAGCGCGAGCCCCTATTTTGTTAGCGGCGATTGGGTTTCCAGCACGCGCGTCGGCGGACCCGACGCGACGACCGCACCAAACGGAACCGGCGAATTCACGTTCAAATTGCTCGCGCCTTTGACACCTGGTTCGTATTCGCAGCAGTTCCAGTTGTACCGGGATAGCATTGGCGCGTTCGGTCCGCTGGTCACTCTCAACTTCACCGTTGGAACCGCTGGCGAACTCGTCATCGATAATTCCAGCAGCAGCTATTCGACTTCCGGCACGTGGTCGACCGGCACCTCGGCGGCCGGAAAATTCGGTGCGGATTACCAATTCATCACCCAAACCGCGAAGACATCCGCTTATGCCAATTGGCAACTTAATGCACCCGCAACCGGCACGTACGACGTCTATGCTTGGTGGAGCCAAGGCACAAACCGAAGCGACAAGGTTCTCTACGAAATCTTCGGCGGGCGCAATGGCGGTATCCAAACCTTTGTTAACCAAAAGACCAATGGCGGAATGTGGAACTACATCGGAACTGTGCGGCTACTCGCCGGACAAGGCAATGTGCGAATGGCCGCCTACGGCCCAACCTCGGGGGTCTGCATCGCCGATGCTGTCAAGATCGTCGGACCGCAAACCCTCGTTTCTGCTCGGCCTGATCTTGGTCGCGATCCTTCTGTGCCAGATAAGCCAGGCGGATCCAGCGGTCAGACTGCCCCGTGATGGCGCGCTCGGTCAGACGGTAAGCCTCCAGAATTCGCGCATCTTGGTTGCGGACCTGTTGAAATTGGTCGCGCCGCAGGAATCGCGCATTCAGCTTTCTGCGGGGTTGAAAGATAGCGACCGGATGGTTGCCATTTTTGGAAGCGCAAATGTTGCGGATCTGCTGGAGGCCGCCGCAGTTGCAACAACTTTGGAATGGGTGAAAACCGACGAAGGGTTTCGGCTTTCGGTGTCGTCCACGGCGAGCAAGCAGCTTGAAGACGTTCGCAAGGCCGACCAACTGGTCGATGAGGCCGCCAAGTCGTGGACGAGTCGGCTCCTAGGCAAAGCAAGCCTTTCTATGGACCAAATCACGGCGCGAAAAGCACAAATTTCCCAGCAACTTGTGGACCGAAGCCGCAGCGACGCGGTGTTATCGGCACTGGAATTTGAGTTGCAAACCCTGAGCCAGCTTGAAGACCCCGCAATTCAAGCACTTGTTGCCTTGGCGCGACGACAAAACCAAAGCAAGCTTTTTGGGATTGACTTAATGGAACTTGGAGCGAAAGGCGACGTGAAACAGAGGGTGTTGTCGATGGCCCATGCAGACGCAGGGGGGTTGTCGGCGATTCGAATTGGTCATGATCCCGCCGGCGAACTCAAATTCAATTTCTATTGGTTGCCAGTGCCCGTCAACTACGCGCGCCTCGCGGCCACCGAAAATGAAATACCAAGCGCGATGTTGCAATCCAAAAAGCTAAAGATTGAAGCCGCGCCAGAAATCATCACGCCTGGCGACGTGGCTCAGCGACTTTCATTGTTTGTCACTGCGCCAGTGATTGCCTGGGATAGCCGCATCCAAGTTCCTTATGCAGCCGAATTTGCCGCATCATGGAACGATAGACCCAAGTTCATAGAGTTGACGCGTTCGGCGCTAAACGTTTGGGTAACAAAGTCAAGCATTATTCTGCGTCCATGGGAACCCGTGAAAACTCTGCGCGAATCGCCCCCCGAACGCGCGTTGAGATCGCTGGAATCAATCGCCACACCATCAATCGAGGACGCTGCGCTTTTCACGAAGCAGTGCTCGCCCGCGTCGATAAGAGCGCAATCGTTGGGCACAATCAAAAGCTCCATCGACCTGCAAGGGATTGCCGACGCGTCCCCCGTTTTGGCACTATGGTTGCAGTTGGATTCGCCGCAGAGAGCCATGCTGATCGATCGGCATGCGCTCTCGATTGAATCCACGAGCCCAACCGCGCAGCGCCTCGCTTGGTCAGCATTGTACGACTCCATTGCCAACATTCATGGGCGGGCAAATTCCGCGATGTTGCTTCTGTTGCCGCCCACTGGTCCGCCGAATCCATTGCAAATTTACGTGATGAAGGAGGCGAAAGTGACCTATTCGTACCGCGTTGGTAACGCGATCGTCGAGGCGACCGCCGACCAGATTTCGGAAGAGATTCGCAGGAAAGCAACCGAAAGATCGAAACTCACGTTCACGATGATGATCGGCCGCAGTCCCATAGAGGCCGCGGTTTACGAGTTTTCTTTGCCGGTAGCGCGACCCAAACCCACGAAGTCTCCCTCGGGTTCCGAGCACGAATAGTAATAAGGCGTTCGAGATTCAAATTCCGCCGAGCAAGTATCCACCATCTTGTAAACCGTCTTTCGGTGTTGCTCGCCTTCGCTCTGCACCAAGGTCAAGATCTTGTTCAAAAACCAAGGATCAATTTTCGATGCGCTTCGGACGGCCGCCACGCCCAACCCGCGCCGAAGCGCCTCCGCTACCGCCCACAATCGCTCGTCAGTCGGCCGCTTCAATTCACCAATCAGGTCCTCGTCCCCCATGCGCGGGTATTCCAGTGCGGTCGGCTGCCCTCCCGCTGCGTGATAGGCCTCGGAGCCCATGAACTTGGGGTGGAGCAAATTTTTCCACTTCAATTCCAATCCCCGAATCGCCTTCATCAGCGCCGATTCGAAGTCACGATCAATCGCCATCACCTCGCCAGTCGCCTTCATTTGAGTAAAAAGCGTGCGGTCGCCGGTCGTGAATTTGTCGAATGGCCAACGCGGAATCTTGACAACGCAATAGTCCAGCGCAGGTTCAAAGCAGGCTTTTGTCGTGCCGGTGACTTGGTTATCGATTTCGTCGAGCGTTTTGCCCACTGCGATTTTCGCTGACACGCGGGCAATCGGATAACCGGTCGCTTTGGACGCCAGCGCCGATGAACGAGAAACGCGCCGGTTGACCTCGATAATGTAATAGTCGAACGACTCGGGATTCACTGCAAGTTGAACGTTGCAGCCGCCCTGGATGCCGAGCGCACGGATGATCTTGAGCGACGCCGTGCGAAGCATGTGGTATTCGATATCGCTCAGAGTCTGGCTAGGCGCCACTACGATGGAATCGCCCGTGTGCACGCCCATCGGGTCAAAGTTCTCCATGTTGCAGATGGTGATGCAGTTGCCATTTCGGTCGCGCATCACTTCGTATTCGACCTCTTTCCAGCCGAGCAAACTGCGTTCGACCATGATTTGGCTACGCATCGAAAGTTTCAGTCCATTGGTTCCGATTTCCAGGAGTTCGTCGGGATTGTGCGCTATGCCGCCACCGGTTCCGCCGAGCGTGTAGGCGGGCCGCACGATGCAGGGATAGGGCACCTTACCGAGAATGGCTTCCAATTCATCCGTGGTTTCGATGATCCAGCTTTCCGGTACTGGCTCCTTGATTTCGCGCATCAACGCCCTAAATTGCTCGCGATCTTCCGCCTTTTGGATTGCCGAGAGCGGCGTGCCCAGCAGCTGGACGCCATATTTTTCGAGGACTCCGGCGTTTGCCAGTTGGGTCGCTAGATTCAAACCGGTTTGTCCGCCGAGCGTCGGCAGCAATCCGTCGGGTCTTTCACGCTCAATCACTCTCGTGCAAAACTCCAGCGTCAACGGTTCGATGTATACGGCATCGGCGGTTTCGGTGTCGGTCATGATCGTTGCCGGGTTGGAGTTGATCAACACAACCTCGTAGCCTTCTTCGCGAAGACTTTTGCATGCCTGGGTGCCTGCATAGTCAAATTCAGCGGCCTGGCCGATCACGATTGGACCCGATCCGATGACGAGGATTTTTTGCATTCGCTCCCCATTGTGGCGCAAAAAATGGCCCCGCCTGCACGCTTGCAGACGAGGCCATTTTTTCTGATCCGACCGCGAGATTAGTCGCCGGAGGTATCGAAGTTTTGGGACAAGATCAGATAGTCGTCGGTTCCGATGTAATCATTTTCATCCAAATCCGCTCTGGGATCAAAGCCGTTGCCGGGGTTGGATGGATCGAAGTAACGATCGAAATGCGCAGACAGCAAGGCATAGTCATCGGTGCTGACATAGTTGTCGCCATCGCAATCACCGTTGATAAACGATAGGTTAACGTTAGAAATTGATCCAAGATTCGTGTTCACCGGAACTGACTTTTGCAGCCAATGCGAATAGTCAAATTTTAACAAATAGTCCCCTTGAGGGACCACAACTCGATAGGCTCCGCTAGTTTCCACAATCGCCAATTCATCGGATATTTTGGTTGTTCCTGCAGCGTCCCAACGTTCGCAGTTCACTGTTTGAGGCATGGAGAACGTGTTAGAATTCGCCAGATCCTGAAAGTGCAAAGTGCCAGACACCAAAGCGTAATCAACTTTTTCAACTACCAAGTTATCAAATAGTACGAATTGTGGTTGCTGCACGGGCCGCGGAGATGAAGCAGGGTCATACATGCCCAAAGCTGGAACGCCATTCACCCAAGCTGTCGACTCAAAATCGTTGATCAGGCACTCGATTCCACCTTGTTTGG
>CAYRAX010000015.1:0-26166 GCA_964422285.1 uncultured Chthonomonas sp.
CGACAACTTTGTATTACCCCTCGGGCAGATTGCATGGACCAACGTCGTGCCGCCCAAACCTGAATAACGACCATGAAAGACAATCTTGCGGAAATCGGAATTTTTGGCGGCTCGGGCTTCTATAGCCTTCTTGAAAATGTGCGCGAAATCAAGGTGGATACGCCCTATGGCCCGCCCAGCGATGCCATCATGCTCGCCGACGTCAAGGGTCGCAAAGTCGCATTTTTGCCGCGTCACGGCCGAAGCCACACGATCCCACCCCACAAAATCAACTACCGCGCCAACGTATGGGCGATGAAGCGCATCGGAGTCAAGGCGATCATTAGTCCGTGCGCGGCGGGTTCGCTACAAGAGCATGTGCCACCAGGAAGTTTCGTCGTCAGCGACCAATTTGTGGACCGAACTTGGGGCCGAGCCGACACGTTCTACGATGGCCCCATCGTCAGCCACGTATCCGGCGCCGACATTTATGATCCAGTGTTGCGCAAGCTCGCGGTCGAAACCATTCGCGAACACGGAATCCAATGCTTTGACGGCGGCACCGTCGTCGTAATTCAGGGCCCGCGATTTACCAGCAAAGCCGAAAGCAAGGCCTTTACCGACGCCGGTTGGGAAGTCATCAACATGACGCAGTATCCGGAAGGCTATTTGTGCCGCGAACTGGGGATGGCGGTCATCAATATCGCGTTGATTACGGATTACGATGCGGGTGTTGTCGCGGGCGTTGAATCCGTCACCGCGCACAGCGTGCTGGAAGTTTTCAAGCAAAATTCGGAACGCATTCGAAACGTCGTGCTCGACCTCATCGGAAAATTCCCAGAGGATTTGGACGCGCTTGGTGCTCGCGAATCTCTGCAATGGACTCGCGGCGATGGGCACGCGACTTCTGAGTTCGACGTACGTCTATACGAATAGTCTTTAACAAAGGGTCAAATTATGTCTTGGATCGTCGCCGCCAATGTCGTCGGGCTCGCACTATCACAAGTTGCCGCGCAAGATCGCATTTCGCTCGGCGATTATCTTGTGGGCGGGTCCTCGGTGCCTGTCACTTTTCCGATTGCTCGATTGGAGCCCGATCCCGGCGCATCCATCGAGTTTCAAGGCAAGCATTACACGGTTCAGGCGGATGGCACGATTGGCCAAGCGATCGTCGCCGATGGATTTTGGGGCGAATTTGCCGCGGGCTATAAAGCGGCAAAGGACGCCGAAGGAAGCGAATGGCGCACAAAAATCATCATCATCACGAGCGCCGACCTCGCTGAAGTGCAGCCCTCCACCGGTGTGAGATTTCGGCGCGGCAGCATCGAGCCCGCGCAAATGCCCGAAGTTCTGGGTGGAATCGCGCGATGGGCGGCCATGGTCCGCGCGGCGACCGGCGGGAAAGTCACGCCTACAATCGACCTATCAATTGACGACACGCCGGAACGCAAACTGCTCGCTGCCGACGACCCCACCGACTTTGACGAGAAATATCTGCAAGCGGTAATCGCGCCACGGTTGAACGCGGCGGCTTTTGATGCGGACGACAAGACCTATCGAGGACCCTATCACGGCGCATTTGTCATCCACGCGGGACGAACCGACCCAGTCAAACTCGCCGCAGTGCAAGCGACCCCAGTTTCAGCCGTGAGTTGGTACACGAAACCTGCGCTTGCCGATGGCGACCGGTTGGCCCTAACGCTTTTTGGTTCATGGGTCCGGCAAACAACATGGCGCGCGGCTCAAGCGGGCTATCGCATCAATCCGTGGTTCGAAAGCCTGGAATCGCCATTCGCAAGCGTCGCCAACCCGATCGTTCCAGACGCTTGTTGGCAGAACCTTTTGCAGATGAATCCGCCGCAGAATGCGGCTCGCAAAGCCCTGGCGAAAGCCGTGGTTCCGGACAAGTTGCCTGCAAACACGTGGCAACTGGCGGCTCTTGATGCACCAGCGTTTGTGCCGATGCGCGGCGCCTTGGTCACCAAGACCGGCTCGAAATGCCGCGCTTGGGTGGCGACCGGCATGGCGCCCTATTTTGAAGCCAACGTTCAACCGGCGTACGGATTCAAGGTAGCTGGTCGCGCGCAAGTGGGCGCGGAGCTCGCCGTCGCTTTCGATTGCCCAGCGGACAAATTCCCGGATTCCGCCGGACAGTATTTCCTGCGAAAATCTGATGGGCGACTCGCCGCCGCGCCGCCAACATCGAACGCAACAGTCTCGGCGACGCCGCTGACCGAAGCGCTGTCTTCTGAGGGAATGATGAAGGTCGAGCAGGTTTCCGATGCGGAAAAAGGCACGATCTACCGGCTTACGGAGCGGGGCTTTGTTCGAACCGGAAAGGCGCAACTGATGGCCTCCACAGGCGGATTCGAACTCGGAGACCATCGCGCGTTGACGCTAACGTTCCGACAGTCCGCGGCCGACCCAGTGGCGATTCAATTGGATTGGACTTCTGGGTTGCCCACCGTGCTGGTTTTGGATGCGGTCACCGTGCCGCCGCTGGGCGTAAGCGCGACTGGTGATGATGTGATGCACTTCCCTTTGCAGGCGCTCAACCAGTGGCAAACAGTTCGCATCGACCTCAGCCCGACGGTTGTACGGCACCCCAACGCTCGGATCACCAGAATCTGGGTAACGCCAGCGCCATTTTACGAATATGCCGAGCGTTCGCAGCTGCAAAGCGCAACTTTTGAGCTTTTGCCGCCGACATTTTCGGCGATCAACGGAAGCGAAACGATGCCTTCCAGTAGCGCGGCGAACGAAATTACAACCAAAGCAGCCGCGATGATGGCAACCTTGGACAAGGCCGATGCGTCCGACTTGGCAGCTAGCGCGCTCACCGATCCAAACCGCGCGATCCGCGCCACCGCCAGCTACGTATTGGCGAAAAAACCGGCGAGTCAAGCCACGCCGTCCTTGCTCGACGAAGTTAGAAGCGGCTTTGCGTGGAACTCAATGCTCGCCATCAAGGCGCTTTGCCAGCAACAAACTCCGCTGGTTTCTGATGCGCTCAGGCGCGCGCTCGAAATAGGACCGCTGGACCACCAACGGCTCGCGGCGGCATTGGAAGTGGGGCGGCTCGGCGATTCCGCGTTTGCAGGCTCGCTCAGCCTGCTCTATGTCAGCCGAGATTGGCAGGTTCGCCGCGCAGCAGTTGAAGCTCTCAGCAAACTCAACACCCGCGACGCTGGCATCATCATGACCACCTACGGCAAGGACCCCGACCCGGTCGTACGCCTCGCTTTTGTAACCAAGGCAAATCCGAGTGACGAATTGGTCGCCCGACGATTGCAGTACTTGGCGGTCAACGACGTGAGCGAGGCAGTACGGCTTGCCGCTGCGCTCAATCTGATCAATTCTGGCTCGCCCGCACTCGCCAAAGAAGGATTCGCCGCCGTGCGCGACGATTCGTGGTGGGTTCGCGAGCAAGTGTTGCTTTCGATCAAGTCAGCCGATCAGCCCGAGGCAAGGGTGGCGATCCAGCAGGGCGTAGCAGACTCCGATGCGAGGGTGCGGGCGGCGGCGGTGATTGCGCTCAAAACCGCCACCAAAATTGACATGCGCGAACTCGGCGACATCTCGAGCGAACAAGACCCGCGCGTCATCGCCGCCCTTCGCGAGCTACAGAAGGCTGGCAAAATTACCTTGCCGTCGTCTTTGGACGAGGAATCTTTCCGTTGAAGCTGATTTTTGGGTCCGATCACGCAGGGTTCGGGCTGCGAAAAGACCTCGCCGCTCATGCCGCCAAGTTGGGGCACGAAGTCACGGAAGTCGGCGCAATGAGCGAATCCTCGTACGATTACCCCGATGCCGCGAGCGAACTCGTGCCGAGAATATTGACCAATGAGTTCGATTTGGGGGTGCTCATTTGTGGTTCGGGGACGGGAATCTGCATCGCGGCAAACCGGCATGTCGGCATTCGCGCCGCCAATTGCTGCTCCGTCGAATCGGCAGTCTTGGCTCGCCAACACAATCACGCAAATGTACTGTGTCTGGGAGCGCGATTGGTGGATCTTGAATCTGCCAAAGCCATCCTAGAAGCCTTTTTGCAGGCAGAGCCCGATAACGATTCCCGACATTTGAGAAGAATTGCGAAGCTAGACGCGTAAAATGGCGTTTGAAGATAACAAGCGGAGAAACATCAATCTTATGGCAAAACCGTCTGCGTTAAGAATTTTGGCCCTTGTGGTCGCGGGTGGCGCGAGCTTGGGCGGCGGCTACTGGCTGCGGCAATCCAGCGACTCGGCCGCGCCGATAGATTGGAATTCCTCGGTCGCGCATGAAACGCTGGTCGCTTCGGCGGGCGGAATTCAAGATCTTCCCGAATCGGATTATTACCGCCGAGTAGTCGATATTCTGGACCGCAACTATGTCGATGAGCACATGGATGAGCAAAAGATGGCGATCGGCGCAATTCGCGGAATGATCACCAGCCTCGCTGACCCGCTCGCTTCCTATATGACCAAGGAACAATTTGCTGTCTTCCTGAAAAACCAAAGCGGCGAATTTGAAGGCATCGGCGTCGAACTCAAGCTGAATTGGAACGACGAGAAGCTCGCGAAATACAAAAAAGATGAGCAAGTTGACAGTAGCGATTTGGTGCCCGATCTCATCGTGACGGCAATCGCTCCCGGCAGTCCAGCCGAAAAAGCGGGCATCAAAATCGGCGACCGCGTCGAATCCGTGGATGGCCGATGGGTGCTTTCGGCGCGCCGCATCGAACAATTTCGGACCAACCTCGCCAAGATACGCGAAAGCAAGTTGACAAGCGAAGAAATGAACACGCGAATCCGGGCGCAGTTTGACGGGTTCAAAGAAGGCATGTCGCCCGTCAAAGCCAAAGACCTAGTGACGATGGGAACGTCGGGCAAAGTGATCCTGAGTTGGCAACGGGATAAAGAAGTGTTGAAGGCCGAAATCGCACGCCAGAACACCACATGGCCGAGCGTCATCAAAACCGACGGAGGCGTACAGTTCCGGTTCTTCACGGGCGCGGAAAAGGACTTTGAGCAGCTTCTTTCAACCAACGAGCCCCTGATTATCGACTTGAGAAATAGCACGCAAGGCAACTTTGATACGTTGCTAAAGATTGTCGAGAAGCTGGCGCCTGCCAAACGATACGGCTACTTCGTCCACGATGACGGCAAGGTGCAATCGTCGCTGGAGTCGAAAGCAACCGCGAAGCCTTGGCCCGCGCTTACGTTTATCGTGGACACGAGCACTCGTGGCGCAGCTGAAATCCTCGCCACCGCATTCGGAGTCGACAAGTCAGCGACCAAGATTCAAGGCGGCAAGATGGCGGGCGAGCTTTCGCTGATTCGCACGACACTGCTCCCCGATAAGAGCGGCTTCGCGATGCCGATTGGTAAATTTGCGACCCAATTGGAAAGCAAGGACCTGAACAAACCCAAGAAGATGGCGATGTCGAATAGCGCGGAGGTGCAAGGATGAGCGGAATGGGCAAATGGATTGGGCTTCCCGTGGCATGCGCGGGGTTGTTCGTGGCTGGCTTCATGTCGCCCGACCTCAAAACTGGTCATGTAAGCACAAAGCCGTTGGCAAACTTGACCAAGCGATTCTCGAAAGAGGAGCCGGCGACCTTTGAGCCGCGCGAACTGTTTTCAAACGTTTTCGCCAGCATCGGCAAAGATTATTCCGGATCGGTGGATCAACGCGAACTCAAGTATTCGGCGATGGAGGGCCTCGTGGGATCGCTCGGCGATCCGCACACGATGTTCATGGTGCCTGATATTTCGCGCGAATTCAAGAAAGAAACGAGCGGCCAAGTTGATTTTGTGGGCATTGGAGCCCGGCTTCAGCCAGACCCTCAAGGCGCAAAAATCGTCAGTGTTTTTCACGGCACACCCGCCTACAACGCGGGCATCAAATCTGGCGACATCATCCTGTCCGTCAATTCGAAATCGATGAATGGACTGGCGATTGACAAGATCATTTCCAACATTCGAGGCGAAAAGGGCACCGACGTTACGATCACGGTTTTGCGCGTCAGCACGGGCCAAAAATTGACCTTCACCATGAAGCGCAACAAAGTCCTGACGCCCACCGCCGACGGATTCATGCTCGATGGCAAGCAGATCGGCTACGTGCAAGTTTTTGGATTCGCCGATACGACGCCACAGCAATTTGAAGACACACTGAACACGCTGGATGCCGCCAAACCCAAGGGGCTGATCATCGACTTGCGCAGTAATCCGGGCGGCCTCTTGGAAGCAGCGCGGACGATGCTCTCCCGGTACATCGCGGACAAAGTCGTGGTAACCATGCGCGGCCGAGAAGGCATCGAGCAAGAAGTTCCTGCGCTCAGCGACATGGCCAAACCGCTCACCTATCCGATCGTCGTGCTGGTGAACGAGGATTCGGCCAGTGCCTCAGAAATCTTTGCCGGCGTCATGCGCGATTACAAATTGGCGACCATCGTCGGCGAGCACACTTACGGCAAGTCTTCCGTGCAAAACCTGTTCCCGATGCCAGATGGTTCAAGCGCAAAGGTGACGATCGCCAAATATTACTTGCCATCGGGCGTAAACATGGACCGCAAAGTGGACGAGGAAGGCAAATACATCAGCGGTGGATTGCTGCCTGATGTGAACGTTTCTCTCAACCTTGGCCCAGCGACCGTCGTTGGCGACCTCAAAACGGATAACCAACTTCAAAAAGCGGTCGAAGTCATCGAATCTAAGCTCTAAAACGGTAACGGCTGGAACGCCAGTCGATAGGTGAGTTCAGAAAGGTATCTGCACGAAAACTCTGGCTGGTGCCAATTTGGTACGAGCGGCTCCTGGCCCGCCCAGCAATATCCGCTGAAGCCGCCAAAGCTCGGTACCATGGCCCAGTACGAGCCAACATGGGAAAATGTTCGGCCAAAATTCGCCATGATTTCATCCAGCGAGTAAGGGCAGAAGAGCAGATTGTCCGCCTGGGTGACCACGAATCCACCGGGCGAGAGAAGCCGCTTGCAATCCGCATAGAATTCATCCGTAAAGAGCGCCGCGCTGATCTCGCCGTCCTCTTCTTCGTAAGTGTCGGTCGCGTCAACTATGATCAGGTCGTAAGCGGGGCGGTCTTGCTTGACATACGGAAACGCGTCGCCGATCGTCAGGTGTACGCGCGGATCATCGAACGCGCCATCGCTCACAAACGGGAGGTGTCGGCGGCTCTCTTCCACCACGCCGCCATCGATGTCCACCATGTCGATTTGCTCCATCGTGGAATGCTTGACCAGCTCGCGAAGCACGCCGCCATCGCCGCCCCCCACAACGAGCGCACGCCGGGGCTTGGCAACGCCCAGCAGCGGAATATGCACCAACGCTTCATGATAAGCGTGTTCATCGAGCTCGGCCAGCTGGATGTGCTCATCAAGCAACAAGATTCGACCAAACGCATCAGTCTGCAAAATGTCAATCGTCTGAAAAGCCGTCTTGCGGTGGCACAAGGTCTCCGTCACCTTTACCGTCATCGTCAGCTTATCGCTGCGAATCGGAAAAGTGAGATAGGTTTCAGATCGAGTGGAATTCACGCCTAGATGGTACTCGAAAGGGCCGCGGTAACCCTGTGCAGTATCATTCTAGGCGTGAAGATTCTGATGGTCGCGCTTGGCTACTTGCCCATTCCGCCCGAGCGCTATGGCGGCATCGAATCGGTCATTTGGGAGACCACAATTCGCCTGCGCGAGCGTGGCCACCAGGTCGACATCATTAACGCCAACAAGCACCGAGTGATGCGCGAGGTTTTGCGAGCGGGCAAATACGATTTCGTGCATTGCCACCACGAGCGCGGACTTTCGCGCGTAATGCTTGGCAATTTGGACCGTGCCAAAGTAATCGCCACCACTCACCGTGGCTATTTTTTTGATTCTCTGGATATGGATGCTCATAAGTGCCTGCGCATGACAGCTCGTGCGCCACATATCGTTGCCCTGCGGCAAGACGTGGCAGATAATCTTGCTTGCCGGAACCCGCGCGCCAAAATCCTTGTCCTCCCCAATGGCACCGATACCAAGCGGTTTCGGCAACACGATCAAGGCAATGGCCGCGCGATTTGTCTGGGGATTCTTAGCCAGGGAAAGCGGCCGCATTTGGTGGAAAAAGCCTGCATCGAAGCGGGTGTGCCATGCGATTTTGTAGGACCAAAAAAGGATGCCACACTCGCGAATCCGGCGTCATGGCTCGGCGAATGGACGCGCGAACAGATTTATGAAAACTTGGGGGAATACAGCCTGCTCGTGATGTTGAGCGAGCGCGAGGGAGGCGGCCCGCCGCTCGTGGTCGCCGAAGCGATGGCCGCTGGCCTTTCTGTTGTCCTCAGTCCGCCTTGTAGCGCAAACCTCGACGTTGACAAGCCGTTTATCCACGTTACTAGCGACGAGAGCGCAAGTCAGACCATTCGGCAAGCGATCGCGGCCAGCGAGCAATTTCGCGGCGCTGCTCGCACCTATGCCACGCAAAATTTTGACTGGGATCAGATCGCCGCAAAGTACGAGGCGCAATTAACCATTTGGTTAGGCACCAGCTAGCGCGGCCGAAAAGCGGATAAGCTCAAACCATGCTTGGTCCAATGAATGCTGATCACATTGACCGTTGCGTCGAGCTATGGAACGAGACCCAAGCCGCCAAGTTTCGCATCGACCGGGAGCTGTTCCAGCAGAACGTATTGGGTTCGCCGCTATTGGTCCCCGAAGCCACCAAAATTTCTGCTGACGGGTCGGCGTTTGTCGTTGTCAAGCGCGCCGCGCCGGAGCTCTATCCTGGCCCCGAGCCCACGTGGTACCACATCAATTCGCTGATTGGCGACGATTCTGTGCGCGCGAAACTGCTCGAATCAGCGGTGGACGACGTCCGGAAGATAGGCGGCACCAAGCTATTCATGGGTCAAGACTTGCGCCACTTTTGGCCGGGCGCACCGGTCGAGGACGCCGCGCTCTGCGAATTACTGCTTGCCAACGGCTTTGCTGAAGGCGAGTTTTGTTGCGATCTTGAGCGCGATATGCAGGACTACGAAATTCCGAGTGGAGTGATGGAGCGCGCCGCCCACGCCGATTTCCGCGCATGCTCGATGAGCGATGTGCCCTTGCTGGATGAGTTTTTCATCAGAGCATTTCCGCGCCGGTGGCGATACGACGTCATGGAAAAAATCAAGGTCGAGGGCCGCGCTGACATGGTATTTGGTGTGTTTGTGGACGGTGTCTGCGAGGGCTTCGCGATCACCCAACAAGATGGATGCAAGATGCCAATCGGCGGCGGCGTTTGGCGCAACGACATGGGAACGAACTGGGGTTCGCTTGGTCCGATTGGCGTCAGCGAGCGCGTTCGCGGACAGGGACTAGGCAACGCGATTTTGGCGTTTGGCTTGGCGGGTTTGCGCGATCGCGGAGTGCGCCAATGCATCATCGACTGGACGACTCTGCGCGATTTCTACGGCGGGCACGGTTTCCTGCCCACCCGCGAATATCGGTGTTTTTCGTTGGCGCTGTGACTTAAACCGGTTCCCCGAGATACGCTTCAATCACCTTCGGGTTGTTGCGGATTTCGGCGGGCACGCCGCGCGCAATTTCCTCGCCATGGTCCAGCACGACGATCCGCTCGCAAAGGTTCATGACGAATTTCATGTCGTGCTCGATGAGTAGCACCGTCATGCCGAATTCATCGCGGATTTGGCGCACGGTTTGCATCAAATCTTCGGATTCCTGCGGGTTCATGCCGGCGGCGGGCTCGTCGAGAAGAAGCAGTTGCGGCCTTGTTGCCATCGCCCGCGCGATTTCCAGGCGTCGTTGCTTTCCGTATGGCAAGTCGCGACTGCGAACGCTTGCAACATCCGCTAGGTCCATGACTTCGAGCAATTCCATCGCCTGGGAACGCAGCTCCGCAGTCTCCGTGATCGCGGGCGGCAAGTGCCCTAGCGCGGTGAACAGCGGGGTTCGATGCCGCAAAAATCCACCGACGACCACATTCTCCAGCGTCGACAGCGCGCCAAAGAGTCGAATGTTTTGAAAGGTTCTCGCGATGCCTAGCTCGGCGATTTTGTTGCATGGATAACCGTTGATCTGGCGGCCTTGGTACTGAATGGTTCCGCTCGTTGGCCGATAAACTCCGGTGATCAGATTGAAGCAAGTCGTCTTGCCCGCGCCATTTGGACCGATCAGTCCAAAGAGGTCACCTTTGTTCAACTCGAAGCTCACCTCTTTTACCGCCACCAGACCACCAAAACGAATCGTCGCGTGGTCCAAGCTTAGTACGATTTCAGCGGCCATTAGGCGGCCTCCTTGCGCTTGAGCCAAGACCAATTGAACTCGTGGTGACCAAAAACGCCCTGCGGCCGCAACATCATCAGGATGAGCAGCGCGCCAGCGAAGACGAGCATTCTCAACCGCGAGCCCTCAGTCACGCTATCCTTGAATCCAGGTATTTGTGACAGGCCAAACTTGGCGAGCAGCCACACGACAACCGCCAGTCCGATGCAACCGATCAGCGGCCCCAACGTGGCCCGCATGTCGCCAAAATACTTATCTTGAACTCGGCGCATCACGGCGACCATGACGCCAATCGCAATCACGATTCCGGCGAGCGACGGCATCGTCACGATCTTGACATTGCTCAAAAGTTCGGGCAGCGCGCTGAGAAGCACGGCCGCGAAAACCGATCCTGTGATCGACCCCGTCCCGCCTAACACGACCATGGTCAAAATCATGAACGAGATTTCCATCGTGAATTGCGCGGGCAAGATGAAGCCCTCGTTGAGCGCATAAATCGAACCTGCTGCCCCCGCAAACGCCGATCCAATGACGAACGCAATCACTTTGGTTTTGGTGACGTTGACGCCCATCGCTGAGCTCGCGACTTCGTCTTCACGTACCGCCAAAAATGGCAAACCGTGTGCGTTTTTGATTAGGTTTCGGCAGACCGCCACGCAAACAATTGCAAGCCCCCATGCCAGCCAAACAAGGCTTGTGGACTGTGCATTGGGCTCGATTTTCAGGCCGCTAGCCGCCCCAACCTCTTTGATGTTCTGCGTAACGATGCGTATGATTTCGCCAAAGCCAAGCGTGACAACCGCCAAATAGTCCCCGCGCAAGCGTAGCGACGGCAACCCGACAACGACGCCCGCCAAACTGGCCGCAATTCCGCCCGCCACCACCATCACGATGAACCAACCACTTGTCGATAGCGGTTGCGCCTTATAAAATGTGACCGTAAGGTAGCCAGCCGCGTAGGCGCCGACCTGATAAAAGGCGGCGTGGCCGATTGAAAACTGCCCGGTGATGCCGTTGATGAGGTTCAAACTGACGGCGAGAGTTACATAAAGACCGGCGAGCAAAACCAAGCGCGCATAAAACGGCGTCAGGCCGCCGGCAAAGCTATTGAGCGCGAAACAGAACAGCAGCGCGGCCAAAACAGAGCCAACGCGAACGCCCCAAAACGACGCTCCAAAAGCGGGCGCCTGCATCCCCGCCACTTTCATACTTTTTCCACCTTGGCTGAGCCCATCAGGCCGCCCGGCTTAAAGATGAGCACGGCAATGAGAATCAAGAATGCGACCGCGTCTTTGTATTCGCTGCCGCCCATCCAAACAACGAGCGCCTCGGCGACGCCCATGAGAATTCCGCCCAGAACTGCACCAGGAATGTTGCCGATGCCGCCCAAGACCGCCGCGACGAATGCCTTGACGCCGTCCAGCATGCCAAAGAATGTGTCGATTTTGGTTCCGCTGACAAACGTGGCCTTCATCATCGCGCCCGCGCCCGCCAGAGCAGACCCGAGCAAGAACGTATAGACGATAACTTTGTTGACGTTGACGCCCATCAGCGCCGCCGAATCGAAATCGTGGGAAACCGCTCGCATCGCGCGCCCCGGTTTGGTGTTCATGACCAAGTAGCGCAGGATCGCCATCAGGAACATCGTCATGCCGAACATGATGAGATAGCCCTTACTGATGCTCAGGCTGATTGCAGAATTCTGTGCCTCGCTGTTGGCGGCGTCATAGGCATTGCGCGCGTTGAAGAATGTCTCGCGCACCTTCTTGGCCTCGTCGGTCAGCTCGCCGGTGGAGGAGCTTTCGATCGTTTTCCATGCGCGTTCCGCTTCTTCCATTGCCGGCTTCAGGCCCTCGGCTTTGCGAATCATCTCCTCGCTCGGGGTCGTCAGGTTGAAGTTCATGTTGCCCTGGAACGGGTTGACGTCCGCGCGGATGTTTGGCGGCGGCGAAGTAGGCAGGAAAAGCTGACCGCCGTATTGTAGCAACAGCGACACGCCGATGGCGGTGATCAAGCTAGCGATGCGCGGTTGGTTTCGCATCGGGCGATAAGCCACGCGCTCAATAATCACGCCGATTAGTGCGCACATCGTCATGCTTGCCAGGAGCATTATCGGCAAGCCATACCACGGCGCGCTGGCGGCGGCTGCGTTGGGTCCAAAGCCCAGCGCGTAGCTCGTGAATAGCGCGGTCCATGCGCCGAGCATATACACTTCGCCGTGAGCAAAATTGATCAGCCTAAGCACGCCATAGACCATTGTGTAGCCCAGCGCGAGGAGCGCATACAGGCTGCCGATGAAGATGCCATTGACCAATTGCTGGGGCAACGACCGAAAATCGACCGTTGCCCAAAGTTCAAAAGGCAGCACCATTATTTGGACTCAAAGTAATCGTAGGCTTTTCGGAAAACCTGGAATCCTTCTGACATCGGCCGAACTTCGACGACCAGTGCCCGCTTTGGTGGGTTGCCATGGTGCCCCTTAAGGCTGATCACGCCGGTCACGCCAGAGAAGTTCTCGGTGTTTTGCACGGCTTCGTTCAGTGCCTTGGGTGTCAGTTCCTTCGCTCGCTTGAGGGCGTCAAGCGTCAAGTTCATGGCGTCGTAGCCCAGAGCGGCCATCGTCGTGCCGGGTTCGTTGCCGTTGTGCTTGGCTTTCCATTTCTCAAGGAAGTCCTTGATCTCTTTGCGATCCTCTTTGTTGTTGTAGTGGTTGCAAAGGAACGAACCGATGATTGCATCGCCGCCGCTTTGCAGGATCTGCGTGGAATCCCAGCCGTCGCCACCAAACAGCTTGGCGGTGATGCCAGCCGCGCGAGCTTGGGCAGCCAGAGGACCAACTTCAGTGAAGTACCCGCTCAGAAATATGCCTTGTGGTGCTTTTTGCTTCAGCTCCGTAAGCTGGCTTTGGAATTGGGTGTCGCCGCTTTGGTAGGAAAGCTCCGCCACAACCTCGCCGCCGAGCTTCAAGAAGTATTGCTTGAACGACTCGCTCAGGCCTTGTGAATAGGGTTGCTTGACGTCGGTGATGATCGCCACTTTGCGAATTCCCTCTTCTTCATAGGCAAATTTCGCCATGACGGGACCTTGGAAATCGTCAACGTAGCAGACTCGAGCAACGTTATCTCGGCCCTTCGTGAGGTCGGTTCGCGTTGCGCCAATCGCGACCACGGGAATGCCGGTGTCTTTTGTCGCGAGAGCGATTTGCTCCGTGTGTCCGCTCGCGACCTCACCGACGATCGCGATAACGTTATCCGAAATCAGCTTTACTGCCGCGGTTTTTGCGACTTCCGGTTTGCTTGCGCTGTCCTCGACTTTCAGTTCGATCTTCTTGCCATTGAATCCGCCAGCAGCGTTGAATTCTTCGACCGCCATTTGCGCGCCGTCTTTGCTATCTTCGCCCCAAGGCTTTTGGTCGCCAGAAAGGCTGGCAACACACCCGATCTTGATCGTGTCGCCGGTCGCCGCTGTTGATCCAGACGACGTTGAAGTGCTTGTGCTCGCGCCTGATGTGCCCGATTGTTCCTCGCTCGACTTACAGCCTGCGACGAACCCAATGCTCATGACAGCCGCCAGAGTCAACGTCCATCGCGTCCAATTTTTGTTCATTACATCTCCAACCATGCATGTTCCTCCGTTGTATGCGCGAGTATAACCGCAATGCCCGCATGTTTGAGTAGCTGATCGGCACAGATGGTGAAATATTTGGAGTCGCGGTCATACTTATGGTTGACCGATTGCGGAGAACTATGAATGTCTGATCAATCTTTGCCACTGATCAACCAATCTGCCGAGGCCATCAATAACCAGGATTTTGAGGCCGCGCTGCATTTCGCTGACCAAGCGATTGCGATGGATGAAAGCGTTGCGGACGCCCACACCATGCGCGCCATTGCGCTGAGCCAGCTTCGTCAACCCGATACGGCTACCGCTTCTTTTCAACGCGCCATTTCGCTCGACCCCACCAGCGTGAAGGCGTTTTACAATTTTGCGACCCACCTTTATGGCATCGGCCGAAAGCAGGACGCGCTGACTTATGCTAATCAGGCACTAGCACGCGAACCCGGTCACGCGGCATCGACGAATCTGGTGCGATTGATCGAGCAGGAGTTCACTGCGCAAAATCAACCGGTAAACACGGGGATGCCTTATAGCGGTCCACCTCAGCATTCGCCGTACGCGCGCGAAGGATATGGCCCACCACCATCTGGCACGAACACCATCCCGTTTATCACGAGTCTCGGACCATTCTGGGTGACGCTTGGGTGGATCGTTAGCATTGGGTCTGCGGTAGTGTCAATCTATTCGATTTCTCTGGTTGCGCCTTACATGGGCGAAATCATGAAATCGGTGAGCACGGGCGGCAACGCCGAAAGCCTTGCGGCAAAATTTCAGGGCCTAGTGCCAGCCTGGGTCACGATCTTTGGCTACCTTATGCAAGCGACCAGCTTTGGCTGGATGCTTGTAGACCTGATTCACCGCCGAGGCAATTTTCTTTGGTTGATCCCCATGGCGATTTGCACTTGTTGTGGATGGCAATTTATGGTCTTGCCGTTGTATATCGCGACTGGCCGGGGTAACAAAACGTGACGTTTGACGTTAGAATGTGATAGGTTATCAAGATCAGGAAATCACAATGATTGCCATCGCGCGAACCGCTATGTTCCGAATCTCGATGCCTAGGCTGGAGAAGCGGTCAGGGGATGAGGCAATCGCAAAACATTTGAAGCATTAAGGACGTTATCGCAAGGAATTCATCATGCTCGCACTTTCAATCGCTGCCCTCGTTGCCGGCCCCGCTTTGACCAAGCCGGTGGAAGTCCCCATCAAAGTGATGGAAGACGCCATTATCGTGGATGCCGAAGTCAATGGCGCCAAGTGCTCGTTCATGTTCGACACTGGGTTTTCTGGATCGGTCGTCGTGGACCCAAGCATCGACCTGGGCAAGCCGACGGGCACCATGACCCTTCGTGACTTTGTCGGTCAATTTGAAGCCCCAACCGTCAAACTCAAGTCACTGAAAATCGGAGCGATGGGAATCGACTCCAGCGACATGGAAGCGGTGCAATTGAGCCAAGGCAACATGTCAGAGGGTTACAACAGCCATTGCGACGGCATCATGGGCTTCGAGGCAGTCAGCTCCTACGTCTTCGAGATCAACTTCGAGAAGAGCAAATTCGTTTTTCATCCATCGACCGAAGACATCACGAAGCGCGTGCCCGATAACAAGCGCACGTTCTTGACGAAGTTACTGCCGAAGGGCCATAACTCGCTAGAAATGCTCGTCGACAACGAGAAGGGCGGTCAATTTGTGCTCGCGCTGGACACTGGTAACGCCTTTTACGCCACAACGCACAAGGACGTCCTCGTTCGCGAGGGCCTGTGGAATCTGAGTGATGAGCCCAAGTTCTGTAAGTCTTCGTTCGTTGCTTCAGGAGCCGTCAAGAGCTTTTATTACATGATGAAAGACGCCAAGATTTTTGGTGTTCCCGTTAAGGAAAGCGTCTGGGACATTATTGACGCTGCTTCCAGTTCGGCTGACCACGATGGGACTGTCGGGTTTGGATTCCTCAAAAACTTCAACATTACGATTGACAACAAGCGGCGACGCGTTTGGCTGGAGCAATTCCGCTCGCCGGATTCCGAGTTGATCGCCGACATCGGCGCGACAGTTTTTGAAAATCCTGCCACCAAGCGCATCACGGTGTATAACGTGACGCCCGAGGGCCCCGCAGATCAAGCCGGTTTGAAGCGCGGCGATGAAGTCCTAGAAGTGGACGGCAAAGAGCCTTTGAACATGAACCCCCGCGAGGTGTATCGCATGTTTCAAGGCAAGGTCGGCGAATCGGTGAAGCTGGCAGTTTCCCGCGCTGGTAACCTGAAAACCTTCACAATCGCGCGCAAGTACCTGATCAACAATATGCCGAAGTAGCTGGGCGTCAATCGGCGGCAAATTGGCCGATAACGTCGTCGAACATCTGTTCGGTGAGGCGACCAGTGAACGTGTTTTGCTGGCTGGGGTGATAGCTTGCGCGGATGATTGGGGTTCCCAGCCGAATTGCGCCGTGGCAAAATTTGCACTCCTGGCGCAGGCCAAGCACGCGGTGAACAGCTTCCCACGCGATGCCACCCAGACATAAAATGCTGGTCCATTCACGGCTTGCGAAAAGCTCCACCAAATATGGCTGGCATTGGGCAACTTCCTCGCGAGTCGGCTTGTTGTCGGGCGGCGCGCAGTGACAAACCGCCGTAATCAACACGCCACGCAATTGCAAACCATCATCGGCGGATTCAAAAGTGGGTTGATTTGCGATTCCTGCACGGTGGAGGGCGCGATAAAGCCACTCTCCGCTGCGGTCACCCGTGAACATCCGGCCAGTTCGATTTGCGCCATGCGCGGCGGGAGCCAGCCCCACGATCAATTTATCTGCGGCTGGGTCGCCGAAATTCGGAACAGCGCGGCCCCAATATTCCCATTCAGCATAGCGCTTGGCTTTTTCCCGGGCGACCGCCTCGCGCCATTCGACCAATCGTGGACAAGCGCGGCACGCAATGATTCGGTCGTTCAGGGAATGTGCCACCAAAACATCATGGCACGTGGAGAAGTCTATCCGAGGCGAGGGGGAGCCCCTGTTTCTCAGGGCACCCCTGCCATCCTAAACTCTCTCAGCCGGTGGCTGAGCATCATTTCGGCCCGAGCCTGTGCTCGAGGGATATTTCGCGCCAAGTCCATCGCGTCCAAAGGTTAGAGGGCAACGAAAGCTTGATCGCGTATATAGTTATCGGCCTAAACAGCCCAAAGTGTTCAGGTATTCCTGCCGAATTGGACCCAAAATAGGTCTAAATACGAGGGAATTTGACCTAATCGCCAGTCGTATCGAAGTTTTCGTTGAGCATCAAGTAATCGTCAGTGCCGACGTAGTTGTCGCCGTTCAGGTCCGCGTCTTGGGAATAAGCGGCGTCGCCAAAGCCCGAGTCGAACGCTGCGTTCAGGATCAAATAGTCATCAGTATTGACAATGTTGTTACCGTCGCAGTCGCCACCAAGCAAGACCACGTTGCCGACGTTCTGATTCACGATGCGCGTATCGCAATTGATTCGCTTTCGCAATGCTTGCCGAATCTTCAGGCCGACCCGATACTCTCCCGCAACTGGGGGACCGCCGACCGAGAAGTTTCCGTTGGGTTGAATCGTGCCTGACCCAACTGCAAAAATCTGCTCTGTCGTCTTGTCGTAGTAAACAGCACTAACCTTATTGGGTTTCCAGCCTGTACCAGCAAAATTCTTGATCTTGATGTTGCCGGTGATACCCGGGCCAGTCGCGTCTTCTGATTTCGTCCATTGGAACGCGTTTTGGAATAACTTCTTAAAGTTGGCATCAAGCAGTTGCGTCGTGCCGTTTGTCGTTAAGAAGTTGATGATCTTTCCACCGCCATAGTATCCGCCAACCATCACGCTCGTACCGTCAGCTTCTTTGTAAAAAGTTCGTCCAAAGTACTTCGGCGTCGCGAGTGAGTAGGTGCCACCCATGTTATTGAGCGGTACCGTAAATGAATTTGGCAAACCCGCATTGATGACAGGATCAGCAACTTCTTTGTTGAGCGTCGCAGTAGCTCGATGGTCATAGCTTGAGTAGTTCAGCGGAAACGCAGCTTTGAGCTTTTGATAGTAGCTTGTTGCATACGCTCCCCACACCGTCCACTCGCACAAAACGAGTCCGCCGCCATCTTGAAGGTATCCCACCAATTGATCTTCAAGCGTCGACTGAATATTCACCCAGTTATAGTTGGGCTGAAAGTAGACAACATCATAGAATGCAATGTTGGGAATGCTGGCTATAGTCCAGTAAGATAAGGAGGATATGGTGACGTTGTGACCCGCATCCACCAGGGCATTCTTCGCCGTTACGTTGATCTCCGAATTGCCACAATCCAGAATCAAAATGTTCAGGGCCTGCGACTGGGGCGCGCCCAAAAATGCAGCACCAGCAAACGCACAAATCTTCAAAAAGCTCTTCATGGTCATGGATTAATATACGACACTTTTGTCAAGTTTGGATGCATCATGCGTGAACTCCGCGCAAAAATTCGGGCCTAGGCGATGCTGACATAATGGAGTGAATGAGCAGACCATGCGTCATCGGCGTCGACCTTGGTGGTACTAATGTTCGGGCCCAGGCGATGTACCTGGATGGAACACCAGCTGGCGATCGATTTGAAAATCCCTCCAACGCGCAAGAAGGAACGGAGCGGATTTTGGATTCCTTGGCTTTGACGATCAGCCAAGCAGCAAACTCGGCCAACAGCGCCCCGCTAGGGGTTGGGCTTGCCATTCCAGGCCACGTGGATGACGATGCCGGCCTCGTGCGCTGGGCACCCAATTTCGGCGAGACGATCAACGGCGTTTTTCAATATTGGGAAAACGTGCCGATCAATGAGCCGCTTAGCCGTAAAGTTGGAATTCCTGTTTCGATGGGTAATGACGCCAACCTTGCTGCGCTGGGGGAATACAAATTCGGCGTCGGCGAAGGCGTGGCTCGCTGTTTGGTGATGATCACGCTCGGCACAGGAATTGGCGGTGGCGTGGTCATGGCGCCGAGTGCCGTACAAGGTAAGGCGAGCACACCGCTGGTCTTGCTGGGCGGCAACAAAGGCGGCGCAGAACTTGGCCATACCATCATTCAAACAGGCGGTTTGGACTGCAACGCGGGCACTTATGGTTCGCTAGAAGCCTATTGCCAGCGCGATAGCATCATCCGCCGAGCCGTGCACAAATTGCGCCGTGGCAGGGCGTCCGTGATCAAAGAATGGGTTGATGGCGACTTATCAAAGGTGACTCCACGTTTGCTATCCGAAGCGGCGACCCAAGGTGACGAGGTCGCACGTGAGGTTTATGACGAGGTTGGCTACTACTTGGGTGTCGGCATTGGTTCGTTTATCAACATTTTCGCTCCGGACCTCGTGGCGATTGGCGGACAAATTAGCAAGGCCGGTGAATTTCTGATGGCTTCAACGCGCGATGCGGCTCGGTCCGTGGCGATTCCATCGCTCTATTCGTTCTGCCAAATCGTCCCCGCCAGGCACATCGACGACGCGGGCATCCTCGGTGGTGCCGCCCTAGCGTTCGAGATGTTTGGCGCGAAGTAGCGCGAGCTCCTGCTCCAGTTGGTCGCCAAATGCCTGCCAAGCATCCTCCGTCGGCAAGTCGTGCATCAACAAATGTTGCCCGCTCGCGCGAACCAATATGGCGCAGCCCGGATTCAACAGGGACTCCCATATCGGTTCCGCTTCCCACCACCACGTGCGCGAATGCCGGCTCGGCGCAAACGCCGCCCGCATCTCCGCCGAGCAATCGACCGCCGAGACAACGCCCATCGCGAGCCAGGGTCCAACACCAAACCTAGGTTCGATCAGTCGCCGCCAAACGTCGAGTTGGATCAGCGCGCGGGTGGATTCTGCCACCACCAAAGCGCACACTTCACTCAACTCGAATTCATCGCCAGAAAGATTTTTCCCGCGCAGGCACGACAACGACTCGATTTCCGCCACTCGCGTTTGGTATTGGCTGCGCCATAGCATGCCCACCATCATAACCGCTAGGACCGGTCCTAGTCACGATGCTCTAATTCCGCGTAGACTAGCAGGCTTATGGCGACCACAAAATCAACGGAGGAAGACCGTCGGCCCGACGAGGCCTACGAAAGCTATTCGCGCACGATTTGGCAAATGGCTTGGCCAGCCGTTGCGCTAAATTCCCTCCAAGTCGTCAACAACATTCTCGACCGTTACTTCATCGGTCACCTCGACATCGCCGCGCTCACTGGTCAAAGCGCATCGATGACGATTACGTTTTTGTTATTCTCGCTCGCGATGGCTTTGGCGGCGGGGCCAGGCGCGATCGTGAGCCGCGCATTTGGTGCGGGCGATCGAGTTGAATTCCAACAGGCGGCCGGACAATCGTGCAGTCTAGCGTTTCTCGGCGGAAGCATCGTAGCCGTAATTGGCGCGATCATCACTCCGTTCCTAGCGCACATCGTTCTTCCGCCAAACGCACACGCGGCCCAGCAAATGATGCTGCACTATGTGTGGATCTTCTGCACTGCGTTGCCCGCGATCTACGTGATCCAAACGCTGGCTGCGTCGATGCGCGGAATTGGCGATCCCAAAAGCCCGATGTGGATTAGTGGATTGCAGATTTTGATCCACATCATGCTGAACTATTTGCTGATTTTTCCGGCGCGAAGCATCGTGGTCGGTGGAGCAAAGTTCGTGGTGCCTGGCTTCAACATGGGTCTTCCTGGCGCGGCGACGGCGCTATCGCTCAGCGCGTGGATCGCCGCATGTATCTACCTTGTTTATAGCCGCCACACGCCGCTGGGGTCCTGTTTCCGGCTGGCGATGCCATCGCGCGTCTGGTCCGCCAGATTGCTCAAGATCGCGATCCCTTCCGCGGGGCAAAACGTTTTGCGCGTGTGCTCGCTGATGGCCTTCACTTCAATCCTCGCGCACGTACCCCACGGCGAGTTTGCGATTGCCGCGCTCGGGCCAGGTTTCTCAGTAGAGAGCATCATGTTCATGCCCGCTTTCGGGCTTGCGTTTGCGGCTTCGGCGTTGGTGGGCCAGAGCTTGGGAATGCAAAAGCCTGACCGTGCCTACAAAATTGGCATGCTTGCGAGCCATTACGGAGCCATCGTCATCTTGGCGCTTGTAGTGCCGGTGTACTTCGGTGCGGACCGAATCGCCACCACGATGATCGAATCAAAGCCTTCGGTCGCGGCACTTGAGCGCGGCCCCGAAGCAGCCCAAGCGGAGACCACTGCCAAGCTCAGGACGATTCAAGAGGCTGAAACTCTGATCCGCTGGCTTTGCCTGACCGAAGTAATGTTCGCCTACGCGATGATCTTGATCGGCGCATTGCAGGGTGCTGGTGACACCGTTCGGCCGTTTTGGATCGCAGTTGTTTCGCTGTGGGTGCTCCGAGTGCCGCTCGCGTACCTCTTCGCCATCGTGCTCGGCATGGGGACCGTTGGCGCGTGGATCGCGATGAGCTTGACACAGGCGATTCAGGGATTTGCGTCAATCTATGCTTGGCGGCTGGGACACTGGCGAGCGATCAAGGTCTGATCGTTAATCCGTGATTCGCTTGGGCAACGCGATAACGCGTGCACCTTTCGGCGGCACAAATGTGAACGGCACCGTCGGAATGAAGTTATTGCGGAAAATCCGCATCGTCCATTCGGTTTGCATGGTGCCCTTCGTGGATTGCTCGTTTTGGCGCATGTAGATTCGGTTGAGCGCGTAGCTGCCCGAACCAGTCTCCCCGCTGAGGTCACCATCAAAACCCGCGCCGGTTGAGTCCATTCCCAGATCAACGAACGAGTACTCCATCATCGTCGCAAAATCGGTTGTGCGAGAGTTTTCATCGCGATGGGTTCCTTGGGTGAAGGTCAGGTATCCGGTCGGCGCGTCCTTCGTGGGCATTTCGGCCGTGGCCTTGCCCATGCTCAAAAATGGCTCCCACGGGTTGCTGGCACTGGTTCGATAAACGTCTTCCAAAAACCGCGCCACGAAGGCGCCTTTGCCGCGCAACATTGTGCCCAATTGGCTGAGCAAAAATCGCACAGGTCGATCTTGATTGATGGCTGGATCGCCGTAGTCGATGCTGGAAAATGTGTTGGCCGAGCGGTTGTAGGCCCATAGCGTTTTGCCGTCAGCGATGACTTGTTGCCGCAAATCGCTGCGCTCCCAAACGCCGATATCCAGCAGCAGCGTCGTGCCCTTGCGTTTGGTGATGATGTTGATTTGAAATGGTGTTCCTTCGTAACCCTTCAGCCCAACTTTGCCCGAAATCTCGAGGGCAAACGCTCCTTGTGAAGCCAATTGTTGCATCGCCGACGTCATGACGCTTCGCGCCGTGGCATTATCATCGGCGGAGCTAATCGCTGCCAAAAAGACAGCACCAAAGGCGATTGTGCGCAACATCGTAGGAATTTTGACGCGACCAGAGCGAGTGTTGTTCCAGTCTGGTTCAAGTATTATGCATTCATGACGCTTTGCGTTTGCATTGTCCATAACCGCGATCGCAACCGGCTTCGAGATGAGCTCATTTCAGCCGGGTACAAATTCACGCTTTTGGCTTCGCAGGGCGGCTTTTTGGGCGAGGCTAACGCAACATTCCTGATTGGCGTCGAAAACGACTCGATTGACGCGCTCAAAAAGGTGATTGAGGCCAATTGCTGTTGCCGTGAGCAGGTGGTCAATGTGTCACCAATGGACGCTGGCTCCAGCGGCGCGTTTGTCCCTAGCCCAGTTCGCGTGCCCGTTGGCGGCGCCGTGCTTTTTATGATTCCGGTGGATCAATTTGAACGCTATTAGCCCCAGCACGCCGCTCGCAAAAATCGCACAGCAAGAGGGCGTCCACGCACTTCTGCTGCATGGCGGCGATGCCGCTTCGATGTCCCAAATCGCGCTCTCGATTGCCCAAGGTTGGATGTGCCCGAACTCGGCGGATGGCATCGCGTGCGGTGAGTGCCAGGTCTGCCGAACCGTGGGTCAACAAGAAGCAATCGACCTGCTGATCGTCAGGCCAACGGGCGCGAGCAACTGGATCGTGGTTTCGGCGATCACTGCGGTTACCGGGGCTCCGGCCTCCGACGCGCAACCCGTTACCCGATTTGTTCAATCGACGCCGCTGGTTGCTCGCTGCAAAGTCGTCATCGTGGAACGCGCAGATCGGCTCCGAGTCGAGGCGGCGAATGCACTGCTAAAAACGCTTGAGGAACCCACGCCCCGAGTCAAGTTCATTTTGACGACCAGCGCGATCAGCGCGGTCTTGCCCACCATCGTGTCTAGGTGTCTCGGAATATTGGTCGGCGCCGCGAGTGATAGCTCCGAAACAAGCGAAATGGAAAAGGTTCTTGGCGCGGGCTCCGCGGGCCGATTGGCCCAAATTCAGGCTCAAACGGAAGCGTATCAGGCGGTTTGGGACTTTTGCGAATCGATTACTGGTTCAAAAGGCGCAAGCCCGCTACTGATGGCCGAGCGTTTCCGAAACCTCTCCGACAAGTTCGACAGCAACGCCATGGGGGGCGCGCGAGCCGCCAATGTCGAGTTGCTCTTTTGCCTTGCGCAGTGGCTTTCCTACCGGCACAAAACGTGCCCCGACCTCATCAAATCGGTCGTGAAAACCCATGGTGCCGTGCTCGGGAATGGATCGATGAACCTGCAGTTGGACCCGCTTTTTTGCCAGATTGCTCGCAAGATCGGCGGCTAAACACCTAATTTTTGACTTGTGGGAACTTGGAACGATGCGACGACGGTACAAGAAGCAACAAGGAGGCACCAAGGAATTGCTCACGGTTTTGTTCCGGCCTAGTCCATTAACCAAAGAACAGCAGCGCGAACTTTTCGAATCGCACATGAAAGCGAGCTATCGTCAGTCTTGCGCGCTGGCATACCGGTTGACCGGAAACGCCCATGAAGCCGAAGACCTGGTGCAAGAAACCTACGTCCGAGCCTTTCGATTCTTCCATCGCTACGATGAGAATCTTCCGTTCACCAGCTGGATTTACCGCATCATGACCAATGTCCACATTGACATGGTCCGCCGGCAAACCCGCTTGCGAACAACCTCCCTTGACCAAGGCAATTCGACCGATTCCAGCGGATGGGAACTCCCCGATCATTCGGCCGCTCCCGATAAAGACTTGATGTCGGGATCATTTGAGGAACCAGTGCGCCTTGCGCTACGAGCACTCAGCCCCGATTTCCGCACAGCCGTGGTCTTGGCCGACGTAGAAGGAATGGCCTATGAAGAAATTGCGGAAACGATGCAAATTTCGGTAGGCACCGTTCGGTCTAGAATTCATCGTGGTCGAAAACAAATTCGACGCTATTTGGAACAAAATTATCCGCAACTAACTCCAGAAGGTGGGCAATGAACTGTCAGCGCGTACAAATCAAACTCTCCGCTTATGTCGACGGCGAACTCACCGGAGTCGAGTCTCTCGAAATTCGTGACCACTTGAGTCGGTGCAAAGTGTGTCAGCGCGAATTGGATTCTGTGCAGCAAATCAAGCAAATGTTGACCTCGATGTCGGCGCCCGAACCACGATTCGGGTTCGAATCCGAGCTAAGTCAACGCGTTTTTGCCGCAGAAGCCGTCAGACCGCGCGAGTCTTTTTGGCGTATAGGATTGGTTGCTGGGGTGGCAACTGCGGCCGTAGTCTTTGTGACTTTGCAGGTCACGACCGCGGTTAGTCGACAATCCTCCAACACGCCATTGAGCCCCATTGCTAAACGTAATTCGTCCACTTTCACCGTCAGCCAGGACACTGCATATTTTGCTGGAGCCGATCCGCTGAGCGCGCAAGCACCGGTGATGACGACTGCGTATGGTGATCACTAACCGAACGCCATTCGCCCGCATCCTGGTTGCTTCGTGGCTGCTAGCCATCGCCACCGGCTGTGCCAACGCACAGGTCACCACGAGGACCCCGCAATCCGTTCTCACCCGAATCCTCGGACGGGTCACCCAAAAGGCATATAGCTCTGTTCGAACCATGGTCTCGACCGACAGCCCGGGCGGAAGCATGGTCCTCAAATTCGAAGGAGCGACCGATGGATCGATCAAATACACGGTCCTGCAGCCCCTGAGCAGTCAAGGCATCGTCATGATCGACGACGGCAGCCGGGTCACCCACTACTATCCCGACCAGAAGCTGACCGTCTCCAAGCCCTCGCCGCGAGTGGGCCTACTAGACGTCAAAGCGAGAGTCAACTTGGCCGCCAGCAATTACTTTTTGAGCCTAGTCAAGGCACCGAGCGTCGCGGGGCGGAAGACCGTCATGCTCGAGGCCAAGCCCAAGCGCAACGGCCTACCAACGCGAAAGTACGTCGTCGATGCATCCGAACTGGTACTTTTGCGGTCAGAAATCCTGGAGCCCAGCGGTGATAGCTCGGTGGTCCTCGATACTCAGACGATCACCTTTTTCAGCGGGCGCAACGAAGGTTTGCAGTGCGATCTGAACACCAGCGGATGGCGCAAAGTCACCGAGCAAGCACCGCCTTCGCTCGGCACCGTAAGTGAAGCAAACCGCCGATCAACCATCGACTTTGACTTGCCCGAACCCCTGCCATATGGAATGGAAATACAGGGATTGCACTTGAAGCAAGATTCCACCGGTAAAGCCGTGCTGATGCGCCTGACCGACGGGCTGGCTTCGGTGAGCGTATACATCGCCAAAGCGTCCGAAGATGAAGACGATCCCAAGTTACCCCGTAATTCTGCTGGGGCGACCACCCGCGGGATCAGCTTTGTCGTGGTCAGCGACTTCGGAAAATCGGTAAACAGTGCAATTTTGCGGTCGTTCTTAGAGGTCAATCGTAGGCCCAAATGACCATCCGGGAACAAAAAACGCATCGCCAAGCGTTCCATTTTGCGTGCGGGCTCGAAGAGCGCAACCGTCGGCAGCGCGACCCGCATTGCAAGATTTAACTTCACAAACTCAGGAATACAGAATATGACTCTTTGGAAGAATCTGACACACAAGCCAACTCTTTGGGTTCTTAGCGGCATTGCGATTGGTGGCATTGGCGCGGCGACAGTGATTAGCGGCGTCGGCAGCCCGCTCGCACGAGCCGACAAAACGCAAATGCTCAGCCCCATCGGCAACGTCAATGTGAAGTCCATGGAAGCCCTGAACGACCTTGATCAGTCGTTTGCCGCATTGACCGAGTACGTTTCGCCCGCCGTCGTACACATTCGCGGCACGGCAGCCGGTGATGTTTCGAAAGGCCAAGCGGCCGTCGAAGGCCAAGGCTCGGGCGTGATTTTCCGAAAAGACGGCTACATCATCACGAATGACCACGTGGTTGCCAGCTTCAAAAACGTCAAGGTCGTGCTCAACGACGGCCGCGAACTCG
>CAYRAX010000016.1:0-25976 GCA_964422285.1 uncultured Chthonomonas sp.
TGCGTGAGGGGGACTTTCGCGTGCGGCGTCGCGGAATTTGCATCAACTTCAAACGCCTTCACCCGGGCCGCGCGATCATAAATCCCAAGCCCAATGAGCCTAAACCAGCAAATTCGGGTATCCTTTCCGTTTGCCGTTAAGGCTCTCTGTCCGCCCAGCGGACCGAAATTTACTGAGACCAGACCACAGGGAGCATCAAATTCCATTGAATACGCGTAAATACGAAGCCCTATACATTGTTAGCGGAGCACTCAACGACTCCGAAGTCAAAGCCATCGCCGAGCGATTTAAGAGCACCGTCGAAACCCAAGGTGGCCAAGTTGCCAAAGCCGAAAAGTGGGAAAAGCGCAAGCTCGCCTACGAAATCAACGGCCACAAAGATGGCAACTACATCATCATGCACTTTGAGGCTGAATCAAAGGTTCCTTCCGAGCTCAGCCGACAAATGCGCATCAGCGACGACGTGATTCGCCATCGCATCTACCTCAACGAAGGCTAAACAAAGATGATCAATCGCGTTGTTTTGGTAGGAAGGCTCACTCGCGATCCTGAGCTACGAACCACCGGCACCGGTAAGAGCGTTGTCAGCTTCAGCATCGCTGTCACCAAAAAGTTTAAGCCCCAAGATGGCTCGCCCGACGCCGATTTTTTCAACATCAGCGCGTGGGACAAGACCGCCGAATACGTCTCGAACTACCTCAGTAAAGGGCGCTTGGTGGCGGTTGATGGTCGCCTGCAGACCCGAAAATACACGGGCAGCGACGGCGTCAATCGCGAAGTCGTGGAAGTGATCGCCGATAATGTGCAAGGGCTGGACCGACCGAAAGATGGCGCCGAAGGCGGAACTCCCGTCGGTAGCGCTGTCACCAAAACGGTCGCCGCGAGCGTTGACGAATACGATCCTTTCGCTGACGAATGATGCTTCCTCCCAGGTAACCTTTCTGGGAACATGCACCACCAACTCGACGATTCGGCTTTTGTATTGCGCAACGACCCCAAGGGCATGTATCGCCTGACGGCGGAGTTTCCTGCCCAAGTGCGCAAAGCGTGGGAGATTTCGGTTCAATCTTCTTTGCCCAATTGGACCGCGTTGCCCGACTCCGTCGTTTTGACCGGTCTGGGCGGATCGGCGGTGGGCGGAGATTTCGTCAAAGCACTTTTTGAAGCTTACGGCAAGGTTCCATTCAGCGTCAATCGCGACTACCATTTGCCGCACTTCGTTGGTGGCAAAACGCTTGTATTCGCAACCAGCTATTCCGGCAACACCGAAGAGACGCTTAGCGCCTATGCCGACGCCAAAAAGGCAGGGGCGAGCGTCATTGCCGTGACCAGCGGTGGCAAATTGGCGGAGCTTGCGAAGGCGGATGGGTTCCCCGTCATCATCATTCCCGGCGGTCAACCGCCTCGAACCGCGCTCGGCTTCATGCTGATTCCCGTCATCGTGGCCTGCGAAAAGCTCGGCCTGATCCCCGCGCAAGATTACGAGGGCCTGATCAAATTACTCGAGGAATGCGTGCAGGCTTACCGCGTCGAAGAACCAGAAATCACCAACATGACCAAAAAGCTGGCGATCCACATGCACGGCAACTTGGGCACCGTCTACGGTTTAGGTTCGTGGCAGGGCATAGTTGCCAATCGCTGGAAGGGCCAAATCAACGAGAATTCGAAGAACATGATCTTCGCCAACACGTTCCCCGAACTCAACCATAACGAAATTTTGGGCTGGGTGAAGGCGCACGAGCAAGGCGTGAACAAATGGTTGACTCTGGTGCTACGAGATGGCACCGAAAGCGCAAAGATGGCAAAGCGAGCCGAAGTCACCGCTGAATTGATCAAAAACGTGACCGAGTTCCACTACGTCAACGCGCCCGGAAAGTCCTTGCTGGAAAAAATGCTGGGGCTCGCTCTCATCGGTGACTTTGTTTCGCTGTACCTGGCCGCGCTGAACGATGTGGATCCCGAGAACATCGACCACATCAACACCCTAAAATCGGAGTTGGGAAAGATCAGCTAAGGTTCACCGGCAAGGTCAACCAGTAACTCGTGCTAGCTGGGAATCCTGCCCGTTTGTGCATTCGCCAGCCGGAATACCTGCCCGCCACGCCTGTCCGCCATGGCACTTTCCCTGCATAAGGGCGCGATTGTGCCCAAAGGACGGGGGACTGAATGGCGGACAACAAATTTGTCGTTTTTAAGCTAGCAGAGGAGCACTATGGCATCGCGATTGCCCAAGTGGAGCGCATCTTGCCCGAGCAAAATGTGACCAAGCTGCCAAAGACTCCAAAAATGCTGATGGGAATCTTTGATTTGCGCGGCGATACGGTTGCGGCAGTGGATTTGCGCCGCCGCCTAGAAATGCCCGATGGCGAAGGTCAAGGCAACTTCGTAGTTGTGCAAACGCCGTTCGGTCGGTGCGCGCTACATGTTGATGCGGTTGACGGCATTATCGACCTTGGCGAAACCGATATCGACCGCAATTTCAACCTAGCCAAAGGGGTCAAGGACGAATTCATCTTTGGAGTCGGTAAATCGGGCGACAAGCTGGTCGTTCTGCTCGAACCCGAATATCTGATTCCGGACAACCTACAAAAACAGATCACAAAGGTTTCGGCGGCCTAGCCCAATCGGCTATCCGCTGAAGGATCGTTCGAGCAATTCGAGCGTGTGAACCACTTCAATCTTTCGGCCGTGTTCGCGCGCGGCTTGGGCGATCCATCCGTGGCAGCCGGGGTTTCCGGTTGCCACGATTTTTGCGCCAGTGTCTTCGATGTGCTGGTACTTTCTTTCGAGTAGCGTTCGCGCCATGGTCGGTTGAACGACGTTATAGATTCCCGCGCTTCCACAACACGTGTCGGGCTCTTCCAGCGGCACCAAGGTCAGACCAGGAATCGCGGCAATCAATGCCCGGGGCTCTTCGCGGATGCCTTGCCCATGGGCCAAGTGGCAGGCGTCATGGTAAGTCGCAACCGCGCCCGGCAGTCCTTTTGAACCCTGCAGCGCCTCCACCATGCCGTGATTGCATAGGAACTCCGAAGCATCAAACACCATTGTGGCGACGCTTTCCAAGGCCGGATCCAGGTGAGAATATTCCTTGAGTGTCGATCCGCATCCTGCCGAGTTCACGACGATCGGCAAGGCACCAGACGCTTTCTTTTGGAGTTCGAATGCGAGTTTTCGCGCCGCACCGAGCTGGCCATTGTGAGCATGCAGGGCGCCGCAGCAACCCAAATCAATCGGCTCGACCTCGAACCCGATCCGGCGCAATAGTCGCCGAGTGATTTCGTTGACGGGGTCGTACAGCACTCGCATCACGCACCCTTCGAGCATCAGCACCTTGCCACGAACTGGTGGGAGATTCGAATCGATGAGCGGCGCCAGATTCGGTCGAGGTAGCGGGGCCGGCTTTTGCGTCTGGGGCTTTTCGGGCGTCAACATGCGGCTGATCAGCGCAGGAATTCGCTCACCAGGAACGAATCGGGATAGCGCAACTTGTAGGCGCATGAGGCTGGGGTTGGTGACGACATTCAGCATCGTTGTCTGAATTCGCCTTGGGGATTGGGTTTCCAGTTGATCGCGGGCGAGCTCAACGATTGAGCCATATTCCACTCCGCTGGGGCAGGCCGTCTCGCAAGCGCGGCAACCGAGGCACAGGTCGATATGCGGCCGCACGTCATCTTGCCACGAGAGCTTGCCTTCGATTGCGCTCCGAACCAGGTAGATTCGCCCGCGCGGAGATTCGGTCTCCATTCCAGTGACCTTGTATGTCGGGCAACTTTCCAGGCAGAAACCACAACGAATGCAATGCGTCGTGAGCTCGTGCAGGTCTTTCACGAGCGTTTTTTCAACCTCAATTCCGAGCTTCGCACTTGCAGAGTTTACATTACGCGCGGCGGCAAGGCCAACGCACCAGCCGCTTCGCCTCGCCGAGCCCAACTGTTCCTAAACCACAGTGGACCACGTACGCGTCCAACAGGTGTGCTATGCGTAAATACATTTTCTGTGTAGTTCTTGCATCCGTGTTCCTCGCCAGTTGCGGCGGCGGCGGTGGCGAGGGCCCGCACTCGGTTCAACTTATCGCCATCCCGGCTGGCTACACAGCGGGAGACATGAACGACAATGGAACTGTTTCACTAACCAAACCAGGCGGGGTAGTGGACGGACTCGCCACTTATTCCAGCAGTGGGAAAATCACTGCCATGCCATTGCATAGGCCAGGAAGCTTCAATTTTGTCGATTCTGTGATAAACAATAACGGGCGTGTATTTGGCATGACACATGGCTATGGAGACATCGTTGTGGAGGAGGCTGCCGATCTGCAATTGTGGAGTTCATATACACCTTATGGTCCGCGTAACGTCTACGGATACAACAACAACCTTGAATACGTTCCACGATCACCAGATGAAGTAGGCGTACAGCACAGACACGGCGTTATCGTGATAAACGGCCAAGCAGTCTTATACGATGCTAACGACTTTGGCGGTGGTGTGTATTTACGGCTTTTAGACCTTAATGAAACGCGACAAATATTGGGAATGCGAAGCCCCGATATTCAACCGCAAAACCGTATCTTTTTCATCAGCACGAATGGCTCGGTGGTGGACCTGCAAAAGGGTGCTGCCACGATTATTCACGCGGAGAGCTTGAATGATTCCGCGCAAGTGGCAGGTTCGGCGATGGTGGGCGGCATCATCTATCCCGCGCTTTGGGGTAGAGATGGACAAGTTAACGTCTTGACCGCGTTCCCAAACGTGGAATTCACAAAACTCAACAACAACGGCCAAGCTCTCGGCAAGCGCTCGCCCGTTTCTGGCCCATCCGTCTGGACCGATTCGACCGCAGAGGATGTACTGTATTCGAACGGATCACTGAAAAGCGTCCAGTCTTTGGCCCCAAACACCGCGCTCGGCAAGGTCCTCACGCTCAATGACCAAGGCAGAATCTTGACGTCGAACTACGTCATTATTCCGTGACGAACACTTGCGCGGGTTTTAGTGACTATTGGGCAGGCGACTAGGCTGACTGCGAGGGCAATTAGGAACGAACCCAATTGCCGATGACATGCGTCTCATCAGTGTATGGCAACTTTTAGCCCAATAGGTCAACTAAACCTCATCGATGCGAATCCAACGGCCTTGGAAATTGTTGAACTCAGGTCGTCCAACTGGCCCCAACAATATCCACCGGGAACTTGCTTGACAATAGCTGGTGGCGTAGGTGTTGATGTGATGTTGGATTCCCCAAACCTCTTTGCCGCACCCTATAACATACCGACCAGTGCCAAGGCGGTTCAGCTGATGATTAAGGCTAAGTGCAAAGTTCAAACGATTGATCTGATAGACGTTCGTCCCGAGGCTACGTTGTATATTGCTTTAACCTATGCTGGTGATACGGGCACGGTGAACGCCGTTTGCGATGCCGCCATGAGTCGACGTCAGTCTGGCCCGAATAATCCGAATACGCGTGATGGCACTTCAGCCAGCATCACCGGTACCCAGATCAACTTCGCCAACCCAATTATTCGCTTGAATCGAACTGCCGGCGATCCTAACTACGGTAAATTCAAGCTACGACGCATCACTAGCTTGATCTACTGGTCTGCTCAAGCCGCTAGTCCTTACGACTATACTATTGTGAATGCGTACAATTTCAACGGATCAGGCTATCCCGTCGTATACATAGACATGAACGTTTATTTAGTTGGCTACTATGCGTAAGTTCTCTTTATTTGTACTTGCAGCATCGATTTTCCTCGCTAGCTGCGGCGGTGGCGGTGGCGAGGGCCCGCACTCGGTTCAACTTATCGCCATCCCGGCTGGCTACACAGCGGGAGACATGAACGACAATGGAACTGTTTCACTAACCAAACCAGGCGGGGTAGTGGACGGACTCGCCACTTATTCCAGCAGTGGGAAAATCACTGCCATGCCATTGCATAGGCCAGGAAGCTTCAATTTTGTCGATTCTGTGATAAACAATAACGGGCGTGTATTTGGCATGACACATGGCTATGGAGACATCGTTGTGGAGGAGGCTGCCGATCTGCAATTGTGGAGTTCATATACACCTTATGGTCCGCGTAACGTCTACGGATACAACAACAACCTTGAATACGTTCCACGATCACCAGATGAAGTAGGCGTACAGCACAGACACGGCGTTATCGTGATAAACGGCCAAGCAGTCTTATACGATGCTAACGACTTTGGCGGTGGTGTGTATTTACGGCTTTTAGACCTTAATGAAACGCGACAAATATTGGGAATGCGAAGCCCCGATATTCAACCGCAAAACCGTATCTTTTTCATCAGCACGAATGGCTCGGTGGTGGACCTGCAAAAGGGTGCTGCCACGATTATTCACGCGGAGAGCTTGAATGATTCCGCGCAAGTGGCAGGTTCGGCGATGGTGGGCGGCATCATCTATCCCGCGCTTTGGGGTAGAGATGGACAAGTTAACGTCTTGACCGCGTTCCCAAACGTGGAATTCACAAAACTCAACAACAACGGCCAAGCTCTCGGCAAGCGCTCGCCCGTTTCTGGCCCATCCGTCTGGACCGATTCGACCGCAGAGGATGTACTGTATTCGAACGGATCACTGAAAAGCGTCCAGTCTTTGGCCCCAAACACCGCGCTCGGCAAGGTCCTCACGCTCAATGACCAAGGCAGAATCTTGACGTCGAACTACGTCATTATTCCTTGATGAAAGCCCAATGATTCCGCGGCGAATTATTGTCCAGTTCGCAGCGGCAAGAGGCGCACAAACCGCTCAGGTTCGCGCCCGACAGCTTCCACCGGGATCTTTCTCGATTCGGCAATCTGCATTTGGGTCTTACGCGTTCTTGCGTCGGCGGGTCGGAGCTCAACTGGCTTGCCGGTTTGCAGAACTTCCTCGATGCCGCGCGTGACGTCCTGCGTGATGCGCTCTTCAGCGTCGCGAGGGTCACCGTTGGGCTTGGCAAGGTCGTCCAAAGCGGCGGCGATTTGACTGAACGTGTTGCTCTTCACCACAGAAATCGGGATCTGGCGGCCCAGCTCGCGCAGCTTTGTGGGCTTGTTCTGGTAGGTTGATCGGATCACGATTACCGCGTCCGCCTGGTGCAAATCGTTAACGATCATTGCGTTCACGCGCCGCTCCCTTATCGCCCTTTCGAGACGGGTCCGCGCGATGCCGTAAGGATAGATTCGCAGCACTTGCGGCGCTTGCTTTGGCGCGGCTTTTGCTACTTTTGGGCGAGCTTGGCCCGGCTCCTTGACTTGCTCTGACCATTCCGGCTGCCGTGCGAGCGAAGGAAAGCGCTCGTTGAAGCCCGGGTCCTGCATTTCGCTGGTGACCTCTTGCTGCGCGATTTCGACTTCGCCGCTGGATGTTCGCACTCGAATTTCTGGCTTTGGCGGCACGCCACGCAGAATGAGGTCGACCGTCTTCATCACGTTGCTATGAACCGCCAGTCGGTCGTAGTCCACGAGTTCGATGACCACATCAAAAGTCGGGGGCGCCTTTCGCTCCAGAACCGTCTTTTGGGTGCCTCTGCGCCGGGCTTCGTCGTCACTCAAGGTGACCGCCTGAATGCCGCCGATCAGGTCGCACAGGGTCGGGTTTAGCATCAAATTCTCAAGCGTTTGGCCATGCGCAGTGCCGACCAATTGGACTCCGCGCTCGGCGATGGTGCGAGCGGCGGCGGCCTCCATTTCGGTGCCAATTTCGTCGATGACGATCACTTCGGGCATGTGGTTTTCCACCGCTTCGATCATCACTTGGTGTTGCTGGCTCGCGCGAGCAACCTGCATCCGGCGCGCGTTGCCGATGCCAGGATGGGGAACATCACCGTCTCCTGCGATCTCGTTTGAGGTGTCCACGATGACGACCCGCTTGTTGACTTCATCCGCCAAAACGCGGGCGACTTCGCGAAGCTTGGTAGTTTTTCCGACGCCTGGGCGGCCCAAAAGCAAGATGGATTGGCCAGATCGAACAAGGTCGTCGATGATATCGATCGTGCCTTCGAGCGCGCGGCCCACCCGGCAGGTTAACCCAACAATTTTACCAGTTCGGTTGCGCATGCAGGAGATGCGGTGGAGGGTGCGCTCGATTCCCGCGCGATTGTCCTCGCCAAATTCACCCACTGATTTCACGACGTACTCGATGTCGTGCTCTGAAACAACGACATTTTGCAGCCGTTCGACGCGGTCCGAGAACCGAATCTCAGCGGGTCGCCCATAGTCCAACACGACCTCGATCACCGAATCGAGGTCGGCGGCCACGTGTAACTTTTCGCGAACCACGTGGGGCAATATGTCCAGGAACTGGGGTAAGCCGTCGGCAAAAATCGACATGAAGTCCGGCGATTCAGGGGACATCTTGTGTATAGGGACGTCGTCCATCTCGCTTTCTCCTCCTTTGTAATGTTAAATATCGGTCAAATCTGCGAGTTCAATCGTCTTCTTCAAGATTTGTCCCTTTTTCCAGAACGTAAGTTCCACCTTGTCGCCGGGAACTTTGTCCGCGAGCGCCTTATAAAATTCAATCGAATCGTTCAACTTTTGTCCATTAATCTGTAACAAAACGCAAAATTGGCTAACTCCCGCTAGGCCAGCCGGGCTGCCTGCGCTCACGTCTTGAACGATCAGTCCATAGTCGGGCGGAGTGGCACCAGCAAGCTGCGATAGCTCGGCTCTGGCGTCTTCGTCGGCCAGCAGTCCAGGCCGCATGTACGTCTGCACGCCCAATTGGCCGTGCCTTGCGTGGCCATATTTGATGATGTCATTGGTGATCCGCTTCACGCGATCGACCGGAATGGCGAATCCGATTCCGATGGAATTGCCGGTTTGGCTCGCGATTGCCGTGTTGATGCCGATCAGTTGGCCGCGGGCGTTGACCAGCGCGCCACCTGAATTGCCAGGATTGATCGCCGCGTCGGTCTGGATCGCGTTCAGCAGCACAAATTGGCCGTCGCCGCGCCCCAGGTCAACTTGGCGATTGAGTGAACTCACGACGCCCACGCTGACCGTATTGTCAAATCCGAGCGGGTTGCCCGCCGCGATGACCCATTCGCCGATTTCGAGTTGTCGATTGTCGCCGAGTTCGACCGGAGTCAGCGCTTGACCGTCAACTTTCAAGACAGCGAGATCAGTGCGCTCGTCGCGTCCGACAACTTTTGCCTTGACCACCTGCTTGTTGGGCAAATGAACCCGAACTTCCTCAGCGACTTGGCCGCTTTGCGGGTTTCGCACTACGTGATTGTTGGTGACAATGTAGCCCGTGCCGGTGATTACAACGCCCGAGCCTTGCCCGAGATCGGTGGTTTCGTAGGTCATCCAGCGCCGGATTGTGCCGCGAGTCTCAATGCTGACGACGCTTTGCAAAACTTTTTTTGCTGCCGAACGAAAATCGGGAATCGCCGACACAGATGGATTTGCCGCCTGCGCCGGTTCGCCTCGCAGCAACAAACTTGATTCACGCGATCCAGCCAATTCGTTTAACGCTGACCGCTTTTCCATATAAGTATTGAGCTGCAAAGCGCAAAAAGTGCCCGCTAGGCAAGCCGCAAATATCACAAGTGCTTTTTTCATTGTTTTGGGATCAACCTCTTTTATCATACGCCGACGAGCGAGTATGCCGCCGGGACCTTCGGACATGTCGTAAGATGGAGAAAACGATGTGCAAACTTGGGATTTGTTGGATTCGTCGTGACCTGAGATTGGAGGATCACGCCGCTTTGAGCCGAGCTACCCGCGATTGTTCTTCGGTAGTGGTGGTTTTTGTTTTCGATAGGCTCATCCTGGATGCACTGAAAGACCGTTCGGATCGGCGCGTCACATTTATCCATCGTTCGCTAAAAGAACTGGACCAAAATTTGCGCGCCCAAGGTTCCCGATTGTGCGTTTTGGTTGGCGATCCAAGCGTAGAAATTCCGCAGTTTGCTGCCAAGCTGGGGGCGGAATGCGTCTATGCCAACCGCGACTACGAACCTTGCGCGAACCATCGTGATCGCGCGGTTAGCGAGGCACTGGCGGCGATGAAAATCGAATTTGTCTCGCCGCAAGACCATGTGATTCAGGAATCTGCCGCTGTGCGCACGGCCGACGGCAAGGCATTCAAGGTTTATACGCCATTCCGCAAGGCGTGGGACGAGCGGTTTTCGCCGGAAATGGTGCAGGAGCAGTCGGTCACAGACGGAAAATATGCATCGTTGCCCTGGCTCGATGAGCATGGCGCTCCTGGCCTGCCCGAGTTGAGTGAAATCGGATTTTCAGAATCAGACTTGATTCTCGAACCTGGCCGAACTGGAGGTTTGAAGCAACTGCATGCGTTCGCTACCCACATCGACGATTACTCAGAGCAGCGAGATTTTCCCGCGAAGAATGGCGTTTCGATGCTGAGCGTCCACCTTAGGCACGGCACCATTAGCACTCGAGAAGCGTTTCGTTTCGCGCTTGCCTCGGGTTCGCACGGGGCCGAAAAGTGGCGCCAGGAGCTGATTTGGCGCGAGTTTTATCAAGCGATTCTCGCCGATTTTCCGTTCGTGGTGGAGGGCGCGTTCAAGTCGGAATACAACCAGCTGCCCTGGAACAATTACGAGCCGCACTTTGATGCGTGGTCCGAAGGTCGCACCGGATATCCGCTCGTCGATGCGGCGATGCGATGCCTGAACGCGACGGGATGGATGCACAACCGCTTGCGCATGGTAACGGCGAGCTTTTTGACCAAAGATCTGCTGATCGATTGGCGGTGGGGCGAGGCCTATTTCGCTGAAAAGCTGCTTGATTTTGACCTTGCTTCGAATAACGGGGGGTGGCAGTGGGCCGCTTCGACCGGATGCGACGCGCAGCCCTATTTTCGAATTTTCAACCCGATATTGCAAAGCAAGAAGTTTGACCCCGATGGCGAGTTCATTCGAACTTGGGTGCCCGAGCTTGCCGAGCTTTCGAACGCTCAGATTCATGCGCCTTGGGAAAGCGATGCCGCCGGGCTATTTGCGCCAAATTACCCCCGGCCGATCGTGGACCACTTCTCCCAGCGCAAGTTGGCCACCGCAATGTTTGAAACCCTCGCAACGCGATGACCATTGGGTCCGAATCCTTTTTTGCGCCATTGGCGTTAAACTGGAAGACCGATGACGGGATCACAAATTCCCTCAAATGAAAAGGCGGTTCCGTGCCCATTGTGGCGGCGTGGGCCGGTTTTTCGTTTGTTGATCATCGCGTTGCTGGCCGAAATTGGCTACGCCGTCCTCAATATTTCGACGATGCCCGTGTATTTGGTTCAGGACCGCAAGTTCGACGAGGGCGTCATGAGCATGGTCATTGTGGCGTTCCTGCTCAGCGAAGCAGCATTCAAAGGCTGGATGGGGCACCTTTCGGATCGTTATGGTCGTCGCCGGCTCATGGTCATCGGTCCCACGCTAACCGTTTTTACGTCGATCATGACGATGGTCGTGCCGCATGGCTGGGGATATTCTGAGACCCTAGCCCTGATGCTTTTGCGGACCATGGATGGGCTGGGAGCCGCCATGCTTTGGCCAGCCGCATTTGCGTTAATGGGCGACCTGGTCGAAGATAATGAGCGCCAGGAATCGATGTCGTTGCTCAATACGTGCTACCTGGTCGGGATTGCGCTGGCGTTGCCGGTTGGCGGCGTGTTCAATGACGTTTTTGGGTCCTATTTGGCCGGCTTGACGGGCGCAAAAACCCCCAGCCTTTACCTTGCCGCCATCCTGTTTCTGACTGTTTCGATCACCGCGTTTCGGTCGGTGCCAAGCTCAGAAAAACACCGGGCGGTGCACGAGGAGCATGCCGAGATCGCGGGCTTTTTGACGGCGGTCAAGCAGATTCCCCAATACGTTCTGATGGGGCTGATCACGTTCTGCGGCATCGGTTTTCCAATGGTCATCATCAAACTTTTCGCCGCCGACCAACTGCACATGAGCGAGTCGGAATTTGGGTTCATGGCTTTGCCTGGCGCGCTAGCGATGGCGGCTTTGAGCGTTCCGATGTCGCGTTTTGGGGAGCGAATCGGCAAGGCGCGGGCGGTGCATATGGGCCTTGCGCTGTGTGCGGCGGGACTGATCTTGATCGCCTCCGGCGCGTTTTTCGCGATTATGCGCTCGCGGCTAGTTTTGGCGGTGGGCGGTATCCCGCTCGGCATCGGCTTCTTACTCGCCATTCCGGCCTGGTATGCAAGCGTTAGCGAGATCGATCCCAAGCGCCGCGCGGCAAACATTGGCGCGGTCATGACCGCCCAAGGCCTGGGCGCGATTGTCGGTGCGCCGCTTGGTGGCTGGTCTTACGCCTACTTTCAGCGCGTTTCGCCCGATTTCGGCCACTATTCGCCTTTTCTGGGCTGCGCGGCATGCGTCACCGCGGCGTGGCTGCTGAGCACGCGCATCATCCGCGCGGAGTCGCCAACGGCCAATGCAGGCTGAGTCGTTTGTCCGTACGCGCGACGGGACAACAGTGAATCCACCGCTCCTCCCCGAGGCCAGACCCTCCGCGACGTACGCGTGCGCTTCGTCGCGGCTGCGCCTCGGAGCGGTGCATCGCGACGGTCAGGAACGAGTGCCGCTAAGAATGTGTTGGGACCTTGTGCACATGCTAAAGAAATCTCTTCGCAACGTCCTCAGCATGGCCGCAGTGGCTTTGCTTTGAGGCATGTGTTTGGTGTGCACCGGCTGCAGCAAAGGCATGAATTACATCCTCGTGAACGAAATGAACGCGGATGTGAAAGTCGTGCTGGCCGGCACGAAGACGATCCTTTCCATCAAAAAAGACGGCTGGGGTCAAATCAGGACTGGAGCGCCTTGGTCAAATGGACCAGAGTTTCACGTCTATTCAACGACATATGAACTGCTTAGAGTGGTCACTGTTGCGGTGAATGATATCCCCAGGGAAGGTCAATCCGGCGATTCGATTGCGGTAGTGCGGTTGCGGCGGTAAGGCCCATGGAGCAACAACATCGCAAACGAGGCAATAAGTGGAAATGGTGGGCGGTACAGGACTTGAACCTGTGACCCCTACAGTGTCATTGTAGTGCTCTACCACTGAGCTAACCGCCCGGGGGAAGTTCATTTTAGCCCGCCAGAGAGGTTCAAGTCAACGGGGTTCGGTCGCCAGCTTAGCGTAAAATGGGACTATGAAGACCGCATCGCCATTTACCGACCGCATCGCGCGCATGGCGGGCCAGTTGGAGTCGAACGGCATCGACGCCATCGTGCTCAGCACCCCCATCGCGATGGGATATCTCCATGGCTTTTTTGAATCCAGCCACGAGCGATTCATGGGAATGATGATCCGTTCGACCGGCGAATTTGCGATGATATGCCCCAGCTTGAGCGCAGCCCAAGCCGAGCGCTGCGGAGTCGAGAACATTTTGAGCTGGGCCGACGGCGAAGACCCGATGCAGAAATTTGCCCAAGTTGCCAATAGCTGGAGTCTCAAGTCGGGCGTGATTGCGGTGGACGAATACATGCCCGCGATGTTCTTGCTCGCGATGCAACATACTTTGCCGGCTGCACTCTTCAAGCCGGGCGGCAAAGTGCTGTCGAACCTTATGCGGATCAAGACGGTAGAAGAACTCGCCGCGCTCAAAGCGGTGGCCCAAATTGCCGACGAAGCGTACGTGGAAATCCAAAGCAAAATCGCGCTAGGAATGACCGAAATCGAGATTCAGGCGATTATTGAATCGGCGATGAAGTCGCGGGGCGGAAAACCCACGTTCTGCATCGTGGCGGCTGGCGCCGGTTCCGCTGAGCCCCACCATTTGAACCAAGATCGGCCAGTGGGTCGGGGCGAGATGCTGTTACTAGACTTCGGCTGCGAGCTCGACCACTACCAAAGCGACATCACGCGGTGCCTGGTTTTTGGACAAGCTACCGACCGCCAAAAGGAAATTTATCGAATCGTTTACGAATCGCACATGGCTGGTCGCCGCGCGATTCGACCTGGCTTAACAGGCGGCGAAGTTGACGCGGCAGCGAGAAAAGTCATCGAAGACGCTGGGTATGGAGAGTACTTTATCCACCGCTTGGGCCACGGCCTCGGCATGAATGGCCACGAGGAGCCAAATCTGGTCGCCACAAATCACGAAGCCCTCGAGGTGGGCAATTGCTTCAGCGTTGAGCCGGGCATTTACCTTCCTGGAGAGTTTGGCGTTCGGGTAGAGAATATCGTGACCGTCACTGCTGACGGTCACGATTCATTCAATGCCGAACCTGCGGCGGAGATCCTAGAACTTAACTAGCTTTCTTTCTTCGCGCGGCCAACATGCCAGCGCCGAGGGTGAGAACCACAATGGTTCCGGGCTCGGGAACGGCATTGTTTCCGCCGTTGCCACCGTTATCGCCGTTGCCTCCACCATCGGTGTTACCGTTGTTACCGCTGTTGCCGTTGATGTTAACGACAGGGTTGTCGCCGCCACCGCGAGGCATGGCCAAGATGCCACCTAGGATCGCGAGAGCCGGGGCAAAGATTGCGCCTGGAGCGATGTGCGATACCGCAACCGGTCCAGCTGCCGGGACATAAACTGCCGCGACTTCTTGCTCTTTCGGAAGCGTTGGCTCTTGCGGCGTGATCATGGCAAGGGTAGCTTGGTCCATTGATCCGCTATTCGCAACATCCATCGATCCGCTGTTGGAAATGCCGTCCTCCGGATTTGCCGTGGTAATGCCTTCAAGCAGCGAGTTTTCAGCCGCCACGACGCGCGGTCCGCGGGTCATCGGGTTTCCGCAAACGTGGACCAAGATGGGCTTTCCATCTTCGTTCACCCACACGCGGTAGCCGGCCTTAAGGGCGTGCTGTTGGCTTCGGAGTTCGCCAGTGGTTGCGGGCACGTTGTAAACCGTGTAAACGCCTGCCTTGGTGATCTTCGAAAGTCGCAGAGTCTTGAAGTAGTCAACGATCTCGTCTTGAGTCATGCCGAAATGGCGCTCGAAACGGTCGCTGACCACGGGGTATTTCTTGATTTGGGCAATCAAGTCCGGTACCGTGTCAACGGTATAGATCAAGTAGGAGTTGGGTGGAACCTTAGCCCAGCCAACGCCCATCGTTATCGCCGCGATGAGTAGCGGCAACAATAGTCGCTTTAATATATTCATGTTCCTCTCCGCTCGCCGCACACGACAGACAACACGTCGTTTTCGGCTCACTGTATGTTTTGTTGCGCAAAGCGCGAAATCAAGCCCGAATTGAATCCGGCTTGGACACATTATACACGCGGTTTTCTCAAATTGAGAAAAAACTGGTAATGCGTCCTATTTTTGGGATACGACGAATAGTGAAGGCAGGTTGTTCCACGAACAACAACCTGCCTTTTACTAGGTTTTCGAGTTTACGGTTTAGCGCGGTCGTCGGCGCAATGTCATCGCCGCCAAGCCTGAGCCAATCGCAATAATTGTCGCGGGCTCTGGAACCGGATTCGGCTCTGGTTCAGGCGTCGTTTTGCCCGTTTTGATGAACGCGGTGCCGAGCAGCGGGATGAGCAAAAGCGCGCCATTGTTTCTCTGCCTCGGGGTAGCGACGGTAACTTCCGGTTCAGGTTGCAGATCAGGCACCGCGGGTTCACGAACCAAGATCGGCGCCTCGGTGATCGGCGCGGCGGGCGTTGCAATTTCGGCAACGCTATCCACTACGGTCGATGAAACATCGGCGACGAGTTCGTTGGTGGTTGCCATGCTTCGGCCGGGGATCATCGGGTTTCCACAAGCTCGAACCATGACGGGTCGATCATTCCAGTCGACAAAAACGGGCGTGCCAGCCGTCATGCGCAAGATTCGGGTTCGAAGCTCGCCAGTTTTGGCGGGCACGTTCCAAACCGTGTACATTCCGGTTTCTTTCAGCTTTCCGGGCTTGAGCGACTTGATGTAGTCGATCACTTCGCCCTTGCTCATGCCGAAGTGGCGCTCGTAGCGGTCAGCAACGGTGGGATTGGATGCCACTTGTTGCGCCAAGTCATTTGGTGTTGCCACCGGCTTAACGATGTACGAATTTTGCGGCAAAGCAAAGCTGGTGCCGCAGGCGATCGCCGCCCCAAAGGTCCAAATAATTCGCGGATTAACTCTCATTTTCGTGGCTCCCGATCCATACGCATGAATCAACCGATACCATTCTCTACAAGTTTTACTCCAAAAGCAACCCTGTTACGGTAGGTTTACAAGCATTAAGTACACGAAACTAGCAATTATTGGTGGTAATGCGGTTCGGTTTGTTCTCGCATTCTCTTGGCGCGCTCGATGATCTCCAAGGCGTCCAGCGCGGCGGCTTGCTCGGCTTCTTTTTTCGAGCGACCGCTGCCTTCGCCCATGACTTCATCGTCAAAAAGCACCTGCACAGTAAATCGACGCTCGTGGCTGCTACCTGTTTCATTTGCTAGGCGATAAGATGGAGTCTTTCTCCAAGCCGCCTGCGCGAACTCCTGCAATCTCGATTTATGGTCGTTCGGGCTAACGTCGCCGCCGCTGATCTGCATCAAAAATGGGTGCAATTGCTCCAACACAAACCAGCGCGCTTTTTCCAGGCCAGATTCCAAATAGATTGCGCCAATAAGGGCTTCAAACACGTCGGCGAGGATCGAAGGCCGCTGGGTGCCGCCCGTGGTGGCCTCACTCACGCTTACCTGAATATAGTTATCCAGTCCCAATGTAAGCGCGGTTTCGGCTAGCGGGCCCTCTTGCACGACGCTCGCCTTGGCTTTGCTCATCATGCCTTGATCCCAATCGGGGTGATGCTCGTAAAGATATTGGGCAATCACCAGTCCCAAGATGGAATCACCAAAAAATTCGAGCCGTTCGTAGCTATCGGTGACTGCGTCGCCGCTTGCCGATCGATGCCGCGTTGCCAGATTGAACAAAGCTTCGCTCTTGAGCGGAATCGTTCTGGGAATCGGCGGGTTATACATGGCGCAATTGCGTTTGCAAATATTCTACTGGGAGTGTAACACACGCGCGATTCGATCCAAAGCAGTTTTTAGTTGCTCGCGGCTGGCGGCATAACTTAACCGGATGTGATTGGGACCTTCAAAAACTGATCCAGGCACCGTCGCGACGAGGCCCTCTTCCAAGATGTGATTAGCCAAAGCCACGTCGTCGGCACATTTGCCGCCCAAGTACTTCGACACATTGGGAAAGACGTAAAACGCTCCCTGGGGTACCGCCGTGGTAAGGCCGCCGATAGCATCTAGGCCCGCCAAAACCAAGTCACGCCGAGCTTCAAATTCTGCCCGCATCGACTCAATTTCGGCATCCGGCATTCGCAGCGCGGCGACCGCACCTTCCTGCGCAAAGCTGGTGGGATTGCTGGTTACTTGATCCTGAAAATTTGCGATTGCGGCGGCGACCGGTCCCGGTGCCCAGCAATAGCCGATGCGCCAGCCGGTCATCGAGTAGGTTTTGCTACAACCGTTGACCAGTACCAGGCGCTTGACGATCTCGGGCGAGACCCGCGCGATGCTGGGCGGCGGGCCGCTATATACGAGCCGCTCGTAAATCTCATCAGTAACCACCCAAAAGTCGTGCTGATTCGCCAAATCCGCAATCTCCACGAGGATGTTTGCTGGCAAAACTGCACCAGTCGGGTTCGAAGGGCTGTTGATGATAATCGCCGCGGTCTTGGGGCTGACCGCCGCTCTCAATTGCTCGACGGTGGGACTAAATCCGTTTTCGGCGGCAGTGTGAATGACGATTGGTTCGCCGCCCGCCAAGCGCACCTGCTCGGCGTACGTCATCCAGTAAGGCGCGATCAGGATGACTTCATCGCCCGGATTCACCAGCGCCATGCAGGCGTTATAAATGCTATGCTTGGCGCCGCAGCTAACGACGATTTCCGCAGGTTTGGCTTCGATCCCGCTATCGCGGGCGAGTTTCTTCGCGATTTCCGATTTCAGTTCGGGGATGCCACTGCTGGCGGTGTACTTGGTTTTTCCCTTGCGAATGGCGTCAATCGCGTAGTCGCAAATCGAACTCGGCGTGTTGAAATCGGGTTCACCGGCGGCCAGCGAAATCACATCGTGGCCCGCATCGCGCATGGCCCGCGCACGAGCCGTCATCGCCAAGGTCGGCGAAGGTCGAAGTTCGGATACGCGGCTTGCCAAAGACATCGGTTTCAATTGTCGTATGTTACCGTGGTCATAATTTGCTGTGGGCTTACGAAAACCAGGAACGATCTTAATCCTCATCGCGCTGACCGGCGCGGTCGGATGTTTGCTGGCAGTTTTCGCGGGTGGCTCATTTTCCATCAGCGCCGCAGAGATTTTGCGCGAGATCATGCGTGGTCCGGTGCGCGACACTTCGGCGAACTCGGTGATCTGGGATTTGCGGCTGCCTAGGGTATGCGCGGGCTACGTTGTCGGCAGCATTCTGGGGCTGACGGGTGGCGTTTTCCAGCTCACGCTGCGCAATTCGCTCGCTGAGCCGTACATCGTGGGCGTCTCATCGGGTGCGGCGGCGGGGGGCGCATTGGCCATTCTTACCGGCATCGCCGCGTTCGGATCGGGAGCGGGGCTGATGGTTGCATCGGTTCTGGGTGGGTTGGCCGCGCTTGCGCTGGTTTTGGCGTTGGTGGGTCGCAAGCGAGCCCAGCGCGACACGCTACTTTTGGGTGGCGTCGTGGTTGGCGCGATGCTAAGCGGGCTAACCACGACCGCTCTGCTAGCGGCGGGACAAGATACCAACCGGGTCTTGCGATGGCTTTTTGGTAGCCTCGGCGAATCGCAGTGGTGGCAAGTCGGCCTTAGCGGACTGGTATTGCTACTGGAGGTCGCGCTGTTTGTGCCGATGGCGCGGCAGATCAACGCACTCGCGATGGGCGATGACGCGGCCCACTCGGTAGGCGTTTCGGTAAAAGCCGCTTCGTTGAAGGTGCTGCTTGTCGGGGGAATCGCCACCTCGGTGACGGTCGGCAGCTTCGGCATCATCGCCTTCCTGGGCTTGGTCACTCCGCATTTGGCTCGCCGTCTGGTTGGCCCAAACCTCGTTTTCGCGAATTGGGCGTCGATTGGGGTGGGCGGACTGCTGCTGGTGCTGGCAGATTTTGCCGCGCAGCGCATATCGGCGACGATCTCCATGCCAGTGGGCGCGATCACGGCGATCATTGGCGCGCCGATGCTGCTGTGGCTTCTCCGGCGAGAAGTTAACTAAACATCGCGTCTTGATCGTGCCGATAGACGTTGTGGGCGAGTCCCAAGAACGCCATGCATAGCCAAAGCGCGGTCCCGCCATAAGACATGAACGGCAACCAAAGACCGACCACTGGCACAATCGCGAGGGTCATAAAGATGTTCACCGCGGTATGAAAACCGAGGCACGTGATGACCCCGGCGAGCGCAAGGCGGCCCCAATAATCCTCGGTTTGCGCCATCGTCAGCCACATTCGGCCGTACGTCGCCAGGAATCCGGCCACTACCAAGCAACACACGACCAACCCGCCCTCCTCGCCAATCACGGCGAAGATGAAATCGTTGTGGCGCTCCGGAACGGTGTTCTTTTGCTCACCTTTGAGGAATCCGCGCCCGAAAACTCCGCCCGCTCCAAATGCCAAGGCCGCTTGGTGAGTCTGGTAGGAATTCCCCTTAGTATCTTTATCAACGAATCCCTTAAGGCGATCTTTTTGGTAGCCATGCAGTGAAAGAGAACCGCCAAGGAGCCCAAGGCACACTCCAGCAACGACCAAGTGCTTCCAAGGTGTTCCAGCAACTATCGCCATCACGAGCCACGCACAAAAGACGACTGCGGTTGCGCCCAAGTGCGGCTGCTTGAATATGAGGGCCAGCGAAGGACCGACGTGCAAAAACGACATGAACAAAGTGCTGGGCTTCTTGATTTCGTTTCGGCGAGTATAGAAAAACGTGGCGAGCGTGATTACGCAAAATAGCTTGCTCATCTCGCTAGGCTGAAATTGCATGGGTCCAATGTCGATCCAGCGCTGGGCACCCTTTGCGGATTGCCCTTTAACCAGCACGACCGCTAGCAAGCCTATATTGAGCAGCCAGAGCGCGTTGGAAGCTCGTTGCCAAATCTGCGGCGGGATGCGCCAGAGGATGGCAAAGGGCACCAATCCGACGAAGAAAAATACGATCTGCTTTTTGAAGACATCGTGCGGACCGGTCGCGGCGGTCGCGCTGTAAATCGCCATAAATCCCACTAGGATCAGGCACGCTGAGGACAAAGCCAGCCAGGGATCGAGGCCTCCGAGGGAGCCACCGCGTGAATGCGTGGTGCTGTCGCGCAAAGGCGTGGATGTCATCGGTCTATTGCGGCTCCCGCGCCGATGCGGCACCCACTTCACGCTTGATTAGCCCACGATCATCGACAAACCAGAAGATGAGCGACCGATCCGCGACCGTATCGGGCTGAACCTTCATCGACAAGTTGAACGAAATGCGAACGCTTGAAAATGGACCACCTGCCACGTTCAAATCTTCGCGAGAGGCGGTCAGTTTGCCAGTCGCGGGCATGGCCTGTGAACCAGACTTGACGGTGCCTTTCCAAACCCAATCATCGCCAATCGCAACGGGGTCAAAAACGATTGGCACCGGGGGATCATAGGTGACTCCGGCAATCTCGTTCAGTTGAAAAGTTGACCCCGAGAACGAATAAACTTCACGCTCCAAAATGGCGCCGTCTCGGACAATCTGGAACTCCGTCAATCCTTCTTTTTCAACTCGTTTGAGCGTCGCTGGCACGACTTCGCCCGCGAGAACGAGTCGAACCGCACTATAGGGCAACGCGTCGAGTTTGGTGAGCGTGGTGAGGGGCTGGCCGACGGTTAACTGGCTCTCGTTGACCTTGCAGGAAGCCGCAAAAATGAGACCGGAAGCACCGACTGCGGTGACCAGGTACGGCGTAAGAGATTCAGCCACTTTGCGGAAAATAGGGTGCATGGCTCTCCAAGGTGCGACGGTTCCAAACTTATTATTGATTACGTCCCGATTTGCTTCAGGCGCATCACAATTTTTAGGCTTTGACCTTGCAGGGTGCGCACCAAAGATTGCTGGACCATTCCCAAGTCTTTGACGTACCAGGTTTTGCCGTCGATCTTGGCTTTCACGCTACCCGCGGTCATCTCGGCCTTCAGCGATACGACGAGCGCGTCGTAGGTTCCGGCAGGAACCTTGACCTTCTCAATGCCGACCACCTGGGCCATGCCTTCAATTTTGGTCGCCGCTTGGCCGGTTGGCGTGATTTGCGATCGCACGGTCCACGAGCTTCCAGGATCGCACCGGGCGGGCAAATCTAGTGAAGGATTATCAAACTTGCCTTGGCTGGAGCCGACTGCCCAGACGCCGTCGGGTCGCAATTCAATCGTATCGGTGCCGCCTTCGCCCACCAATCCCACGCGCTCGATTTCAAAAACCGCTTTGCTACCCTCGACGGCTTTCAGGCTGACGGTTTGGGAGCCGTCGATCGGCGTTTCGGTGCCCTGAACCATCTCATACAGCATTTTCTTGGTGTTGCCAAGGCCGTAGTAAGAGTAAGCCTTTGTCTTGAGTGAATCGGGCACCATAGCCGCGGTGACCTTGGGTTCAGGTACTGGCGCGGCTTTGGTGCTCGTTTCTTTTGGCGCGGCGTCCCCTTTTTCCGACTCCGGCGCCTTGGTGGCCTGGCATCCCACCAAGCCAACAAGTATCGCCAATCCGAGTAAGTGAACGCGGCGCATCATCATTGACCTGTCGTCGCGGGAGTCGTCGTACCGCCAGTGGAATCGGCCGGTTTGTCCGCTGGTTTGGTCGTGTTTTCGGGTTTCGCAGCGTCGGCAGCCGGTGCCGCGTCGGCTTCTGGCAGCGATTGCTTGGAATCTGGAATTGACTTACCATCGCCCTTGAGCGTTTGCTTTTTCAGCTGGAGCTTGGTAGCGCCGATACCGCCTTGTTCATTCTGAACCTGCTGGAACAATCGAATAAGGCCGACCTTTTGGAACCAATAAATATCCGATTCTTGGCGTCCTTCGGCGTTGTTGTCACCCTTCCAAGTTTGCACTTGCTTGACCTGAAGAGCGTCGTATTGGGCGTCACTCTTGGTGTCCGTCAGCTGGGTGCCCACGACTTCGACGTCGAGCTTTGATTTTCTCAGCTTGCCGCCAACGGGTCCCATTCCTTCCCAGGTGTACTTTTCGCCGATCTTGATCGGGAATTTGATGACGGTTTGCGGCGGATCGAACGACATCTTGTTCGGGCCGATGCCCATCGTCAGCTGCTGGATGCCGGTTTTGTCGATCTGGTAGGTTTGTTCGTCGCTTGCCTCGGTAGGGGTGTCCTTGCGGTATACGCGCAGCACGACAATCTTGCCGTCTTTGGCAGGAGTCGGTTCAACGCTTACCACCCGGAACGTGAATTCGTCGGTACCCTTGCCAGTTTGACCTTGCGGAGTTCGCGCCTCGGCGTCCACTGAATAGACCCATTCGTTGCCAAGGTCCATCGGGAACAAGGTCAGCTCTTCGCCCGGGTTCAGAGCAAACTTATCAGCCGCTTTGGTCTTTTGCGGCTGATACGATCCGTCCGAGTCTTTGCTGCCGCAGCCCGCGACGAGCATCATGGACCCAATGGTCAAAACGATAAATAGGTTTTTGTTCAAATTCAATGCTTTTCTCCTAGCGCCAATTCGTTGAGTTTATCTACTGCTTCTTTCACAAGCGTTTCGTTTGTGAGTTGATTGATGTCGATTTCGGTCGTCCACAGTTCATGTTGCATCTTCGGTGCCGCAACTGCCACTCCATCCACGGTCAAGAGTAGCTGCGCTCCGCGATGATCCACACTCGCCTTTAACAGGCGATCACGTCCCTCACCGGATAGCTTTATGTGAATTGTGTACAAATTCTTGCCATTTGGTCCAGATTGCACCGAAAAAGATGCCCCATTGACCTGTTGTTCGTTCAAAACGATCGATGCATGATTGAGCACCTTTTCGACTTTTGGTGCGAATCGATCCAACAGCATTTGCCGATCGAGCATTCTCTCCAGCGACCGCTGAACGTTTTGCTTTCGATCTCCTTGCGCCTGCACGGCTTGCGCGTAATAGCCCTTGATTGCAGCGGGCGTCACGTCGGGGCCCGCCTTTTCGATGCTGCCAGACACGGATTCCGCCAAATCGGGCCGAAACGCTTGCAGGACGCGTGCCTCCAATTTGGCTGGCTGGTCCGCCACGCGCAGGTTGATTGGCACGGGCGCATCAACCACGATGCCGTTTTCGATGGCGTCGACGCTGACCTGCGGTAGCGGCGTGCCGTCGAGTTTGACATTCAAGTCGCTTTCGAGTTCAGTTCGTTTGGCCGCGTCGCCTTTGAACGCGAGCTCAATGTCTTCGGCCTTCCAGGTTCGCCGGACGAACGGAAGTTGGTCCTCCCTCTGACCATTCAAAACCATCGTTAGCCTCGAAAGCGCAGAAATGTCTCCTTGCAACGAAGCTAGCATCTCCCGAATCGGGATTTTCGGTCGAGAAGGATCGTCGCTATTTTCGCCCCCGCTCATCGAATTTGACTCGAAAGCCGCGCCGCCCTCAACCAGCTGGGCAACTTGATTCGCTACGATGATGCGGTAGCCGGCACCGGGCTGCACAACCAGCAAGTTGACGCGCCCAGGTTTGATTCCTGGCAGGTGAATCGTGCTGGCTCGCCAAGCCGCCAATCCGCGATAACCACCATACGATCCAGCCACAATCAGGCCGAACGCGATGGCTATTTTGACGGGAGCGCGCATCTTCATTTGCTTCGAACGGCATCAACACACATGCTGCGCCATTAGTTCCGAGTGTACCGGGTCCTATTCCGATGGGTTGAAATCACGGTAAAGGTTACCGGCAAACTGGGCACAAATGAACGCGATTGCGGCGCTGGCCACCGAAAATGCTAGGGCGGCGCTGACCAAGACCTTTCCAAAGAAGAACACGATCGCGAAAAGGCCAACCGGCACTGCCAACACGATTACCATGCCCAACAACTGCATGATGCCGCGAAAACCGCGCTGGGTCGGGTCGTCGTAATCGGGAAACAAAATCGTGAGCAAACAGAACAGGCTGACCAAGGAAATTGCCAGCGTGCTGCCAGCGAGGATTCCCGAAACGCCAACTTGCCACAAGGCGGGCCGCACGGCGACGCTGAATAGGCTGAGCAAAACTGCCGCCATCACCGAAGGAATGCTCTTGCCGATCACCTCGAAGAAAATGGTGATGCCGGGGGAAAATGGCAGGGGTTTGAGCAGATCGCCACGCCGCAGCATCTCGATGAACGAGACCATGGACATCGAAGCGGCAGTGAATACTGGCATGCCGATTCCCATCGCGAGCAGGAGTAGGTCCACCGGAATGGGCGTGCCACGCTTGGAAGTTGTAGGTATGTTGAGGAAAAGCACCTGCATAAATATGCCGATCGCTAGCGCAAGCAGGATAGATGGTAGACCGACCCGCAAAAAGAGCACCGATTCGCGCCAAACAAGTGCCATGGTGCCAGTCGGCTCCCAGCGCGTGAGGAATTTGGATTGGCGAGACTTGAGCTTTCCTTGCCGCGCCCGGGCACCATACATGCCGTAAAGGTCGCCTTTGCGCTGCAAGTCTGTGGTCTCTGACATCTTGGATGCGCTCGTTGCGCCGATCTCGTACATCCAATCCACCTGGCGAATCGCGACCCACAATCCCGCGGCGGCTAAACAGATGAACGCGAGCAACGACAATACAAATCCCAAGGTGTCCCCGGTTGCCAGTCCAAGCGTGAACTTTGTTGCCAACGTCGCGGTCAAGCCGATCAGCTGGAAGCCGGGGGAATTGACCAAGCTGACAATGGTTTGGAACTCGGGCTTCGCTCGAATGGCCAAAGACACGACGATCATCACGGCAAAGATCGCGAGGAAGATGCCACGAAAGAGCCACGCCCGCCTTGCTTCAAATTGGACGTCCGTGCGGTTGAAATAGAGGCTCGCTGCGTAACCCCAAGCCGACCAAACCAGCGAGCTGAGCAGCCAAGCGATGAACCCAAGCGACGTGACGTAGGCGGCGGCGTGTGGGTTAGTGATGCCCTTGATGAATGCCGCAAAGCCGGTGACCGCCGGGCGCATGAAAATCACGGCGACCAACAACGGCACGAGTGTCGAAATCAAGCTATCGCGCAAGAACCGGAAGATAAGGATCCACTTTCGGTCAACGGGAGTTGCGAATAGCGTGTCGACATCGGCCTGCTTGAAGCGCCCGTTGTATCCAGTGATGCTCAGCGAAGTGAGGACCATGAACCCGAAAAACACGATGAAGATGATCGCGTAAAGCCAGGAGACCTGAACCTGCGGGACCTTGTCCGACATCACCTTTTGCAGTTCGTTGAACCCATATTCGCCATTTTGCGTGCGGCCGAACGGACGCGCGAAAAAGAACAGGTAATACGCGACGAAGAAAATGAGGCCGATGAGGCGGCGCGCCGAAGAAACCGCACGCTTCACGCCGTTCACGATCTGCCGAACGTTAAGGAAGATTAGCGCTTGAACTTGCTGCATCATTTTCCTCGGCGGTCAACTTCAAAAAGACTTCTTCTAGGGTGGAACCGGACATGTGCGATTGCTCGCGGAGCTCAGCGGCGGTGCCTTCGGCGACCTTGCGGCCCTTGCGCATGATCAAAACGCGGTCGCACAGCTTTTCCGCCGTATCCAGCAGGTGGGTGCTGACGAGCACGCTGCATCCCGCGGCCTTGGCTTGCAGCATGTCTTGCTTGATTTCGTGTGCGCCCTGCGGGTCGACGCCGATCAGCGGCTCATCGAACAGCAGTACATTCGCTTGGTGCACCATCGCGCAGGCAACGCTAAGTTTTTGGCGCATGCCTTTGCTGAGCGTGGCAACGAGCTCCCCCTTCTTTTCGATGAGGTCATAACGCTCCATAAGGCCGTCGCCATGCTTGTGGTAGAGGTCAACGGTTCCGTAACACATCGCAATAAATTTGAGGTGCTCATCAACCGTCAGCAGCTCGTATAGGCTGGGAAGTTCAGGGACGAATGCCATCCCACCTTTGGCTTGCTTGTAT
>CAYRAX010000017.1:0-2352 GCA_964422285.1 uncultured Chthonomonas sp.
AACAGGAATGCGGTGCCCCCACCAAAGCTGGCGGCTGATGCACCAATCCCGAATGTTCTCCATCCAGTCGAGATAGATCTTTGTATATCGTTCGGGAACAAAACGAATTCTTCCTTGCTTGACCGAGTCAATCGCTGGACCCGCGAGTTCCGTTTGTTTCACGAACCACTGTTCGCTCAGGAGCGGCTCGACAACTTCGCCGCTTCTGTCGCTCACGATGAGAGCAATTTCATGATCCTCGATTTTGACCATGTGCCCACCTTCTTCCAGGTCCGCGATCACTCTTTTGCGCGCTTCATAGCGATCCAGGCCCTCATATGGACCGCAATCGCCGCACATCTTCCCGCGTTCGTCCAGGACAACCGGCATCGGCAAGGAATGGCGCGCGCCAACTTCGAAGTCGTTGGGGTCATGAGCAGGCGTAATTTTTACCGCACCAGTTCCGAATTCGGGATCAGGGTAAACGTCTGCGATCAATGGAATTTTGCGATCGGTCAGCGGAAGGCAGAGCATTTTGCCAACCAAATTCTTGTACCGAGCATCGTTAGGATGCACGGCAACGGCGACGTCAGCAAGCATCGTTTCTGGTCGCGTGGTGGCGATAACGACTTCGCCGCCTCCATCTTCGAAACGGTAACGCACATGATACAGCTTTCCGCGCACCATTTTGCGCTCGGTCTCAATGTCGCTAACGCTGGTTTGTAGCACGGGATCCCAGTTAACGACTCGCTTGCCGCGATAAATCAGGCCGCGCTTGAACCAATCGATGAACACGGTCAAAACCGCGTTCACGTATTGATCATCAAGCGTGAAACGTTCGCGCGTCCAATCAAACCCGCATCCAAGCTGCTTGAATTGGCTCAAAATGGTGCTGCCAGACTCCGCGCGCCATTCCCAAACTTTCTCGACAAACTTCTCTCTGCCAAGCTGCGAGGCAGACAGGCCCTGCTTTTTGAGTTGTTTGTCAACGACGCTCTGGGTAGCGATTCCCGCGTGGTCTTGGCCAGGCAAAATGAGCACATTGAACCCGCGCAACCGCTTGTATCGTCCGACCAAATCTTGAATCGGGTAGCAAAGCGAGTGGCCCATATGCAACGAACCGGTAATGTTGGGCGGGGGAATTGTGATGGAATAGATCGGTTTGCCGCCGGTTTCGCTGGGTCGAAAAACTCCCGCGTCCATCCAGCGGGCATACCATTTATCCTCCACCAAGGAGGCGTCGTACTTCGAAGCGAGCAATGATTCAGTTGGGTTCATCGTAGTCTTTCCTGTCTCGAAAGTCCTACAAATGTACCCGATGTTACACGTGAAACATTAGGCCACGGGCTGGCTGAACTTCTCGCGCATGATATCTTCCAACGAGACGCCTTGGATTGCGACGTCCACCACAGGTAGCACCTGCACCGCGCGTGCGATGAACGCCGCGACCTCTTGCGAGTCGACTTCAATGATCATCGCGCCTTCTTCGTCGGTTGAATATTCGCCGAAGGATGCCGCTTCGTCGCCAACGAGTGGCCGGCTCAGGGTGAGCGCCAGCCGCTTCTTTTGCGAATGCTCAGAAAGTAGTGAACCAATTGGGCCGTCGTAGACCTTCTCGCCATGATTGATCATCACCACACGCTCGCACAGTTCCTGAACGTCCTGCATGTAGTGGCTTGTGAGCAAAATCGTGCATTTGTCGACTTGGTTAAGCCGCTTCAGGAAGTCGCGAATGCGCTTCTGGCTGACCACATCGAGGCCGATGGTGGGCTCATCAAGAAACAAGATTCTCGGGCGGTGGATGAGCGCGGCAATCAGCTCGCATTTCATGCGCTCGCCTAAGCTCATCTTGCGCACTTGGGTGTCCAAATGGTCGGTAATCTGCAGTTCTGACGCCAAAAAATCGACCCGTGAGCGAAAATCTGCATCCGAAACGCCGTAAATAGCCGACATCACGCGAAAACTCTCAATCGCAGGCAGATCCCACCAGAGCTGGTTTTTGTTGCCCATGACAAGGCTGATTTGGCGAAGCAGTTCTGGATTTCGGCTCGCTGGTCGGTAGCCCAAAACTTCGACGCTGCCGCTGGTTGGCTCCATGATTCCCGCAAGCATCTTGATCGTCGTGGTCTTGCCGGCGCCATTGGGGCCCAGGAATCCCACAACCTCGCCATGAGCAAGCTGCAAGCTCACGTTTTTGACCGCATGAACGGTCGTCTTTTCGCCAGAAAAGAGGGTGCGAATCGCCCCGCCGATGCCAGGTTGGCGCTTTGCCGAAACATAATTCCGGCAAAGATCGCGAACGTCTACGGCAAGTTCTGGCTGATCCATAAAAGCAATAAATAGGCTGGTGTGGCGAAACACAACGAGTCTAGT
>CAYRAX010000017.1:2362-21091 GCA_964422285.1 uncultured Chthonomonas sp.
AATTGAACCGGTTGATCCTAAAACGGTTACCTTCTTCATTAGTCAATCACATAAATTCGGTAATAATAAACATAGGGAACGATGAAAAGAATACAATCCAGTCTGTCCAACAGGCCTCCGTGGCCGGGCAAGAGGTTACCACTGTCCTTCACGCTGGCGCGCCTTTTGAGAGCGCTTTCAAAAAAATCACCGCACTGACCAAAAAAGCCGGTCGCAATGCTCAGAATTACCGTTTGGTGCGGCGCGGGCGAATAATACTTCGCAACAATCACCGCAGCAATCGACGCGCCGATTAGGTTCGCGATCGCGCCTTCCCAGGTCTTATTTGGAGAAATCTCGGGCGCAATCGGGTGCTTGCCGACCGCCTTGCCGACAAAAAGCGCCAGCGAGTCGCCAACCCAAAGAGGAATCATCACCGCCAGAGGCAAGCTAAGCGCAAATCCCGTGCGCGCGGGTTCATTCTGAAAGAGCATCAGCGGCACTAAGCAAGCGAATGGCCACCAACTGGCAACAGCTTTGAACCTAAACCAAGTAAGGACGAGGCACGCAGCCGCGATCAGCGAAATCAACATGCCCTTCGTGGCCATTGGCGCGGTCGCCAACGCCAATCCCCCTACCGCTAACATAATGATTAGCCCTGAGATTGCGGTCCATGCGGCGTCATTTTTGGCACGCAAGTCAACTTGGGCAAGGTCGCGCGCTTCGCGACAGGCGACCAAGATGGCAAGACTGCAAACGACCGCGAATGGAATTGGTGATGGTGCCGATGCGGCCGCGCATACGATGGGAATTCCAACCAGTGCCGTGATGACGCGCTTCAACATGATGCCTTGCTCGGCACTAACAATACCTATTTCGGTGAAAAACTTTGCTAGGAAAGCGCCTTGTTTTGTTCTAGCGCGGTGCGGGCCTTTTGCTTGGCGCGTTGCAAAACGTTGTCCACCGCTTTTGCGTTAACGCCTAGCTTTTCGCCAATCTCGCGGTATGTGCAGCCGATGAGGTACGCGCGCAACACGTTTTGCTCGATGGGAGACATTCCGCGGTTAAGCGCTTGATCCATTCGCTCGCGCAAGTCCTTATCTTCCACGAGCTTAGATGGCAAGTCGCGGGTGTCCGCCACGGTGTCTTCGAGAACCACGTCTTGCACGCCTGGCCGCACCGGCGTGTTCAGCGATGTCGCGTTGGTCAATACGGCATGTTTTTGGTTCTGGGCGGCGTTTACGGCGGAAACAATTTGTCGCGTCACGCACAGTTCAGCAAAGGGCCGAAATCGGTGCTGGTCCTCGTCTTTGAAGCTGGAAATGGCTTTGAAAACCCCCCCCATTCCCTCTTGTACTACTTCTTCTCGCTGGCTGCCGAACATAAAAAAGCGACTCGCTTTTGTTTCAACGAATCGCCGGTAGCGCCGAATCAAGTAGTCGGTCGCGTCGCTCTGCCCGTGTCTGGCTAGGGCGACCACTTCCTCATCTGGCATGCTTTGATATCGGTTTGTATGCAATTGAGCACCTCTTTGAAGGCTCACTATTATTCTAGCCCAAAACCGATCGGTGAACCTGGCATACCTTCAAAAACAACAATAAATGACAGGATGCATCACTGCGATAGTCGCTGTGGAGTGATATGAACCAGAAAATGCTCGTATTTTTTCAAGCTTTTTGCGTAAGTGTCACAAATCGCGGCGAATTTAACAATATGTTCATGAAAGGAAAAGCTCAAGGCTGAGCAATTTGCAAAAAGCCTGAGTGAGAAAAAAGCAAGACAACACTTAAATATCTCCGTTCGGCTTCTGTCCTCTCCCTCCGAACGGAGTATTTTTTTGCCTCCTGAACGGGCATTTTGGCTTTTTGTCTGCTGACTGTCCCCGAGGCCACGCCCTTCCTTCGGCTTCGCCTTCGGACTGCGCCTCGGGTCAGCAGCGATGCGTGCAGTTAGAAACACCTGCTGGCGCCATGCCGCGCAAACGCAAACTCAATTGATCGTCTTGCCGATCGCCTCAGCAATTTTCCGCATCGGCGGCATCATGGCGGCGAATTGGTCGTGCGTGATGCTCTGGGCGCCATCTTTTATCGCGTGGTCTGGGTTGTGGTGAACTTCAATGATCAGTGCATCGGCCCCGATGGCGACTGCCGCGTTCGAGGTCGCCGCCACAAGCTCTCGCCTGCCGGTACCGTGCGAAGGATCGATGACGATGGGCAGGTGGGACAGGTTGTGGATCACCGGCACGGCAGCCAGGTCCAGCACATTGCGCGTGTAGGTTTCAAAGCTACGGATGCCGCGTTCACAAAGCATGACGTTTTCGTTTCCGCCCGAAGCGATGTACTCCGCGGCGAGCAGCCACTCCTCATATTTTGCGCTCAGGCCCCTCTTGAGCATCACCGGAACGCGCGACTGGCCCACCTCGCGCAAAAGGTCATAATTCTGCATGTTGCGCGCGCCAATTTGAAGGATGTCGGCGTATTGGGCAACCAGATCCACTTTTCTCAGGTCCATCACCTCGGTGACGACGCGCAAATTGAACTGGTCGCCAGCGGCGCGTAGAATCTTTAGCGCTGCCTCACCCATGCCGTGAAAGCTGTAAGGCGATGTTGAAGGCTTGAAGGCGCCACCGCGCAGAACGCGTGCGCCAGCCTTGGCAACCGACTCGGCGGTCGCGAACAGTTGTTCTTCCGATTCAACGGTGCAAGGCCCCGCCATCACCACAACATTTGATCCGCCGATTTCGACCCCGCCAACGTCGATAACCGTCTTGTGGCCGCCCTTTGATTCACGTGAAACAAATTTGTACGGCTTCGTGATGATCATCACGTCTTCGACAAAGTCGTAGGCGCGAAGTTGGTCGATCGCGTCGAGTTTGTCGTGCTCCATGCCGCCCACTGCGCCGATGACCGTTCTTTCAACGCCGATGATGGGGTTGACTTGGTAGCCGAGCTCTTCTAAGCGGCTGCTGACGAGCTGGATTTCGGATTCTGTGGCGTGGGGTTGGAGGACAATAATCATGGTGCGACCGGCTTTTTCAATACTGCGTGCAATGCGTCAATGCACCGCGAGACCTCGTATTCCGTGCCGATGCTGATTCTCAGGCATTCGGGCAAGCCTAGAACATGGCCAGAGCGTACGATGACGCCTTGGGCAAGCATGGCTCGGAAAAGTGGCTCAGCGGCTTGTTTCATGTCGACGAGTACAAAGTTTGCGTAGCTTTCAATCGGCTCGACATCGAGTTGCAAAAGCGCTTCCATGAGGCGTCGGCGCCCCATTTCGTTTAATTGTAGGCTGTTTTGAACGTGGTCCGCATCGCTCAATGCTGCGATTGCCGCCACTTGGGCGAGCGAATTCAAGCTAAAAGGTTCCTTGGCCCCGTTGATCGCCGACGCAATTTCGACCGGCGCGAAGCCGTATCCCACCCGAATCCCCGCAAGGCCGTATGCCTTGCTCATCGTGCGAAGGCCAATCACTGGAGCGCCGCGACGCAAATAATCTAGGCTATCGGGGTAGTCGGGTTCAGCGCATGCGTATTCGAAATAGGCTTCATCAAGCACCAAAACCGCGCTGGCGGGCATCTTTTCCAGCAGCCGGTCCAGCTCGGCGCGTCGCGTGATGGTTCCAGTCGGGTTGTTGGGATTGGCCAACCAAACGATCTTGGTGTTCGCGTCGCACGCGGCTGCCATGGCGTCCACATCAAACTCGTATCGGGCGTTCAATGGCACCTCGCGGAGCTCACAACCGGCGATTTGGGCGGCTGCGTTGTATCGCACGAAGCTCGGCTTCCCCACCACCATGTTCGAATTGGGAGTCAAGAAGAGCAACCCGATCAAGTGGATCAGTTCGTCGCTGCCATTGCCGATCAGGATTTGGTCCGGCGAAATCGAGAATTTGGTCGCCAATACTTGGCGCAATTCGAATCCGCTTGCGTCGGGGTAGCGGTGCAATTCCGGCAACGCAGTTCGCATTGCCTCCAACGCGCGCGGCGAAGGTCCGAGAGGATTTTCGTTGCTGGCCAGCTTGATGACTTCATCAAGCCCGAGCTCGCGTTTGACCTCGTCGATGGGCTTTCCTGGCGAATACGCCACCATTTTCCGAATGTTTGGCCGCACGTCGAATTGCATAGCCAAATTATGGTGTGTTTTGCCTACCGCTGGTTCAAATCACTTCAAAAGGCGGCGAATTTCCGGCACGACCCCGTTTGCCCAAAGCCGATACCCTGCTTGGCTAAGATGCAATCGATCCGGCAAAAATAGCGTTCGCAACGTGCCGTCCGCGTGCAAAAACCGGCTGTTGATGTCCCCATAAAAAACGCGCTTGCCATCCTGGAATTGCTGAATCAACGAGGATGCCTCTGCGTTTTTGTGTCTGGTTGGCGCGGTGGGCTGAATGTCGCGCGGAAAAATGGATAGCACAAGCACCTTGGCGTGGGTCTTGGTCAATAGCCGGTCGAGAATTGCGCGAACACCTGCCGCGACATCGGAAGCGGGTTCGGTCGCGGTTCCGGCGTGATTTGTGCCGATCATCAGCACCACGACCTTTACGTCGGTGCCCAATAGCTCGCCATTGTCGAGTCGCCAAAGCACATGCTGGGTGCGGTCGCCGCTCACGCCAAAATTTGCCGCTTCGAAGGGAGCTATTTCTGATTCCCAAACCGCCTTTCCGGTCGATTCCCAGCCTTGGGTGATCGAATCGCCCAGAAACGCAACTTTGAACCCATTCGTCTTGGTTTTCGCAACGTAATTCATGTGCCGAGCCGCCCACCAATCGGTGCTCATCCGGTCGGCTGGAGTGGTGGCGGGACACGCCGTCTGCGCCATGCTGGCGATCAATAGTGCAGTAATCATGGCAGCAGTTTACTGAAACGTCGTGCCTCGCGCAAAGCTGGTAACGTTGCTTCAGAGGCGCAAAATGAGCATAAAACGACGAGACTTTTTGAAGGCCGCGACAACCGCGACTGCCTTAGCGGCGACCGGCAAACTATTCGGCAATTCCGCAGCCGCACCACCAAAGCGAAAGGGTGCGAGCATGGCCGGATTCGCGGCACCAAAGCTTGACAAGGTTCGAGTGGCGTTCATTGGGGTTGGTGCGCGTGGCCCCAGCCACGTTGATTCTTGCATGGCATGCGATGGAGTCGAGATCGTCGCGATTTGCGATAACCATGTTCCCAGCGCCGTAGCCGCAAAGAAGATGGTCACCGACGCCAAGCGACCTGCGCCAGCGATGTACACCAAGAGTGAGACCGACTACAAACGCATGCTGGAGCGCGACGACATCGACGCCGTTTTCATCGCCACTCCATGGGAATGGCACGCGCGAATGGCGATCGACACGATGAATGCGGGTAAGCATGCTTTTGTTGAAGTGCCGATGGCCTATACGGTCGATGACCTTTGGAAAATCGTCGATACGTCCGAGCAAACGCGCAAGCACTGCATGATGCTGGAAAACGTGTGCTATGGCCGCGAGGAGCTGATGGTGCTGCACATGGCTCGCATGGGAGTCTTTGGCGAATTGCTCCATGGCGAGGCGGCATACATCCACGATTTGCGGGGCCAAATGGACGAAATCGACCACGGCACCGGAAGCTGGCGAACGCTGCATTACACGCGCCGCAACGGAAATTTGTATCCAACTCATGGCCTCGGCCCCGTTTGCCAATACTTGAACATCAACCGCGGAGATCGCATGGAAGTGATGAGTTCCATGAGCTGCAATTCGCGCGTTCGGGCAGAGTACGCGAAGGCCCACTATCCCGAAGGTCACATGCGGCGCGCGTTAAAGTTCGTCTGCGGCGATATCAACACCACAATCGTGCAGACGGCGCTTGGCCGCACGATCATGATTCAGTGGGATGAGCAACTGCCAAGGCCTTACACGCGCCATAACCTACTGCAAGGCACCAAGGGAGTTTGGGCCGGATTTCCCAACCGGGTCGTCATCGAGGGCAAAACACCAGAAACAGATCGCTGGGTTCAGTCCGCCGACCTCAAGCCGATTTTCGACCAATACGATCATCCGCTTTGGAAGAAGCTGGAAGCATTGGCAAAAGCTCACGGCGGCCATGGCGGCATGGATTTCATCATGGTTTGGCGCATCATCGCTTGTTTGCGCAATGGTTGGCCGCTGGATCAGGATGTGTACGATGGCGCCGCTTGGTCGGTGATTTCACCGCTGAGCGAGGCATCGGTCGCCAAAAAGGGCAAGCAGATGGAGATTCCTGATTTCACTCGTGGCGGCTGGAAAACCGCGGCACCACTAGCGATCGTCGAATAGCAAATTCCCCCAGAACAAGGTCGTTCTGGGGGAACCAGGTTTGGCTTAAGCCAGCTTAGCCTAGCCGCCAGTATTTGACTTAATGTCCCAAGTCGCGGATGTCGGCTCGACCGATCCGTCGACGTTGGTCGTGTAGTGGATCAGGGTCATCTTTGCAAAACTAAGCCCGAACCCATCAAAGGGCAACGAGCCGTCGTGTCCAGCGACTTCGTAACTGGAAATGATGACGTCTTCCAATTTAATTTCAAGCACTTTATCGAACTTGTCGCCCTGGGTTTTTGCATGAACAAGGTTAACCTTGGCGATGTGCTTTCCGTTCGCGCACTTTAGAAAAAGTTGGGGCGAGGCTTTGTCGTATTGTTTTTGGCAGTGCAAGTCTTGGAAAACAACTTTTCCACTGGCGGCGCCGGAACCGATATTCCGTACATTAACGTTTTCCGACCAGTTATAGGCTTGAATACCGAGCCACTTTTCGAACCCGGCCGCGGTGACGTCGCCGTCGATTCCATCAATTTTCATAAAAATTGGCATGTGTTTCTCCTAGTAATTCAATATTGAGTTTCGCGTTGAGTCGACACGACTTCAACACTGGTGACGACGGACAGCGATGTGCCGCCCAAGACGATGATTTCAGTTCCTCTGGCAACTGCGGCGTGGTCGTAGCGCGGTTGGGAAAGCGGTTGAGTGTATGACCAAACGTTCGTGTTCGGGTCATAAATCTCGACCGTAGCCAAGGGGCCATTGTCCATTCCGCCAATCGCCGCAATTCGACCATCTCCCAACGCGACGAGTGCGTGTCGCGCGCGGGCCGAGTTCATGGGCGCGGCCGCGTACCATCGATCCGTTGCTGGATCAAAGATCTGCGCCGTTGACATGGCCCTCGGCGAGTAACTCTCGGTTGCCAAACCATCGTAGCCACCGGCGACCATGACCCTGCCGTCGATCAATGCGACCGCGGCGGCCATGTTACGTGGAACCGCAGACGACGGCCTGAGCGATGTTGACCTAGTTTTTGAACCCTTCAGAGACTGTAACGATTGAGCTTTAGCCAGCGGGCTTGCGCCAATCAGCGCGGCCGCCGTTAACCCAGCCATTACTTCTCGGCGCGAAACGACGAGGCTACTAGCTTGTTGAGGATGTTTGACGTTCTTCTTATCCTTCAATTTGATACCTCCGGGATACGTTATAACACTTTTTTTGCCAAATGGCAAGTCAAATTTACGGCACGTGGGCCATTTGTAGTGCTTCGAAGAACTGGTCGATGGTCTCTGCGCGCTTCACCGCTTCAAACCATGGAAAGATTCCAAATTGACTTGCGAGTTTTGCCCATTGCTTGAGCCGCAACAAGGACCTGGCAGATATACGGGCGCTGAACTCGGCATTCAAATCGACTAACTGGCGAAAAAGCATGCTCCAATTGCCGTCCCAGGCCTTTTGCTTCTCCAACCCAAGCTCGCTCGCAATTTGGTAAGAAAGCGCAGGATTCGCCAGAGCCCCTCTCCCAATCATCACGTGAGTGCAGCCAGTTTCATCTTGGCATCGACGAAAATCATTGAGACTCCAAATGTCGCCGTTGGCGATAACGGGTACGCCAACTGCCCGACGAACTTGGCAAACTTGTGGCCAAAACACCGGCGGTTGATAGCCCTGAATTCGGGTCCGCGCGTGAAGTGTCAACCAGCTTGCGCCGCCCGCCACTGCCATCTCAGCGTTTCGGTGAATGTCGTCAACGTCGTCCCAACCCAGTCGCAACTTTGCCGAAACCGCGATGCGTTGCGGCACCGCATCCCGTACCGCGCTTACGATTTCGCGAATGCGACAAGGCGAACGAAGCAGGCTTGCCCCGCCGTCGTTACGATTTACGGTGGGCGCCGGGCAACCAAAGTTGATGTCGATCGAATTCGCGCCCGCAAGAACCGCATTAGCAGCAGAAATCGCCATTCGGCTTGGATCGCCACCCAAAATTTGAACCTGAATTGGCAGTCCTGATTTGGTGCTCGATCCGGTCAAAACCTCGGGCACCGCTCGCTGAAACACCTTTGGCGGCAATGCGGTAACGCTTACCCGGATGAATTCGGAAACCGCGTAACTGAAGCACCCCACGCGCGCCTGCAGCTCTCTCATCGGCGCATCGGTGATGCCGTCCATTGGTGCCAGAACGATGGCTGGTTGGTCCGGCGTGATCATGGCCGCAAACAATATGGCACAAGGCCGTTCAAAATAGTGAGACTATGCACGTTTTGCCCAGCATTCGATCGCTCTGGGATTTCTCTAATCCCGAAAAGTCCGAGCAAGTCTTTCGTGATATGTTGCCAAGCGGCGATGACCTTTACGACCTCGAGTTGAGAACGCAAATCGCCCGCACTTTTGGCTTGCGGCGCCTATTCGACGAGGCGCGCACGGAACTGGCGAGTGCACTTGCCGATGCGCCGACAGAGCCGAGCAGATTTCACGTGCGCTACGAACTCGAAATTGGGCGGACGGAGAACTCGTCGGGCAACATTGAGGGCGCAAAACCGCATTTTCACCGCGCATTTGAGCTCGCTCAGGAGCTGGGTGAGGAATTCCTGCGCGTCGATGCTGCGCACATGCTCGGCATTGTCTACACCGGCGAAACGGGGCTCGAATGGAACCTGCGCGCGATCGAATTGGCGAATGCGGCGCGCGATCCAGAAACCCAAACTTGGCTGGGGAGCCTGCTCAACAATACGGGCTGGACCCTGCACGACATGGGCAAATTTGAATCCGCACTCTCGATTTTCCAAGATGCTGAGCAGTATTTTCGAGCCCGGGAAAGTGCTGACCGGTTGCATATCGCGCGGTGGAGCGTGGCGCGGTGCTTGCGGTCGCTGGGCCGAACCGACGAAGCGCTGGCGACTCAATTGGAGTTGATTGCTGAAGACGCATCGGGCTACGCCGCCGAAGAAGTGGGCGAATGCATGCTTGAATTGGGCCGCGCGGAAGAAGCGAAGCCTTATTTCGCGACAGCGGCGGAAAAGCTGAGCAAAGATGATTGGTTCGTTGCAAATTGTGCAGATCGCCTTGCGCGGTTGCGCGATTTGGGGTCGAACTAGTCGTTCAAAATCCGCAACAAACTGTCGTTGACAAAGACCATGTCGCGGCCGGATTTATGGGGGGTGAGCAACCCCGCGCGACACAATTCTTGTAAGTAAACCGAAGCAGTTTGGCGCTTGGCGATGCCGCGCGCTTCGAGCGTCGGGATGCGCGTGTAGGGCTGCTCGAAGATCAGCTCCACAAGCTCTTTTGAGTAGGCCTTCGGCGCTCGCTCGCGTGCTTGTTCGATCGCGACCGCGACTGCCGAGCGGATCTGCTCCAGCTTTTCGTGGGTTGAGCACGCGGTTTGGTGCACGCCTTCCAACATGAAAGTGATCCAAGTTTCCCAATCGCCGTGCTCCGTGATGCCGCGCAGCCCCGCGTAATAGTCTTTGCGGTTTTGGATGAAGTACTTACTCAGGTACAAAACCGGCCATTCGAGCAGGCCCTCTTGCACCAACAAGAGAATATTCAGCACGCGTCCCGTGCGGCCATTGCCATCTGGAAACGGGTGAATCGCCTCAAATTGGTAGTGCGCAACCGCCATCTTCACCAACGGGTCCGTGGGGTCGTGCCGGCTGGCGTACTCGCAAACGTTATCCATCATCGCCGCGATGCGAGCGGCACCTTCTGGCGGCGTGTACACAATCTCGCCCGTTTGGCCGTTCGCGATTTGCGTGCCCGGTTTTTGGCGAATGTCGATCATCTGCTGCTTGATCTTGCGCGCCAGCTCCACGCACAAACTTCGGTCGATTTTTTCGCCAGACTTGACGTGGTTGAACCCAAACCAGAGTGCGTCCTGGTAGCGCATAACTTCCTTGGCGTTCGGGTCTGTGGGGTTTTGCGCATGGCTGAGCGCGCGATAGAGCTCGTCGTGGGTGGTGTAAATGTTCTCGATTTCGGAACTTAGCTTGGCCTCCTGCAGGGCTATTGCGCGTAGCAAAACGCTCGCATTGGGCACCAGTCGGCAGGCCAAGTTCAAGCGCTCCAGGCTTACACGCGCCTGCACCAAAAGCTTTAGCACCCGCTGTGTCTCAAGCTCGCCGGATGGTGGCAGCAGTGGCAAATCGTTGTAGGCGCAGGTTGGATCGTACGTGCTTATCATCAGGCGGTTCTATCGACATATACGTAGAACATGTCGAAAAAGGACCGAAAAATCGACACATTTTAAGAATATGTCGATGAATCCTAGTTGATCTGCCTCAACAAGGAATCGAGGGACGAGCGGCGACCCTCCAATGCGAGACCCTCGTAAGATTCCTTGAGTGCAGCGCGGCAGGCTTGGATTGCCGCATCGAGCGCCTTTCGGGCTTGCGGCGGGACGGGGGTGCCTACGCGTTCGCGATAACGTTCCGCGAACCCGAATATCTTCGCCGCCAGCTCAAATTGCTCCTTCGCGCAGGAGACCTTGCCCACTCCTTCCACCGCGCTGGCGATTCCCGTTTTGAATTCCAATTGGCGCAGCAATTCCAGTGCTTCGCGATAGCTAGCCAGCGCACCATCAAACTGCGCGGTCGCGTATTGGTGGTCGGCGCGTAGCGAGTGGTTGATCGCGATGCTGCGGTTGTCGCCCAGCTTATGAAAAATCACAGCTGCTTCGGTATTCAGCTCCTTCGCCCGGTCAAGTTCGCCGAGATCTTGGAGCAACGAACCCAGATTTTCGAGCGCCGTGCCCAGGTGCAGCTGGTCGTTGATATCCCGGCAAATTCGAATGCTCTCCTCAAAGGCCACTCGCGCCTCAGGAAATCGCAATTGGTTTTGAAGAGTCAAGCCCAAGTTGTTCTGCAAAATGGCCAGACCCATGTGAAATTCGCGCTTCTTGGCCAATTCAGTGCTACGGACAAAGGCTTCGGTCGCGGCAGCGTATTCACCCATTTCGCGGCAAATGTTCCCCAGCTGGTTGTAAGCGCGCATGCGGACATCCTCCAGCTGATCGGCCACCGTGGCATCGACGCCGCTGATGTTTTCTGTGGCTTCTAGTGCTCGCTCCAGCCAAGATTTGCCTTCCGTAAGATAGCCGCGAGTCTCCCAAAAACGAGATAAGGCCCGCGCCAAGCGCAAAAACTCAGTATTGCAATCCGGGTCCGCCGCCGCCCACTCCAGTGCCGCGCGATAGTTGTCGTGGTCGTCCTCGATTTGCTCGAAGATCTTCATGCCATCTGGGCCAGCGAGCTTGGAGAGCGATTGTTCGATCCACGTCAAGAAGTGGTTGAGATGCTTTCCGCGCAGAACCGGCCCTTCCATTGAATCGAGCAGCTTTTCGCGCGCGTATTGACGAACGGTTTCCAGCAACCGATAGCGGCCCTGGCCTGAGGTCTCTTCAAAAACGACGAGCGATTTATCCACGAGCTGGCTGAGAACATCGAGAATCTCCCACTCCTCCAGCGAATCATCCGAGCAAATCGACTCTGCGGCGACCAAATCCCAGCCGCCCTGAAAAACGGACAATCGGCACAACAGCGTTCGCTCTTTGTCGCCGAGCAGGTTGTAACTCCAGTCGATGAGCGCCCTCAGAGTCTGCTGGCGCGGCAACGCGGTGCGGCTTCCTCCGGTTAGCAATCGGAATCGGTCGTCCAGCCGCGATGAAATCTGTTCGACTGGCAGTGCCTTAACTCGCGCAGCAGCGAGCTCAATCGCGAGTGGAATTCCGTCCAAGCGCGTGCAGATGCTTGCCACAGACTCAAAATTCTGGTCTGTAAGCTCAAAGTTCGGCTGCGTGGTGGCGGCTCGCTCGACGAAAAGGCGGGCGGCTTCGGAGCGAATCATCAAGTCGTCAGCGGATTGGGGAGTTCGTTTGGGAACCGAAAGAGATGGAACCCGCCAAGGCATTTCTCCATTGAGTCCCAGACCTTCGCGGCTCGTCGCCAAGACCTTGACGTTTGGCGCATTTCGCAAAATTTGGTCGACGACGTTGGCGCATGCGTCCAGCAGGTGCTCGCAGTTATCCAAAACGATTAAGGTGGTTTGGCTCTTAAGTTGTCGCTTCAAACTCTCCAGCGCGGTCACTCCTGGTTCTTCGGACATGTTCAGAGTGAGCAACACGGTTTGGGCAACCAGGTCTGGATCGGTCAGCGGTGCAAGGTCCACAAACCACGCACCATGCTCAAACTTGGCGAGCAGATCGGAGGCGATTTGAAGTGCGAGCCGCGTCTTGCCGCAACCGCCTGAGCCGATCAACGTCACCAATGATTTTTCGCGAATCAGCTTCTTGATATCGTTGATTTCCGACTCCCGGCCGACGAATGTGGAAAGCTCCCGCGGCAAGTTGTTCGGCGTTGCGTCCAAGGTTCTCAGCGGCGGAAATTCGGCCCTCAGCGCCTGATGGCATAGTTGGAAAATGACTTCGGGCCGCTCAACATCGCGCAATTGGTGCGGTCCAAGCTCCAGCAATGTGCAGCCATCGGGCAGCTCGGTGGAAACGAACTCAGCGGTAGGCGCGGAAACCAGCACCTGTTGCCCGTGGCCCGCCGACATGAGCCTCGAAACACGGTTGAGCGCAGTTCCAAAATAGTCGTTGTCGCGCGCTCGAGCCGTGCCCGTATAGATGCCCATTCGGACCCTAATATCGCCCACCGCACCAAATTGGGTCTCAGCAAGCCGCTTTTGCGCGGCGAAGCAGGCCGAAACCGCCTGAACGGGGTTCGCGAAAGCCACGCAGAACATATCGCCCACCGTCTTAAAGATGTGCCCTCCGAACTCGTTGAACGCGTCGCGCATTAATCGGTCGTGCAATTCAAGCGCACTATCCATCGCCTCTGGAAATTGCTCCCAGAGCCGGGTGCTGCCTTCGATGTCAGTGAAGACAAAAGTATAGGTTTGGATAGTGGATACGGTCAAATGATCTGCACAGATTTACGACTTCAAGATAACGATTTAATGGGGCAAGAATGGGTACATATCGCGGTCGATAGATCTCACATCTACCATCCATTTATTGTCAATTTTCACAAGCGGTAATCCAAACTTCTCGCCATAGGATGCGGGGCTACTCGCATCACGTTTAACATCCAAACGGACCGAGGCACTCTTGTCATCCGGTTGCACTTCGCCCAAAACGCTCCATTCAAAAACGTAGTTCGGATTGGCAACGTTGATGCAGTATTCCCATTCCTTACGAATCTCTTCAGGCGACGCTTTTTCGATGTACGAAGTTGCAACCAGAGTGTTGATATCGCGCGAGGCGAGCGCGGACATAAAGCGTGTCGCGGCAACCGAAGCAGACTCGCCGCTAAACATCGCAAAAAAGGCGATAACGGCGACGCCAACCAGCCCGCCCAACATGATGATGTTTACTCTTCCACTCTGCTTCATCGTTGCATCAAACCTCTTAGCCACATCTCATTAGCAAACTGGCTAGATTCGTAAAAGTTAATTTTCCATCCGGCCGGAGTTCGGTCGACAACCCAATAGGTCACCAGGCGGCGCGGACCCAACTGATAAACTCCGCTCACAAGCGCCTCGGGACCTTTTACTTTCGTATCAATGACGTTAAATTCCCCATTTTTTTGATAAATCGCCTGAGCCAATTCAAAGGAGTCCTTCATTCGAATTGCGGCCTCATAGTCCTGATACTCTAACGATACCGAAGAGACCTTTTCCCATTGGTTCATTCGCGCGTATTCGTTGAACATTTTGACGACGCCGCTCGGGCCAGCATCGCGCTCAAGCCAAAAGACGGACAGAGTGAGCACAGCCAATGCTGCCGAAGATAATATCGAAGATACCGGGGCTCGCATACCCGCCATGTACCGGATTTTACCGCTGAACTGAACAACGGCAACCTAACCGCGTCACAATACGCAAGAAACGACAGAGTTCGAGGGAATATGAGCGACTCCATTTCAAGGCGAAATTTCATCAAAGGCTCCGGCATGATCGCGGTCGGGCTGGTAACTCCGGCTTGGTTGTCCACCTTGGCGCGCGCCGATTTGATCCGCCAAACGAAGGGAGCGATGGCCGATCCAGACACGATTCTGGTGGTTTGCCAGCTTTCCGGTGGAAACGACGGCCTGAATACCGTAATCCCCTATTCCGACGCCTTGTATCGTAGCTATCGCCCCTCGTTGGCGATCGAGGACGAAAAGGTCCTGCACCTCAACGATCAGATTGGCCTCCACCCCGGTATGGCCGAAGTGCGCGACCTCTATAAGGCCGGAAAGGTCGCGATCGTGCAGAATGTCGGGTATCCAAAGCCCAATCGGTCGCACTTTAAGAGTATGGATATCTGGCAATCGGCCTCGCCAGAACAGCCCGGCGGCACAGGCTGGCTTGGGCGTCATTTTGACCAAAAAGCCGTGACCGGTCCGCTCAACCCGGTGATCGCGCTCGCACTATCAAAGGAAAAGCCGCTTGCCATTCAGGCCCGCAAAGCCTCAATCCCCTGTTTTGCCTCGCTCGCCGATATCCAAGCGATGGTGGGCGATCCCGATGCCGAAAGGATGCTTCGCCAGATTCAATCGGGACCCCAAGACCCTGGATCGCAGGTCGTGCAGGACGCGAACAAGGCAGCGCTGGATGCCATGTCGGTTTTGCGTGACAAACTCAAGCTCTATAGCCCGAAAGGACAATATGGCGAGGACGCATTTGGTCGCGGATTCAAGCAGATCGCCCACCTGATCGCAGCTTCTCCCCAAACGCGGGTCATCTATTTCTCCGCTTCCGGGTTCGATACCCACGCCCACCAGGCTGAACAACACGAAAAGCTACTAACCGGATTTTCTAAGGCGATTGGCGCGTTCATGGGCGAAATGACGGCGCTTGGCAAGAGCAAACAGGTCGTCGTGCTCGTGTTTAGCGAATTTGGTCGCCGCACCTACGAAAATGCTTCCGGCGGCACCGACCATGGCGCGGCAGCTCCGATGTTCCTGATCGGCGACCGCGTGAAGGGCGGGCTCTATGGCGGACTGCCGAACCTATCCGACCTCGCAGATGGCGATCTCAAGTTCCAAATTGACTTTCGCCAGGTCTACGCTACGACTTTGCAAGAATGGATGGGCGGCGACGCAAAGGCCGTCCTCGGCTCGAGCTTCTCGACTCTGGACTTGATTCGGTAAGATTCAGCAATCGCTCAGCATGGCGCGGATTCCCGGCGAACCTGCCGATAATCCACCACGTGGCAATGCCGAACCAACCCGAGGAGCAATATTCAACATCGAACACCAACGCGCTGGAAAATGCGGACCGTTGGCTGGCGATTTTTGCGCCGATGCTCGAATTTGACCAGGCTGGCACGGCCAAGGAGATGGAGCGGCGAATCAAGCTCCTCAGACAACTCCGGTCGAATTCGGCGGAGGTCCAGCGCGCGCTTTCATCCAGCGACGAAGTGGGCGCCGCGGACCGCCTAGATGTCGTTACTAAAGCCACCCAGCAACTGGATTCAATCGAGGACGAATACCAAAAGCGATTGGCGGTCGAGCAGCCGGGCCACGCGCTTTCGATGGCGAATCTCGATGCCTTGAAGGATAAGCTCGCCGAAAACGCGGCCCGCATGGAGGTCGGTGCGGAAAACCTGACTCCATTCGAGGGTCATCTGGAAATCGAAACGGCGAAAGGTAGCCTGGCCGCCGCGGCGGGAGTCGGAATCTTCGCCACCGGCTGGCTAAGCTTCACCACTTTGCACGCGGTGCTGATGATCGGCGGCATGGCAAGGGCGATTGGCTGGGGCGCGCTGGCGCTACTCGCTTTCTACGCGATTTTCTACTTCGCTGGGTTCGCGATGGCCTATGGCGCGTTCATCGCGGGTTCAAATGAGACCGTGTCGATTGATGGTACGCGCCTGGTTTGGCTTCGAAAATGGGGCCCTATTCGAATGCGCCGCGAATACGAATTGGACGCCACCCAGCGCGCCCAAATCGGCAAAGCTCAGCTTGGTAACTCGAACAACAAAGCCGGGACCGCCGTGGTGCAACTGGTTGATGCGGCCGGAAAAACGATCAATATCGGCGCGGGTTCAAACCTGCAACAGCTGCAAAAAATCCAGCAGCAGCTGAATGGCTACTTGGCCGGCGTCGCCCGCTCGCTCGCCTGAGTCAACAAACTTTGAACCCGCAGCTGATGGTAGATCAAGTGATCGCCTAAGAAGTCGATCGCCTCTGCCGCGTTCATGGGGCCGCCGATCGGGTGATCGAATATCAAGATTTCGGGCCCCGGTAGGTCGCCGTTTTCGATTTTTGCCTGCATCTTGCGCCGGAGTTTTTCCCAGTCGCCAAGCACCGCGTCGAGGTCTGGATTCGCCGTTGCCTCAACCGCTGGGGATGGCACCTCGTACTTTTGGCCACTCGCGAGCATTGCTTGATAAAGCTGTTTTTGGCGGCTCGTTTCTGCCGTGTTAGGTGGCATCTGCGCCTTGCTCCGGGCCAGGCTGACCATGATGGCTCGCTCGACGATCAAGAGATGCTCGACCACCTGCGCCAGCGACCATTCGCCTTCGCCGAGCGGCGCGTTAACTTCGTCGTGGTTCATTTTGGAAGCCAAATCCACGAACCAATCCTTGAGCGATTCAAGACGCCAAAATGACGTCATGGCGTACGTATTATCATTCATTTTCGAACATCTCAAGTAACAACAAAAACATTTTAATAAATAAAGCGAACCACCAAGGCACCGACGCGCGTCAGTGCTTCAAGAGGTACCCAAAATTATGCCTGATCCAAGTGGAACGTATAGAGAAGTCATGCCCGTGCCTGTGGGGCTGCCGGTAACAGTGCCGGTCGACGGTACTGGAGGGGCAGTAGTTATTGTGCAAGATGACTTGATTGCGGCGTACCCAACAACCTACCGTCCCAGCAATTTCGGTCCTTTGAGTAACGTCGTGCGCACGGGGGGGGGGCGAATTATGGTTTTTCGCCGCTTGCAAGTGGTGCAGCGGTTAACTTTGCGGCAGTCCATCCACAACTAGTGTTAACCTCTACGGGTGCTTCCGTTTGTCAAGCGCTGGTCGAGCCGCTGATCACGACTGTCGAGGAGGGGTATCGCAGATCTCCACTGACTCATGTACTCAAAGCGACGGACTCCGTGGCACGCGAATTGACAGGCATGTTTTTCGGCGTGGATGGGCGAGAGCTTCTCAGTTCGCAGGGCAATGCGATCTTCACGATGAACCCAACTAATTCTGCGAGGTCTCTCGGGCAACTTTTGCTTAACCGGCCCGGGACTGGCGTCAATGCTTCCGATCGCCTCTGGGTAGACGCAGTGGAGTTTCGAGGCGCATTGAGCGGCGGACCGGTACTGGTGACGCCAGGTTCGACGTTCGGTTCGGCCATTACGCTTCCCAATCCGTCCGCAACCTACGATCCTTTGCTGGGAGGTTTGGTAATCAATCCCGGGCCTGTGGTGTTGGGTGGCCGCGATGTGGTTTCCCAACCTGCCACCAATGCTGGCTGGTTTGATCCGGGTTCGGCGACGACGTCCATCGGCACCATTAATGCCGGCTCCAGCGCGTCTGTTGTTGTGGACGCGTCTTCGTGCCCGCTAAGCGCGTTCTATTTTGTATGCACACCGTCGACGAATACTGGAAGTATTCGCATTACGGCGGCGAGGCGCGTAGTGCCACTTGCCACCGGAGCAGGCACATTCAATTCGTCAGTCCTTTCAATTGATGAAACCTTTACCATCACCGCCGCAAGCGAACAAACCGTACACATTGAACTGGACCAAGGTCTGTGGCAAGTAACCATCTACCCCACCACGGCAAATCTAAACAGCTCCAAATGGGCACAGCAGAGGTTCATGTGAAACGACTCTTCGTATTTGTTATGGGGGCCGTATGCCTCGCGGGGTGTGGTGGCCTGGTTGGCGGCAACGGCAACGGCCCAATCGTGCAAGGGGCCGAGCCGCAGTACATCCGCATTGAGACGCTCATCTACGAGAACAATTTCGAACAGTACTCAAGCGACGCGGACATGAACAATCCATTGACGGGTTGGAAATACGAAACCCTGGACCCTGGTTTAGTCGGCATAACCGACGTCGCCAACCCAGTGCGGTTGGGTACAACCGGACCCAGCCTCGCCGCTCACGACGGATCAAAGTATGGAGTTTTCTATCCCCTCCCACGGATCGAGGGCCGCACAAGTCAGCGCGAATTTCAGGATATTTCGCTACGTCTACCCTCTCTGGCACCAAGTGACTTCGATGAAATGATCTACGAAATGTGGGTTAACATGGATGAGTACGCTTGCGGTTTGATTTGCATATACTCAGATAAGTATCCCGAGGACAAGAGGTATTCATACATCGACGGTGGCCCATATCAACCAGATTCATTGGGTGCTCCCCCTGTCCACGGGTATGCGAACGTAGCGATAAATGATCGAGGTAGTTTCTATTACTTAGGGACTCCGTGGCATGCTGGCTGGAACAAGATACAAATTAAGTTTGATATAAGCAAATATACGTTTCAGGATTTATTCGACTCAACGG
>CAYRAX010000017.1:21101-24120 GCA_964422285.1 uncultured Chthonomonas sp.
CTGGTGATCAATGACAGTGCGTATATTGTTGCGACGTCTTTTGTTAATACTGCGCTAGAAAGTGCCCATACGGGTCCACCGTACTACATCTCCGGACGATTTGCAGTTACACGGTACGCGTCCCTGGCTCCTGTCCGTATCGATAGTATTCGCGTGATCGGCGTAACAAAGGTGCGAAAGGGATGAGCCGTCGCCGTTGGCCACGGGCTACTAAACTTAGTAGTTCTTCAATTTTGAATTCACGACTCGGTAGGTGCAAGCCTTCGGACACTCTTCGCTTCTTTAAGATTCGTGGTCATTATTTGTTACAGGATCTAAATGACACCATCGTTGTTAGTGCCGGCCAACGCAATCTTGTCATAATCTTCGTGCGCGCGTCGATGGTCTCCGATAGGGGGACTTATTCGGCAGGTCAAACTAAGACCCTGATCACGATTGGGCAAGCCTTTGACCCGGGTACGAGCGGGCCATCAATAGGGAGTGGCCTATCCGCGGGCGCGATCAACTGTGTGATTAGTTCCGGAACGGTCGTTCCTGGTTGGTACTTTTTGCAGGATTTGAACAAGAAGGAAGACGGTGCATCTCCTCCGCCGAGGCATATAGGGGGCGAACTCATACGCGTGGTGAGCGTGGCCGGATCGATTGCTACGTTTGCAACCACGGTCTCGCAAAACTATGCGAGCAATGCCTCTAACGGCGACTTGGTTCTGTCCGCAACTGGCGCAGCTGTCTGTGAAAATATCAGTCTGCGCGGCGGCAAATTCTATGGTCGCAGATACTCGAAGGACAATCCCGGTGAAGGTACTTACTTGGCGTGCGTCTACGCTGGTTACGTTGCAGGATTTTCAATCCAACGGACATGCGGCTCCAAGAGCACGTCAAGTATCTTTGCAGCAAAGTACTGCCGGGACATACAGTACGACCACTGCACTGGCTCTGAGCTAGCGAAGCCAAGTGCCGCGGGTGTTACAGGTGAGGGCTACACTTTCCAAGTCGATCGCAGTGTCAATATCTTGGCCAAAAATTGCTGGGCGACCGACACTCGGTATGGCTTTGTGGTCGAGGGCGGCTCGGCAAAAGTGAGCGTCATCGGGTTCCGTGGCGATTCATGCGCTGATGGCGTGTTTGACATCCATGGTGGGGACGCTTATAACGTGTCTGCAGACCGAATAGAAGGAAGCGGTCCAAAAGTTAAGGTGCAAATAGGCAACACGACCTACCGGCGTGGTTGTGATGCTATTTTCTTAACAAACTGCAACGTTAAGCAGTTGGAGACGCAAGGTGCAGTAAGAAACCTTACGTTCGATGGCGGCACCATGGAGCGGGCAAAGTTCGCGCCGACAACAACCGACCCAAATGTTGGTGCTTCGCCTGGTTACCCGTCAGTCGTGACCATCAAAAACTGCACTGTCTCCAACCCGGCGTCCGAGAGTTTGCCCACAATTGATCTAACAAATGCAAATAGTGCTAGTTCGTTCCGATTCGTCACTATTCGATTCGATAATTGTAGCATTTATCAGTTGAACACGGGCCAAAATTTGCTCAAATCTTCTCCGGTTAGGGCCCTGTCCGATCTTGTGTTTGTGGGTTGCTACTTGCAGATCGATGGTGCTAACGATATGATGAGAGCCGAGAACGATGGTACTGAAGCTGGCGGAGTTACAATTCAATGGGTGGGCTGCAATGCGCAACTGCCTGTAGCTAACAAGGTCGCCACATGCGTCCTATCTCCAGGAGTTACATCAACGCTCTCCAAATTCCTTAACTCGACCAACGGCGGAACGACGCCCAACAAGCGTCGAGCCTCGGGCGGATCATATGCAAATCTCACCAGCGCAGATGTGTCCGTGCTCGGCTGGGTGCCTTCCTAATTTAAGTCAACGCCTCGGCGCGGCGCTCGGCGACTCGGCGTTCGCTGTGGTCCAAAATCTTTTTGCGGAACCGCAGCTGCTTCGGCGTTACTTCCAAAAGCTCATCATCACGCAACCAAGCAAGCGATTGCTCCAGCGAAAATTCCTTGTGTGCGTCCAAAACGGTTGTTGCGTCCGCGTTCGCGCTGCGCATGTTGGTCGCCGCCTTTTGCAAAACGATGTTGACAATCATGTCCTCATCGCGCGCGTTGGCCCCTACAACCATGCCGGGGTACACGTCCACGCCCACCGGGAAGAAAAGCGTCCCGCGCTCCTGCACATTTTCATAGGCATATCGAGTGATCTTGCCCGGATCCTTGGCGATCAGCGAGCCTTGGGTTCGGCTGACGACTTCGCCGCGATAAGGTTTGTAGCCCTCAAAAAGGCTAGAAATCGTTCCCTGACCGCGGGTCAGCGTAAGATAAGTACTTCGGAAACCGATCAATCCGCGAGTTGGAATTGAATAAATCATGCGCACACGGTCGTTTTCCTGCAGCATGTCCAGCATGTCGCCCTTTCGGCGCGCCAGCTCCTCCATCACGTCGCCCATTCCGTCGCTCGGCAGCTCCAACGTGACGTGCTCGAATGGCTCCAGCGGCCCCTCGTCCGATCGCTTCATGATGACCTGCGGCCGAGAAATCGCCATTTCGTAGCTTTCGCGGCGCATGGTCTCGATCAAAATCGCGAGTTGCAGCTCGCCTCGAGCGCGGACCTTAACGCAATCCGGTTCGCTATCGGGGTCGATTTGTATGGAAACCGAAACATGTTCTTCTTTCTCGATTCTCTCGCGAATTTTGTGAATTGTCAGGAATTTGCCGCCATCTTTTCCGGCCAAAGGCGAATTATTGGCGTAAAAATTCATGCTGAGCGTGCTTGGCTCGATTTCAATTGCGGGCAAGGCGGGAGTGCTTTGCGGCGCGGCAATCGTGTCGAAAAGCTTTGCATCTTCAACGCCAGCCAGCATGACAATCTCGCCCGCGTGCGCTTCGGCAACCTCTTTTAGTTCGATTCCCTCATAAATCCACAGCTTGGTAACGTTAAATTCCTTGCCTTTTTCGCTGCCGGGTTTCATGTGTTCCAGCCGGTCGCCGACCTTCACCGCGCCGCGC
>CAYRAX010000018.1:0-19270 GCA_964422285.1 uncultured Chthonomonas sp.
TGGAAGAGTTCATGGCGGTTGAGCAGCCAATCTTGTCGCCCGCGCTTCAAGCTCAGAACCCTGAGATCAAGACTTATTACGTGACGGGCGTAACCGATCCGAGCCGCCATGGCCGCATCGATTTCACCTGCCGCGGATTTTCCGCGATGATCATGGGCGGCGATGGCGCTTATTTCATCGACCCAGCCACGAACGGCACCTCGTCCGTTCACACTTCTTATTTCAAGCGAAACCTTTCGCAACAACCAGGCGGATGGGCTTGTCAGTTCAACTCGCTGGACGAAGCGCTCACCGGCGAAATGCCAAGCGGCCACACGAAAGATACTGGCCCCGCATTTTTGTCTTCCGGTCCGACGCTCAAAACCTATCGCCTCGCTCTTAACGCCACCGCAGAATATACCGCCGCATTTGGCGGAACCCAGGCACTTGGCGAAGCAGCAATGGTCACCAGCGTAAACCGCGTTACTGGGGTTTACGAAAAGGAACTTGGCATCCGCCTCAACATGACCTACAAGTTGGCCTATACGAACGGCACGACCGATGGATTCACCAACAGCAACGGCGTTACAATGTTGACTGAGAACCAAACGAAGTGCAACGCCACTCCGGGTGCGGCGAACTATGACATTGGCCACGTTTTCTCGACCGGCGGCGGCGGCGTCGCGGGTCTTGGCGTCGTGGGTAACGATGCACAGAAGGCTCGCGGTGTAACGGGTTCACCTTCACCCACCGGCGACGCGTTTGACATCGACTACGTTGCGCACGAAATGGGCCACCAATTCAAAGGCAATCACACGTTTGCCGGTACCGCTGGTTCTTGCGCCGGTAACGGAAACGCCGCAACCGCGTTTGAGCCGGGTAGTGGTTCCACCATCATGGCCTACGCTGGAATTTGCGGAACCCAAGATCTTCAAACGAACTCAGACGCATACTTCCACGCAATTAGCTACAACGAGATTCGAACCTTCATTACGGTTAACATTCCGTCCATCGGTACGTCGAGCTCGACGGGCAACAACGCACCGACCGTTAACGGCGGCGCGGATTACACGATCCCGGTTAGCACTCCGTTTAAGCTGACGGTGGCTTCATCCTCCGACCCAGAAGGCGACCCGCTCACCTTCTGCTGGGAGCAAATGAACACCTCGCCGCGGTTCCGAAGCTACAACCCGACGAGCAACACGTATCGAACCTTCCCGAGGCTGTCATCGGTTTTGGCGGGTACGACCACGTTGTTCTACGAGAATCTTCCGACCGCGGCAAGCACGCTTAACTTCCGCGTCACGGCTCGCGACAACAAGGCCAATGGCGGCGGCGTCAACTCCGACGACGTCGTGGTTACGGTCAATGGTGCGCAGTTTGCGGTGAACACGGCCAATGCCGCAGGAACCGTTTTCAACGCGGGCACCACCCAAACTATCAACTGGCTGGTCGGCGGCACGGGATCGACCGCGAACGTCAAGATCACTCTTTCGACGGCACGCGGTACGGACTTTGACATTGTCTCTGGTCAAATCGTTCTGGCGGCAAGCACGCCAAACGACGGTACCGAAGATGTCGTGATTCCTTGGGTTCAAACCGCTGGCGCAACTGGCCGAATCAAGATCGAAGCGGTCGGCAACATCTTCTTTGATGTTTGCAACGCGAACTTGACGGTCACGGCTGACACCCAGCTGAGCCTTGCGGTTTCGCCGAACACGGTTCCAAGTGGCACTCCTACCACTGGCACAGTGACTCTGTTGAGCCCGGCTCCGGCTGGCGGCTTGACCTTGGGTCTTTCCGATAACTCGGCAAACGTCACGGTTCCTGCTTCGGTTACGGTTCCGGCTGGCTCGACCACCGCGAACTTCCCGATCACCACGACGGTTGCGGCGAGCACCACAAACCCGATCATCACGATGTCGGGAACCGGCTTCACCAAGACCGGCACCTTCACGCTGCAAGGCAACGCGGCTCCAACGGCCAATCCGGATGCCTATGCAACTGCATACGCAACAGCGCTGAACGTTCCGACTGCGGGCGTTTTGGGTAACGACACCGATCCGAACCTGCAAGCGCTGACGGCTCAACTCGTGACCAACCCAACGAACGGTGTAGTCGTTCTCAACGCGAACGGTAGCTTCACCTACACGCCAAACGCAGGCTTCTCTGGCGCCGACTCGTTCACCTATCGCGCAAGCGACGGAACGTTGACGAGCTCGCCAGCGACGGTTACCATCAACGTTGGCGCTCGACCGAAGATCACTGGCACCGTGAACCTCGGCGCCGGCTGGGTTGGCGACAGCTCGACGGTCCCGGTAACGGTTGAACTGCGAACGCCAAGCACCCTCACGGTGATTGCTTCGTTCTCGGCAAACCTGACCGCGGGCGGCGCATACTCGTTCGACCTCGTTCCTCCGGGAGTTCCTGGAACTTACGATGTCGCGATCAAGGCTAGCCACTGGTTGCGCAAGGTCGTTCCCAGCGTATCGTTCTCTGGCACGACGACGAACGTGGATGTGACCCTCATCAACGGTGACGTGGATGGCAACAACCAAACCAATACCGACGACTACCTAGTCTTCTCCGATGCTTTCGACACCGCGGTTGGCGACCCGGGCTACAACCCGAACGCTGACCTAAACGGCAACGGAATCGTTGAGACCGATGATTATCTGATCTACTCGGAAAACTTCGACCTCCAAGGCGATCTGTAATCTCTGACCTGCCTAACAAGGCGAGGCGTGCCACCCTACAAGTTGGGGTGGCACGTCTTTTTTATGGGATACAGGCAACAATTTCAGCGTCATTAGGCCCAGAATGAGTAAATCGGAATCGTTTCCTGCAACGTAGATTGTTATTGAAGCCATGAGCACTTTCAAATTTCTGAGCCAAATTGTTGAACCGAACGACCTCAAGAAGTTCAGCGACAAAGAGCTCTTGGAAGTTGCCGGTGAAGTGCGGCAAGCAATTTTGGATCATGTCAGCAAGACCGGCGGACACCTTAGTTCGAACTTAGGAACCGTCGAGCTAACGGTTGCATTGTACGCGTCGCTGAACATGCCGCCCGACAAGGTGGTTTGGGATACCGGGCACCAAGCCTATCCCCACAAACTGCTAACGGGACGACTGCCGCGATTCGAAACTTTACGCAAGCACAAAGGCATGTCGGGCTTTTTGAAGCGAGAAGAGCACGCACTCGATGTTTTTGGCGCCGGCCACGCTGGAACCGCGATTTCTGCGGCACTTGGGTTCGCGGCGGCGCGCGATCAGCTCGGCACGAACGAGCGCATCGTCGCGGTGACCGGTGATGCCGCGATCTGTAGTGGCATGAGCTGGGAAGCCCTCAACCACGCGGGCGAATTGGGGACCGACTTCACGGTTGTCCTCAATGATAATCGCATGTCCATCGCGCCAAACGTTGGCGCATTGACATCCTATTTCACTCGCCTGCGCTCGCGACCCATCGTGCAAGACATGGCTCAGCGCGCCAAGCGAGTTGTCCAGCGAATTCCCGGTCCGCTCCCGCGCGTTGCCAGCGGCTTGCGACACAGCATCACCCACTACTTCGCGCCCGAAGAAACAGGCACCATTTTCGAGGAAATGGGGTTCGAGTACATCGGCCCGGTTGATGGTCACGATCTGCTGTCGTTGCTCGAAATCTTCCGCAATTTGACGGAAATTCGCGGACCGCTTTTTGTCCACGCAATGACCGTTAAGGGCAAGGGTTACACCGTTGCCGAGGAAGATGCACGCAAATGGCACGGCGTGGTGCCCTTTGACCTTGAATCCAATGACATGGCGAAGTCTGCCGGGCCCATCACCTACACCCAGGCCTTCGGCGACGCCGCCATCGAAGCCGCCGAAGCAGACAGCAAGGTTATCGCCATCACCGCGGCCATGCCAGACGGCACCGGGCTAGCCGGATATGCAAAGAAATTCCCCGACCGCTACTACGACACGGGAATTGCTGAGCAACACGCAGTGACCTTCGCGGCGGGCCTCGCTGCAGGCGGATTGAAACCATTCTGCGCGATCTACTCCACGTTTTTGCAACGTGGATTTGACCAAGTTTTGCACGATGTTTGTATACAAAACCTACCAGTTCGGTTCTTTATGGATCGCGCGGGTTTGGTCGGCGACGATGGACCGACCCACCACGGCGCATTCGACATTAGCTTCTTGACCCAAATTCCGAACATGACGCTACTTGCTCCGCGCGATACGACCGAACTGCAAGAAATGGCCCGGTTCATGCGCGACTATGACGCAGGTCCATCTGCGATTCGGTATCCGCGTGGTGCGAGCGATGATCGGCTCCCCGAGGCAAGATCACCAATCGAACTCGGTAAGGCGGAAGTGCTGTCGCGTCCCGATCGCGCGTCGATATGCCTAGTCGCGATCGGCAGCATGGTTTCGGTCGCGTGGGAAGCTGCGGCTGAACTGTCCCGACATGGTATCGACGCGAGCGTAATCAATGCGCGATTCGCCAAGCCGATTGATGTCGACACTATCGTCGCCGTGGCGGGCGGGTTGCAACTCATCGTTACGCTAGAAGAAAACGTTCGCACCGGCGGATTCGGTCAGCAAGTTTTGGACGAACTGGCGCGGCGGCACGTCTCGATTCCATTGGAGATCGTCGCGCTGCCGGATGCATTCATCGAGCACGGTGCCCAGCCGCTGATCAGAGCCGACGCAGGAATCAGTGCGGCAGACGTGGTGGCGCGGATCCGGACCCGGATTGGGGATCATTCGTCGGCGCGTCTGTCATAATCGGCGGCGCTTCGTGCACCAAAATCGTCTGCCAAGCCTCGACGCCGTTGCAATAGGCGCGGATCCAGATGGGTTGTAGCTGGCCGAGTAGTTTGGCGCGGTAGAACGTACAATCGATCCTGTTTTTGGTTACCGCGTCCGCTTTGATCGAGCCCAAATTAGGCTCGATTGCGAACTTCCAATCGCTAGCGCGCACCGACGGAATGTTGACGTCCTGAAACGCCAGCTTGGATTGCCCGTTCGTCGGAGTATTCAGGTTGTAGCCAAAGTATTCGTGAATTGACTCACCGCTGCGCATCTTTGGCTGGAGCCGAATCGCGCGTTCGTAGCCCGTCGCCTCATCGCGCAGGACGACGAAACCATAGTCATTGAGTGGTTTGCGGACCTTAAGCGTTGGCTCGGCGCCGTTGATGATTTCCGCCGTTATGTTGGTGGATTGCTGCGTGATGCGCAATCTGGTGCCCACGAATTCTGGATCCAATTTGATCGGAATGTCCGCACTTTCCACGCTAAATCCCTGGCTATCGACGCAAGTGAATGGTGCCCGAATGTTGATCACGAGCCACGCAATGGTTTTCGGCGCTTTACCGTTTTCGTCAAGCTGCACCAGGGTGGTTCGCAGTTCGGTCGCGTCGCGATAATACCCGCGGAAATGGCCCTCAACGATTAGGTCGCTGCGGTCTGAACTCCAATATTTTCGGTCGATTTTGATCCCCGAGCTGCCCGCATCAACCGTACTTTCGACTCCAGCCGCGTAGCCACCGATCAATCGCGCTGGAATCGCAACTGTGAATGGCTGGGCGCAGTGGATCTTCGCGGTAGGAATGCTGATCCATTCCCCAGGCGACTTTACACGCGGGTAATTTTGCCAACCGGCGAACGCGACCGCGCCGAAAGCGACAACCGCGAACACCCATCGCAACGCAACCCTGGCTGGCCTACGCGAACTTCGCAAAGCCGCGGCACGAGCGGTTAGTCGATCGCTGGGCTCAAAGCTTGCCGATCGAATGGCTTGTTCGATGGTGGGTTTCATGAGGCTTCCTCCGGGTCGATCAAGTGCGATCCCATCTTTCGAAAACTAGCGCGACTGCGTTGCAAAAGGCTGTTGACGGCATCGACCGACGCGTTTTGCAGCGCGGCAATTTCTGCCTGAGATAGTTCGGCGACGTACTTCAAAATGAGCACTTCTCGTTCGCGGTCCGGCAATTTATGGAGTACTTCTCGCACGGCCATTGAATACGCGGCGTCGTCAAAGTAGGTCGCATCGGGCGGTTCGAGAGTCGTTTTTTTTCGCCGCAGGTGGTCGGCAAGCCGGCGGTGCGCAATTTGCATCAGCCACGCACGCGGGGAGTTTGCCCGATGCGCCTTGTGCGGTGACTTCAAGTAAGCGGCATAGACTTCCATCGCCAAGTCCTCACAATCTTCGCGCGATGGCAACTGGCAGGAAAAGAACCGAAATATCGGCCCCAAGCAATATCGCTCGAAATCCGCTGCATGCCAAGGCGCTTCGGTGGCGGGATCATTGGCGGGTGGCTCGATTGCGTTCCTCCACGTTGTCACCATTGTGAAGTAAGTCGCGCGCGAGTAGCAAAATCTATCGCGTATGCGAAATTATTCGACCGGCGAACCAATCATTGTGGAAACGATGGCGTCGATTTTGTCCGAGGTCTCATCGCGATTGTTATGCAACTGCGCCATCAACCCCAGCCCGAGCATCGTTGAGATGAACACGTATGGATCGCTAAGCGGCCCTTGGCTAAGCGTTCGCGAATATGAAGCCAAATTCTTGTTTTCCGCGAACCGCTGCACAAAGGTGTTGCTCAGCCGTTGCAGGCGTTCTCGCAGCTTTTCGTTGGTGTGCGACGCGGTGAACATAGCCGTCCAAACGCGGAAGAATCGGCTTTGTGGGCGGCAATAGGCTTCATAAAGTGCGATCTCTGCTTCCAGCCGCTGCACGGGTTCGGTTGCCTGCGAGATCACCTTTTCGCGATCCTTCAAAAATCGCTCTTCGGCATAATCCACCAGCGCGCAAAGAAGGTCGCTGCGGGTTGGGAAATAGTAGTGAACGGTGGCATGGTTGAGGTTCAATGCGGCGGCAATTGCACGCGCGTGCAGGCCCTCGATGCCTTCGCGTCCGATGATTTCATATGCGCTCGTTAAGAGCTCGGTTCGTCGATCCATGCTGATCCAATCGCTACAATCTGGTTAGATTATTGGCACAGAACCGCAGGATTCCCACCAAATGGTTGAAAAATCCACCGGTTGCCATGCGCGAGCATACAAACGCGTCCTTAGCCGAGTGTTGCATCGAGCGTGATTTCGGCTTTGAGCAGGCGGCTGATCGGGCATTTTGCCTTGGCATCGGCGGCAATTGATTGGAAGGTGTCGTTGTCGATGCCGGGCACAACCGCGCGAGTCACCAAGTGAATTTTGGTGATTGTCCACGCGCCATCCAGGTTATCAAGGCTGAGTTCAGCCTTCGTTGATACGCTCTCAGGTGCATGGTTATTGCCGCCGAGCATCGCGCTCAGTGCCATGGAAAAACAAGCCGCATGCGCGGCGGCGACAAGCTCCTCCGGGTTCGTGCCTGGCTGGTCTTCAAACCGTGTATGGAAGGAATACGGAGTCTGATTGAGCACTCCACTATCGGCCGAAACCACACCCGAGCCACCCTTAAGGTCGCCAGTCCAAATCGCGCTTGCTTTTCTAATCATGATCCGTATTGTATCTGGATACGGACGGCACGATGGTTCCGCGGTAGGCTTTAGGCATGCCAAATTCGGACGCCCAACATCCTCAAAAGGCGATCAGGCGCAATTTGTCGGTTGAGCCTTGGACAATTGTCCAGCCATCGCGGGGGATTTGCGTCGATGGCGTCCAGTTGCCGACGCATGTGCATCCAGAGCTCGTTCGCGCGGGCTATATCCCCGACCCGCATTTTGCCGACAATGAACTCGCGGTGACCTGGGTCGATGAGGTGCCCTGGACCTTTTCGCTCGAATTCGATTGGTCACCTTCGGAAGATCTGCCGCATACGCGACTTGAATTCGGCGGTCTCGACACGATTGCAACGATCCGGTTGAACGGACACTTGCTCGGCGAAAGCCACAACATGTGGATTCCGTTTGTCGCGGAAGTGCGGCAATTCCTGGTTGATGGGGCAAATCGCCTGGATGTAGATTTTCAACCCGCCAAGGCTTATGGCGAGCAGAGGCGTGTGGAGTGGATGGCTGCCAACGGGTTTCCGTTAACCACTAACGGCTTCGAAGAGCGCTGTTTTGTCCGAAAGGCGCAATATTCGTTCGGCTGGGATTGGGGTCCACGGCTCATCTCTTGCGGAATTTGGCGCGCGGTCGAACTGATCGACTGCGCCGCGCTCATCGACGACGTGTCCGTTCAGCAGGTGCACGACCGAGGTCGCGTCGCGGTGACTTTGGCGACCGCACCGAGACCCGAGCACCGCGTTCAGCATCAAATCGTCGACACTGAAACGCAGGAATTTGTCGGTGAAGTCGAAGGCGATGGCACCATCGTGCTGAATTCACCAAAGCTCTGGCATCCCGAAAGCCCCCACCTGTACCGATTGGTGACAACCATTTTCGATGAAGATGCATCGGTGCTTGATTCGCGCGAGTTTCCGCTTGGGTTGCGCGAAGTGTCGATCCGACAGCAGCAGACGCCGAGCGGCACCACATTTGAATTCATCGTGAATGGGCAGCCGATTTGGGCACGGGGAGCGAACTGGATTCCATGCCATTCGTTCATGACGCCGCACCTATCGGCCCGCCAGCGGGTTCAAGATGCCAAGAACATGAACATGAACATGCTGCGCGTTTGGGGTGGCGGCCTGATGGATCCAGACGATTTTTATTCTGCGTGCGATGAACTTGGCATTTTGGTTTGGCAGGATTTTCCGTACGCTTGCGGCTACTATCCCGACGACGAGGCCGCGCAGCAGGAATGTGAGCACGAAACCCGCGCCATCATCAGCCGGCTGGCCCACCATCCGTGCATCGCCATTTGGTGCGGCAACAACGAGAATGAGATGATGTTTCAGGGCAAGTGGGGCGGCGCAGAAAATACGCCAGAAAGGTATGTTGGCGAGCCGCTGTACTGCGATGTCATCCCGCGCGTCCACCGAGAAATGAACTGCGACGTGCCGTACATTCCAGGTAGCCCACATGGGCGCGAGCCGGATTGCAATGGCCCCTGCAGCGGCGACCAGCACTTTTGGGACGTGTGGCACGGCGTCGGAGACTGGACCCACTATCACGACTTTCGCGGCTCATTCTGCTCAGAGTTTGGGTTCCTCAGTTCTTGCGGGCGGCTTGCCTGGTCCGAAGCCCTGCCTCCGAGTATTGTTTCAGCGACGGACCCCCTCGTCGAGTTTCATAACCGTTCGAACAAGCCGACCTACTTCGACCTCATCGCTCTGCATTACCATCGGCCGCAGTCCTTGGACGAGCTGATCTATGCCAGTCAATTGAACCAGCGCGATGCGATGCGGGCGGCGATTGAGCGCATGCGCTTTTCTGACTTTTGCCGGGGCGCTTTGATCTGGCAACTCAACGATTGCTGGCCGGTGCAAAGTTGGTCGCTGGTAGATTCCGCCGGCGAATGGAAGGCGGCCGCCCACGAAGTCAAGGCGCTTTACGGCGACATCATGGTGCGCGCAAAGTGCGATGGTGATCGGTTGGTCGTAGGGATTTTGAATTCACGAGCTAGCGGCGTTGTTGACGAGCTTGTCGTGCGGGGCGAGTCGTTTGGAGGTCAAAACTGGACGACCGTGCGCCAAATCGCGGTAGAACCGGGCACATCCACCTTCGTGGAGCTCGATTTGCCGGTGCAGACCGATGTCGTCGTGCTCAACTTTGGCGGAGTGCGATCATTGCGGCTACTCATCGAGCCGAAAGACGTGCCGCAGGAGGCTGGCCCACTCACCATTACCAGAACCGGCGAGTACAAGAACTGGAGTTTGCAGGCAGAGGGCATTCTCGTCGACATTTGGCTTAGCTTAAAGTTGCCGCTGCCCGAGTTGGTGCGGTCCGATGGCCTCCTCACCGGCGAAGCGATGGAGCTGCCCTACCGCGGCGAGCCGGTAAAGGTGGTGGCGCGCTCGCTTGCTGGAGTCCACGAAGTCGAATGGCAGCTACAGTAGCCGCCGAAACCACGATTGCGGAAGGAATGTCGCCGCCAAGCGCAAATAGGTTCGAAGTCGAGTTCTGTTCCAGCGCAGCGATTCGAGATAATGCCGTCTGCCCGCGCGGGCGTCCCCATTCAGCGTCGCGACCGTGCCCAAGCAAGCGGCATTGTGCGCCTTTGCCTGGTTGACGGCGTCCGAGTCGGGCAGCGAACCCAGATACTCACTAATCCGATGCCGAATTACCTCGTCGTCGCGCCAAATTCGATCCAGTTTGTGGCTGGCATTGCTCCCATGCACGCGGTAATCGGTGCACTCTTCGTCCACGTAGCCGATCTCCCAGTGCTGAGCGATGCGGAACCACATATCCCAGTCGCCTGATCCGAATAGGCTAGCGTCAAAAAGACCGACTTGATCGAGGCATTTACGGCGAAACAGAACCGAGCTCGCGATGATCTTGTTGGCATAGGTTAGGTCGAGCGCGATGTTTCCCGTTCGAGTTCGGGGGAACTCGAACCCAAGAGGAGAACCTTCGGTGACCTGACCTTTACCGTCGATGAACCGCCCATTCGTGTGCACCAGACCAACTGATGGGGATTCGTCCAAAAGCGCGAGTTGCAATTGTAATTTATTCGGATGCCAAACGTCATCATCATTCAAAATAGCAATGCATTCTCCAGAACTATTTCGGAAACCAATGTTTAGGGTTTCGTAGGTTCCTTGGTTGGCCTCATTGAAAATGAGTTTTGCATCGGATAAGTTTTGCGTCAACCACTCGCGCGTCCCGTCCGTGGAGCCATCGTCAAGCGCGATGATTTCGTAGTCACTGAACGATTGGTCGCGGATGGATTGCACCGCGACAGGCAAGAAGGCTAAGTGGTTATAGCAAGTCAGCAGGATGGATACGCGCGGCATGCTATTGCGTTCGCACTTCGACGGACCAATCCACTAGGTCGAGGTCAGGATCAGGTTGGTCTCCGCGCGGCTCGATCTCGCCCGATCGTTGGTTATCATAAGTCGCGTTGCTGCGTAGCGGAATCGTGATCCAGGTGTTGACCGTGTTGGCAAAGCGGCCGTCGCCGATCGCGTCCCAAAATTTGGTGGTTCCCGATTGCGGTGCCTGGTCCATGAGCAAGAAATTAACCTGCATGCTCCGGATTTTGGCCGCGACGGTTGAATCAGGAATCAGCTGGCGAAGAGAAATCTCGAACGTGAGCTCATTGGCGCCCGGGCTCGCGTTCACCGCGTTGATGGGTACGCCGACCGCCGACCACTGGGTCAAATCGGCGTTCGTGAACTTGTAGAGGGTGAATGGCGATGCCTGAGTCGGATCCCACCAGATGAAATGGGTGGCGTTTCCAGCAACAAATCCGTTGCCCCAGGGCGGTGCGATGACGGGAATAGGGCCTTGGGTGGTCGGATTATCCAGTTCCGATGGGTTCAGGGCCACCATGTAAATGTATGGCGAACTCTGGACGTTGTTTTCGGTGCCAAACCGAATTTTGCCGTCGACTTTCAGCCGAAAGATGAGCCGCGGACCCTCGCCGGCGTCGGGAGTATCTGGAAACTTAGCGCAGCTCGTCAGCAAAAGGCACGCGCCAATTCCAACTAAGGGAGCGAGAACCTTCATGCGCTCTCCAAATAGATCAATATCCGCTTGCAGCTTTCGCAGGTTGCCAATCGCCCTTCTTGGATCATGAGTCGCGTTTTTTCGGGCAGCTTGGTTTTGCATCGTTGGCAGACTCCATCGGGGTGCACTTCCGCCATCCCAATGCCGCCGTGCCGTTGCCGTATGGCGTCGTATTGGGTCATGAGTCCGCTCGAAACGCCGGCCGCAAGCTTCGAGCGCTGGGCCGCTAGTTGCTTAAATTGGGTTTCTAGTTGAGCTTTGGTGTCGCCCGCTTTGGATGCGGCTTCGTCGTAAGCCTTCTTCAGCTCGCGCATCTTGGCGGTGGCGACTTCGTATCGCTTCTGCGCCTTGGGCACGTCATCCAAAATGGTGACAAGCCGGTCATCCATATCCGAAATCTGGCGCTTAAACATCTCAATTTCTTTTTGATAAGCTTCGATCTCGCGCGGGTTGACAACCTTTCCGCCGTAGAGCAGGGCGTCAATCTTTTTGATTTTGTCCTGCAGGCCTTGCTGTTCCAGGCTCAAATCGGTCTGTTCCGAGTGCAATTTTTCAAACTCTTCTTTCAGCTTGGCCCATTCGGGTTGAAACGCCTTGATCGCGGCGGCTTCGTCGGCGCCAATCGAGAAATTGGCGGCTCGCTGGCGAATCTCGGTCAGGGCAGCGTCAACCTTATGGAGTCGATATAGGTTGTCCAAGTCGTTTGCGGACATGGCTCTATTATGAGTGACGCCCAGCAATTTGATGCGGTACGCGGCAGCCGAGCGTTCGCCAACACGATCCTTGTCAAAAACGGCACAAATCCACCCTGAAAATTGCCGTGTTTGGAACCGAACAATTAGCATAGGTTGCGGAAACCCCGCGAACCTAAGGGAAGGAGTTCGAGAGTAAGTCATGTCGACGCCACAGCGCAACGGAAAAGGGGAACAGACGGTTAGCATTAGCGCCGCCAGCCAGATCACCGGAATTGAAGTCCACACGCTCCGCTATTGGGAGCGCGAGTTTAACGAGTATTTGCAGCCCCTGAGAACCGCGGGTGGACAACGCCGATATCGACCCGAGGATATGCAAGTCGTTTTCTTGTTGAAGCGACTGCTGCGCGAAGAGATGTTTAGCATCGCTGGCGCCCGACGATACTTGAAACAACGCTCAACCAGAGTTGCTTAGGCGTAAATATGAGGAACCCCGCTCCATCCCCCGGCTATGGCATCACATACGCGGTTGTCGATAATGTCTCGGGCGATAATCTCGCCCTTATCACCAAATTCCTCCGTTCAACCGACGAAATTTTGATCGTTCGGAGCGGCGAAACCGCATTTTCCGATCATCATTCGCCCCAATGGATGCATCGAGCGATCAATCCTTGGGGATTATTGATTTATCCCTACGAAACGTTGGACCACTACGCTCTGGAGATGCTACAAGGCGTCCGCGATTTTCAGCCTGCGCGATTCACGATCAACGTTGAATTGCCGGATGGCGACGGCGGACCGCTGACCAGACCCGAAGTGCGCGTTTTTCACCGAGAAGCGGTTGGCGACCCCATGGGCAGCCTAGCCGATTGTTCGCTTGAACTCGAGCCCATGACCAACATGAAGGCTCGCGAAGCGCTCCACTTGCGCCTTTGCGCGGGTTTAGAATGGCTGGACCAAGATCCCGAAAATCCCTATGCTTGGCTACACGCCGCAAACCTCTATTTGGCTCTAGGCGAAGATGCTCGCGCCGAATCATGCGGTCGCCAAGCGTTGGTACGCAGTTTCCATCACACCGCCCAAGATGCCGTGCAGCTTACGGCGCATGCCATGGTTCGAGGCGGTCGTTCCGCCGAAGCCGTCCGACTTTGCGCGACCGAGCACTTGCTTGGCAACTATACGGCGTCTAGCATGCTCGCACTCGCCCAGGCACATTTGAACCTGGGTAACTACGAATTTGCCCGATTGGCGGCTTCCCAAAGCGCCGAAATGCCTTGGGATCCGCGAACGTGCGTCTCCAAGCGACACGAATTTGAACGCCATGCACTGGTGGCCCAGATCGAACTTCGATGCGATCAGCCCGAACAGGCGCTTGATACGCTCGCCAATGCTCCCGAGGCGACACTGACGACATCTCTCGGTGCGACGACGGCCGCCGCTGCTCTGGCGCAATTGGGATACTTCGAAGAGGCTCTGGGCGTGCTCACCGATTCCATGAATTGGGATTCGCTCGGCGCGTCGGCAATTTCTTTGGTCGCGGATTTGCAGTCCAAATTGGGCCAATTCGAGCAAAGCGCCGACCTCTACCAACAAGCTTGGGATAGCGGGCTCAAAGACTCCGAGACTTTTATGAAGTGGCTCAGCGCCTCCGAGCAACTTGGCGACGCTACCCGAATCGAATCGGCTTACAAGGCGTATTCCGAGGTGAACGACGTCAGTGCGCCAGTTTTGCTCCGTTGGGGACAGGAATTTGAGACTATGGGCGACGAGGACAAAGCCGCTCAATGCTATTCGGAAGCTCTCAAGCTGGATTGCGGCCTCGTACAAGGATTTTTCGCGCTCGGCCGGCTGTTGTTGCGCCAAGAGCGATTTAGCGACGCGGCCCACATGCTGGAAAGCGGCTTGCAACTCAGCCCTGCCGATGCCGATGCATGGCAAGAATTATCCATTTGCTGCGACAACCTCGGCTTGCATGAGCGGCAGAATGAGGCGCTGGATAACGTTCGCCGGTTGCGGCCTGCGGCTGTGGTTCACCAGCTTTTCGATCAACCCCACGCGGCCTAAGCTTCAAAAATGCGCATCAGGCCCAAGCGGTCGCGCACGACATTGAGGCAAAACGCGTAGTCTTCGAACCCATCGCTTAGCTTGCGGAACGTCTTCGCCGCGACCGGGTCGATCGGCTCCTCGTACGTGCTCACCAGGTTGTAGCTTTGCTGCGCCTGCTTGGGATAATCGCAGATCAGGTCCAAGCTGGAATGCAGCTTCAGTTGTCGCAGAAATTGGGGGGATAGGCCAGACCAAAACAGGATGAAATCGCCAATGTGCTGGTGGACGACGCGTTCTCGCTCGAACGAGGAGGCGTTCAGCCGAATATCGCCTTCGGCAATCATTTCCGCCACGCTGACGACCGGTTGTCCGCTGGCATTTCGAATTCGAAAAAGGCTGTCGGTGTGGGCACATGTGACCAACAGGTCGGCCAAGTAGTCGGCCGTGTCGGCTTGGTCTTGGGTGCTCACGTGCTCCCAAAGCGATTTGCCAACCGCTTCGCGGAAGGCGATATAAAGTGGATGCTCTCGATCAACTTTGCTGGCCAAATTCGTTACCTCGCAGTATGTGGCTTATTCCACAATTCCAGCGTAGATGTTGATCGTTTAGACTCAAAATCACCCGAAAGGGTTCATTTTTCTGGCTCAGCGAGGGCAAACCGGATCGCTTCGTCAATCGTGCGTACCGGGTGAAATACGATGTCCTGCCGAACGGCCGCCGGTAGTTCATCCAGGTTCACCATGTTGTCGGCGGGCAAAATCAGCTCGCGGATGCCGGCGCGATGGGCTGCGAGTGCCTTCTCGCGGATTCCGCCAACCGGCAAGACGTTTCCTCGCAGGGTGGTTTCGCCGGTCATCGCAACTTGCCTTCGTACAGGGCGGCCCGTGAACGCCGAAATCAACGCAGTTACGATGGTTACGCCCGCGGATGGCCCATCTTTGGGCACTGCTCCCTCGGGAACGTGCACGTGGACATCGAACCGAAATTGCTTGCCAGGGCAAAGAACGTCCTGATTCGAGCGAACGTAGGTCACCGCCGCCATCGCCGACTCCTTCATCACGTCGCCGAGGCTGCCGGTCAACGTGACATTCGGTTGCTCGCCCGCGGTCGGCATCAGGTTCACTTCGACGGTCAGGATGTCGCCGCCAAACTCGGTGTAAGCAAGCCCAGTTGCTGCGCCAACGATATCCGCTTCGCCAGCCGTGCCATAGCGATGCCGCCGCTGACCCAAATATTGGCTGATGTTTTCTGCGGAAACGGCGGTGTGCTTGGCCTTTTGTTCGGCAATTTCGCGCGCCGTCTTGCGGCAAATCGTCGCGATTTCGCGCTCCAGATTGCGTACTCCGGCCTCGCGCGTGTAATGCCGAATCGCTTCCAAAATTCCTTCGTCCTTGAGTTCGAGCTGGCTGGGCTTCAACCCGTGCTCCTGCTTCATTCTTGGCGTCAAATAGTGCTTGGCGATATGCAGCTTTTCCAGTTCGGTGTAGCTGCTGAAGGAAATGATCTCCATGCGGTCGCGCAGCGGTCCCGGAATGTTCTCCATCACGTTTGCCGTGAGGATGAACATGACCGCGCTCAGGTCAAATGGCGCATCGATGTAGTGATCCACAAAGTGAGTGTTTTGCTCAGGATCGAGCGCTTCGAGCAGGGCGCTGGTCGGATCGCCGCGATGATCCTGGCCCATTTTGTCGATTTCGTCCAGCATGAAGACCGGGTTGCGGGTTCCACACTGCTTGATGCCCTCAATGATTCGCCCCGGCATCGAGCCAATATAGGTTCGGCGGTGGCCCCGAATTTCGGATTCATCCCGGATGCCGCCGAGCGAAACGCGCACAAATTTCCTGCCGAGTGCCTCGGCGATGCTGCGGCCCAAGCTGGTTTTGCCGACTCCCGGCGGACCTACGAAGCACAGGATCGGCCCGCGCAGGCTCTGGCTGAGCTGCCGGACGGCCAAAAAGTCTAAGATTCTGTCTTTAACCTTAGACAAACCGAAGTGCCCTTGGTCCAAAATCCGCGCGGCTTCGACAACATCCAGGCGGTCTTCGCTCGTGATGGACCACGGCAATCCACCCAGCCACTCCAAGTAGGTTCGAATCACCATGCTTTCGGGCGAACTGATTGGTGATCGGTCCAGGCGCCTCAGTTCGGCGGTCGCCTTTTCCTGCACCTTTTCCGGCATCGACGCTGCGGCGATGATCTGGCTTAATTCTTGGGCTTCTGGGCCTAACTCTTCTGGGCCGCTGAGTTCCGATTGAATCGCCCGTAGCTGCTCCCGCAAGAAATATTCGCGCTGCGTGTTGCCCAGCTCTTTTTCGACGCGGGTCCGCAGGTCGGTCTGCAATTCCAGGACTTGGCGCTCGCTTGTTAGTAGCTTGACGACCATTTCCAGCCGCGAAGTGGGGTCAAGCTCTTCCAAAATCTCCTGCTTGGCTTCGGGGCGAAGCGTGAGTTGGTTCGCGATGGTATCGGCCAGTTGCCCCGAATTCACGATATTGGGCAGCATTTCCAGCGCTTCGGGCGAAACCGCACGCCCCAAGCTTGCGATTTGGTGAAATGCCTCGGTCGCCTCGCGCATCAGCGCATCCTCCGCCAGACCAGTTCGAACCGGCTCATCCAGCGGCCTGGCTTCTGCGACGTAGAACCCGGAGCGCAAGGTCATTTTTTGGACTTTGCACCGGGCAAGACCGCGCAAAACTAGCCTCATCGTGCCATCGGGCATGGGCAGAACCTGCAAGATTTCGCTCATCGTGCCCAAACGGTACATGTCTTCGGCGGATGGGTCGTCGACCGACATCTCGCGCTGGCCCAGGATCAAAACGGTTCGGTCGCGGTTCGAGGCATATTGAATCGCGCGAAGGCTGATTTCGCGCCCCACAAGCAGCGTGCTGACGAGTCCAGGAAAATGAACGTTATCGCGCACGGGCACGACCGCGATGCGAACCGCGGGCGACAAGCCTTTATCCGTGGAAATGTGGGTCGGTTTTGCCATTGCCATGCACTCAAAGGGATAGTTCTAAGTTTCGGTCAGAAGTTCCTTTGTAGTGAATGCTATTTGTGCGAGGATGGATCCTTAGAAATGCCGACTGAGGCCGTTCGAAACCACTCGATAGCCTGTTGGAGCGACTCGTCAGTCTGAAAAACCTGCTCATAAACAAGGTCCACGAGGCCAAAAATCTGCAATAGGCCCTCCAATCTCTGCCGAAAAGCCAGCACCTCAGGTTCGGCGGCATCGCGCGGGGCGCGCAGCAAGCATTCGCGAATGGCGACTTGGGTGGGGTCAAGCTCGCGCCTTTTGCGCTCCCGAACCACTTTGGCAAAGATAATCCAGGGGTCAGCATCGCTTTGATAGATGTCTTTTCGGTCGCCTCGACGCCGAAACCGCTGAACCACGCCCCATTCCATCAGGTCCCGCAGGCTCATGCTGGCGTTTCCGCGGCTAATTCCGAGCCTTTCAATAATCTCATCCATGCTGTGGGCCTGCCCCGTGGCGATCAGCAGAGCGTGAATCTGGGCCATGGTGCGGTTTATGCCCCAACTGCTACTCATGCGGCCCCATTCCAAAATGAATTGATCCTGGGCCTCGCGCAGCTTTTGTTCGTTCGAAGGGGGTTCGGTCATGGTTCCACTGTGGTTTTACCTTTTGGGGCTAATTGAACCGCGCGAACATGCCGAAACTCAATAGTACGGTTCGATAACCCAACGGACCGTGCATTTGGATCGAAGCAGGCTCCATGGCAGTTCAATACGAACAATATCGAGGAACGCGGTCGCGCTGTCAACGCGTGAACGATGCGAAGCTTTTCAACGGCTGGGTGGTCGAATTGACCGCCGAGACCGTTCGCATTCAGATCGATGATGCCCCGGAATTCGCGAACACCGACCGTGTGGCTTTCGAAATCTTTGGTCAGGTTCAAAACATCTTCATGATGGCCCAATTCGAAAAGCAGGTCAACGGCGGCTACGAGTTCAGAATCATGTCCAACATGCGCTTGAGCCCGCCGAAGGAGTCGGTTAGGCTCCTGGCTGACCGATTGGGCGTTTTTGCAAGATTTACCAAGGACGGCGAAGAGCATGACGCTCACGTGGTGGACATCGCGACCGGCGGCGTGGGAATCACCAGTTGGGTCAACTTGGAAAAAGGCGACGAAATCACGATCACCTTTGAAACGCCCTACGGCGAAGTTTCTGGCCAAGCAGAAGTACGGTATTCCAAGCCCGTACGCGATGGATCGGGTTACCGCATCGGCCTGCGATTAGGGTTTGAAGATCGCGTCAGCAAGGGCCGATGGAACCAAGTTCTGATCGGCGCCCAGGCAGCCTAACTGCCCGAAATTCGCTCGGACTCGATTTTATTCTTTTCGATATACGACTTCCAATTCTCTGGGACGTCGGTATCGACAAAGATCGCGCTCACCGGGCATTCCGGTTCGCAAAGCCCGCAATCGATGCACTGATCGGGGTGGATGACGACCATGTCGTCGGTTTCATAGATGCAGTCCACGGGACAAACCGTCATGCAAGATTTGTCCTTGACTCCAATACAGGGTTCGGTAACAACGTACGGCATAGGTCTCTTCGGGCGCGATTTCGGCGCGCTCCAAGTATTGTACGCTTTGTCGGCCCGGAAATTCTGCCAGACCCAACGGCACCAGGGATCGAAATCCGCAATTGTTTCCGCACGATGTGGCACAATTCACCGTAGAATATTGAGGACCTTAGGAGCAGAATCGACCATGGCAATTGCACTCACCGAACGCGCAGCGACTGAATTGAAGGACCTGATGGCAGGTCAAGACAAGGGCGAATCGGCCCTGAGAGTTTGGGTCGCGGGCGGCGGCTGTTCGGGCCTGCAATATGGCCTTGCGCTCGACGACAATGAACCCGAGGCGGGCGACCAGATTTTTGAAAACAACGGTGTGAAAATCGTGATTGATCCGATGAGCCTTCAATACATGGAAGGTTCGGTCGTGGACTTTGTTGACGACAACCTTGGCGGCGGATTTAAGATCG
>CAYRAX010000018.1:19280-22745 GCA_964422285.1 uncultured Chthonomonas sp.
AAACCGAAGATTCGGGCGGCCCGGCGGGTGGTTGCGGCTCTTGCGGTTGTAAGAGCTAGCGAGTCTTTTTCGGAATGTGAAAAACGACAACTTCGTCACCTGGTCCATCGCTATCGTCTTGGGGTTGTGGTAGCTCTTTCTTCGCATAGCCCCCGTTGTCAACCCGGTCGCTTCCGAACCCATACACACGAATTTCGTCTTTCGTCACTCGCATGTTGATCTTAGTGCATACCATCGGCACGGTTGGCGAAACGCCGAGTTCCGCCAAGGATCCTGGCGCGCGCTTCGTTCTTAACCAATAGTCAATTGCCTTGGCGAGCGCTTTTGCGCAGGCGATAGACTCGTATCTCATTTCGTAAGCACGCTCTGTCTGTGCTATTATCGGCGAAAGCACAACTTCAATTTTGTTTATCGGCGCGGCGCCAAGTGAACTAGAGCGTTTGTCGAAGCTGATCATTTCGCGCAGAATCGTCGGCAGGTCAAGTGGCTTACGCAGGTCGCAAGCCTTCATCAAGGGCATCCAATTGCGCATGTTAACCGCTAGGTAGGCTCTGGCCTTTTCATCGCGCGGCAAACCGGACCGTAAAACGCGCTGCATATCGCGCTGAGACTTTGGATCAAAATCGTTCGTGATAATCCCGTAGTTGCGGATTATCGCCAAATCATAATATGCTTCGCCGCGCAGCGCGTACCGTGGATCTAATGGCTTAATGGAATCCAATACGCTTGCAAATTCTAGCGCGCGAGCAGGCAGTAAATCCATGCACACCACTGTAGCCGTGCAAAGCACTCGTACCTCGGCTGTGTTGACAAGCATTCCGATAAGCGAAGGATGGTTGTTCATCGATTCGAGGATTTCAGCGCATGTTTTAAGGTCCTTCAACGCTAAAGACGCATCACTGTCGTAGGCATGCAAGATCGCGCGACACGCGAGGTAAACGACGAACTGCTTATGGCAAGCAAACTCCGGAAACAGCACCTTCGCGCCCAAGTCCCAATCCTTAGGCGTCGCCACCCTGTGCTTTGACTTCAGCAGTAGGCTCGCAGACCCATCAAGATACGGACTAGCAATGTTCATCCGCTGCCTAATCTTCGGCTCCACGGCCTGCGTTCGCTGCAAGTGGAGCAAGCTGCCGACTTTCCCATCTTTGGCTTGCAACGTCTGGTCTTCCTCATCTTGGCGGTTATTGTGTAACTTTAGTAAGCACGCATCAACAAATTCAAGTTCAGGCCCTGTGCGTACTTCTGCGGTGATGTCCTTCGCCGTTAGGGGATATCCAATTCGAGATGCCTCGCTAAACAGTGCTGGCAACTCTCGCGCGCCGTTCTTAAAATCAAGGTACTCAGCCTTGTAGTAAATAAACGCCATCCCTGCACACGCGGCGAGGCAAATCGCTGTCACCCAGTTCTTGTATGAAGTCTTCCAGTTCATGTTCATCGACGCAATCTAGGGCTTTATTTCATCGGTCAAGCTAAACTTGCAATACGCAGCCAGTGGTCCGCGTCGTCGATGCTCGGCAGCCAGAAAAAAAACGTCATGATCACTCACTTCCATCTTGATCTTGGTGTTCACGAAAGGCACGATATAGGAGCATCCAAGTGCGCCGAGCGTTGGTGCAGGTTTACCCGATATTAACCAATAAGAAATTGCTTTCGCCATCAATTGACAGCAATACGCATGCTCATAGCGCATCTCAACCGCTCGCGCCGAAGTAGCCATGTGATGCGTGAAATGCTTGCGCAACTGGCCAGGCAAAAAGAGCCTCCTCAGCAAGATCCGGCAACTGTATTGTCGCATTGCTCGCACGCAATGCATGACATCTAAATCTCCCTCATTTGGGCAGTCCTTGATCAATGGTAACCAAGCACCAAGTAAAACACTTAGCGCTGTTTGTTGGTGCGAATCTTGTGGATAGCCACTTCGGATGACATTCTTAATATCCGCATGCGGTGCTGCATCGCCAATGAATAAAGATGATGGAGCGTTGCGTACTGTAGCAATCTGGAAATAGGCCTCTCCGCGCAAAGCGCTTCGAATATCAAAACACGTCGCGCTTTCTACAATAGCCGCAAACTGATCCGCGTAAGTGGGTTGCTGCCCCATGCACCAAGTAGCGCATCGAGCGAGAATTGCGTGTTCGGCGAAATGCACCAGCAGCCCAATTAGCGTAGGATGACCGTATAGGCACTTCAATAGAGAAGCGCACAATACTAAATCATTAATGGCCTCCGCCACAAGTCCATCCGATGCCTTAATGGCGGCACGGGTGGTCAAGCACGTCACTACGCTCTTGTGGGCGGCAAATTCCGGAAAGGACAATGAAGTGCTCAGGTCCCAGTCCTTTGCAAATGCCAAGCGGCAACCAGGCTGCTGTAAGTGTTGGCAAATCTGATCAAGATATGGCTCCGCGATAGACACAAACTCTCTATCCGAACTGGGGACAGAGTTCATAGCGCAATGGAGCGAACGTCCACCAAATTTCAACTTGTATCCACCCAGTTGTTGCGAAGTTGCCTGGATTAGTGAGTCGTACAGCTCCAGGAAGCGCGCATCAATCGCACTAGGTTCATAACCGATATGCAGCGGTGAAAACACGTCGCCAGAAGAAAGCGGGAACCCACTGCTCCTTGCCTCCTCATATAGCTTGAATATTCTGCGCCTAAACATCGATGTATGACCAATCTCGGCACGCGCTAACGTGGAACAAATACAGAGAATATTCCCGAGCCCGTCCTGCGTGTCCGATCAGCGCAGATGTGTTGAGCATCATTGCGCTCTGGCGGGTCTGAAGACGTAGACTTCATCACTATCGTTGGGTTGACCATTGGCTTGAATCGCCTCGGATCGAAGCCTACCGTGGTTGTCCTTGCCATCTACTCCAGAGTTATAAGTCCTCAGTTCATTAGTGTTGGAAACAAAGCCAATGTCTGTTAAAGCCGTAGACACCCGAGTACCCATGTTTAGCTTTTGGATCGAGGAAGGCAGTTGGCCAGTATGCTTCCAGAATTCTATGGCCTTGGCCAAGACGGCTATGCAGTAAGCGCGCTCGTACTGGATTTGCAAGCGTCGCTTAAGGTCGTATGTTGGTATTTGAAGTGCGTACTCTAGCGCATCTTCGGCAAGGATTGGATTGGCTGCTTGACGATTTGCGATTCCGATAAAGGCGCCGATCAGGTGTGTATCATTTCTGGGCTTTGAAAGATCACAGAGGTCGAGCAATTGCATTCGAATGCGAATTGCTCTTGTGAGGTACGCTCGACCTTTGAGGTCGGTCGGCAAACCACTTTTGATTTCTGGAAAGGAATGGTCTTCAACTTCTGATCCCTCGCTAGCCTGAAGTTCTCGATAGCTTCTAAAGTATGGAATCACATAATATAGTTCTAGGCGCTGAGAAGGCCTTACGTCGAGCAATTCAAGAGAGTTGTAGAGTTTAGCAAAGTCGCTTGCTCGCTCCGGGTGAATCT
>CAYRAX010000019.1:0-22727 GCA_964422285.1 uncultured Chthonomonas sp.
GCGAGAGGGTTATCGGTCTTGAGCGCTTCGTTCATTTTCTGGCAATCGTAGAGACCAGATTCCCACACGAGTGCGTCAAACCCCAACGACTCATGAAGGAACTGGATCAGTTGGCACTTTAGCTGGAATGTCGTGCCATCGCCATGGGTTAATTCGCCAAGCAGCACAATTTGCGAGCTACCGATCGCCTTCTTGATGGATTCCTTTGCCTTCGTTTCAAGCAAACTCGGCTCAGCGATGGGCACCAATCGCGTCCGCAGGTCTTCAACTTTTTGGACGATAGGTTGGTGACCAGCTACGACTACCGAAGCAAGCAGGCAGAACATAACGCGAATTATGCGCGGACGGGCTCACTTGCCGCCGGTCATCACGATGCCTTTCACAAACGCCTTTTGGCTCACCAAAAAGATAATGATAAGCGGAATCGTGACCATCACGGCGGCCGCCATTAGCAGGTGCCACTGGTCTTCATTCATCGTCTTGTAAAGCCTTAAGCCGACTTCCAAAGTCTGCTTGTCTGGGTCGTTGAGGTAGAGCAATGGCCCCATGAAGTCTCGCCAAGCGCCGATAAAGGTAAAAGTGCCAATTGTCGCGAGTACAGGACCCGAAAGCGGGAGCACAACCCTTGTCAAAATAGTCATGTGCCCAGCGCCGTCGATCCGCGCCGCTTCGTCTAGCTCCATCGGTAATCCGCTAAAGAATTGCTTTAGTAGGAAAATGTTCCACGCCGAGCCAAAAAATGTCGGCACGATGAGCGGTAGAAATGTATTGATCCAGTGCAGTTTAGCGAATAGCACGTAGGTCGGGATCATTGTAACAATGCCCGGCAACATCATCGTCGCAAGAAGGATGATGAACAGCCGATCTTTGCCCGGGAAGCGTAGCCGCGAAAAGGCGTAGGCGGTTGTTATTGAACTGATCAGCGTGCCAATCGTGCAAAATACGGCGAGCATCGCCGTATTTTTGAGTAACAGGCTAAACACTACGCCCGGGTTTTGCAAAACATCGATAAAGTTTTGCATTGATGGTGCAACTGGCCACTGCCAGATCGGCGAACGAGCAATTTCTTCTGGCGTTTTCAGTGACATCACGACCATGACGTAAAACGGCATGAGAAAGAGGATGCTTCCCGCAATCAACACGATATGGAATAAGCGCGACGAGCGGTGTATCAAGAGCCGCCACCTGCTTCGTAATAGATGCGCTTGTTAAATCTCAACTGGATAACCGTCAAGCCCAAAACAATAACGAACAAAATCCAAGCCAATGCGCTCGCATAACCCATACGCAGATTCACAAATGCGTTATTATACAAATGCAACATGTAAAACATCGTGGACTCGCCGGGGCCGCCAGCCGTCATGACAAAAGCGTTTGTGAATACCTGGAAGCTGCCGATCAGCCCAGTAATCAGCGTGAACATCAGCGCCGGGCCGAGCATCGGCAACGTGACCGTCGTGAACTTGCGCCATGCACCTGCGCCATCCAAAACTGCCGCTTCGTAATAGAATTGCGGGATGCCCTGCAGGCCAGCAAGCAGCACAACCATGCCGCCGCCCGCGCCCCATAGCGACATCAAAATCAGCGACGCGAGCGCCGTATGCTCGTTGCCAAGCCAGTTGATGGGTTCGCCCGCCTTGCCGAAGCTAGACAGCAGCGAGCCTAGGCCGAGCAGGTTGCCCTTGCCATTGGCTCCATAGATCACCGCGTTCAGCAGGCCGCCATCAGCCTTGAAAACCGCACGCCAAATGAGCGCCGAAGCAACGCCACTCGCTAACGAGGGAATATAGAAACACGTTCGATAGAGCGGCATGCCCTTGACCTTGACGTTGAGCAGTAATGCCAGGCAGAGGGACGCCACGATGCCGAGCGGCACGGCAACAATCGTGTAGATAAACGTGATCTTAAGCGAGACCCAAAATCGCGGGTCATCGGTGAATGCTTCGCTAAAGTTCTGGACACCGCGCCATTTTGCGGGTTGAATGATGTCCCAATCGCTGAAGCTTGTCAATACCGAGAAGATCATCGGACCGACTGTGAAGCAGAGCAACCCAATGATCCACGGCGACATCATCCAGTAGGCGGCGCGCGCCTCGTGCTTCTGTTTTGCGGTCAGCTTTTTGCCACGCTCGGGCAGAAAAACCCACGCGAACAGTCCGCCGAGAACGACCACCGCGAGCACTCCGCCCAGCGCCCACGGGAAATCAGGCAAATTGGTGGTTTGAAGCAGTTGCTTGAGGCGATCCGTCGAGCGTTGCTGGGCTTCTTTCAGCATCGGCTCGGCTTCTGCGGTGCCGCTTACAACCTTGTCGATAGACTGCCCCGAAAAACTCTTTACTTCGGGCCAATAGTCGGCAGTGGGTTCAAAAACGACGTGCGGAACCGCTTGGTCGGTGATGATTCGGCTGGCGGGATAGCGCTCCTCGACCGGCGTGTTTGGCCCTACGGTCCATGGCGGTTGGCTGGCGAGCGCCTTGATCGCCGGCTGCGCAAGTCCCGCGGCCGCCAAGATTTTCATCGCGGGAGGACCGGCCATCCATTTGATCAGCTCCCACGACTCTTGGGGGTGTTTTGTGCTGGAAAAAACGCAATATCCCGAGCCACCGGTGGGCATCGCGAGAGTGCCATCCTTGTAAGCGGGTGCCATGACGATGTCCCAATCGAACCAATTTTTCGAGGTCGTCGGCATGCGCTTTCGCAGATTCGGGACTTCCCAAATGCCGCTTTGGAACATGGCAACCCGGCCCTGAATGAACAGGTCTCCGGTCGACATCATCATTTCGGTCGAAAGTGCCGAGGGGCTGGGCACCCATTTGTCTTCGTAGCAAAGATCAGAAAAAAACTTGTACGCGTTGACGATGCGCGGATCGGTGAAATTTGTCTGGGTCGGGTGGGCGTTGTCATCAGCGTAGCGCGCGCCTTGCGAATAGACCATTAGGTCGATGAACGCGCCGGGCCAGCCGGGCGAAAAGGCAAATTGCGTGACCTTGCCGTCGGCGTCCTTCTTCGTGAGTTGCTGCATCACCCAGGTGAAGCACTTTTCTCGCAATTCGGGTCGCGGCTTGTAGTCCCAGGTCCAGGTGCCATCGGGAATCTTCAATCCCGCTTTTCGAAAGATTCCTTTGTTGATGTAAATGAGCCCAATCGGGGCGATATCGCGGGCGAGAACATAGAGTTTGCCATCCAACGACATGGCATCGCAAATCGGCTTGTAGTAGGCGCTGAGGTCAAATTGCGGGTCATTGCTGATGAAATCGGAGAGTGGCAACAGCGCGCCGCGCTTGGCGTAGCGCTGAAAATTCTCCGGATTCATCAGCGAAACGTCGGGTGCGACCCCGGCTGCATATTGCGCGAGAAGTTTCTCGTGATAGTTGCCGAATGGCGCGTTTTCGACTTTGACGTGAATATTGGGATGCGCTTTTTCGAATTCGGCGGCTGCGTTTCGAACCGCGAGCAACGCTTCGGCACCTTCCCAACAAACAAGTCGAAGGGTGGTGGGTTCGGCGGATGCGCTGAGCGTCGCGACGGCAATCGCCGCCGCACCAATCAATCCGCGCAGCCACCGACCCAAGTTCTTCACTGCTTGCTTTTGTTGGTCGTGCCTTCGGATGGAAGTCCGGTGTGGAACGACTTGAATCCTGCCCTGCTCATTCCGCTTCGCATCACTGAGCTGGCCTCACTCATGCGCCAAACAAATCGGTCACGGAAGTTCTCGATTGCGCACATCGCCATGCCGAGGTCGATGCCGATTACGTCTGGGTCGATCCAATTTCGATGCGCATTGATTCCGTTTGCGAATCCGTAGCGGCCATACGAATTTGGATAGTTCGTAATGATGGAGTTCAGCGTGTTCATGACCATCTGTGGATCAGTTTGGATCGACGCGGCCACGCCGGTCGGGCTGATGGTTCCGTTATCTTCGCCCATTCCCCAGCCGGGGGCGCCAACTGCGCGGTATCCATCGGGCGTATCGCATGCGTTCAGGCCCCAATAGAGCGGTCCATAGGCGGCGAAATGGCCAGGATTGTTCATGCAGTATTTCCGGTTTGCCATGATGCTCATGTCGGAATATGTGCCGTAATCGTGGCCATAGCGATCGCGCTTGTTGCGAAAGTCGATAAAACTCTCCGCCATTTGGTGCAAGAAGATCGGTCCGCCGCCGACGTATTCCATGCCGCTATAGGTTGAAATCGTGCGCGGGAACGAGCCCCATGTCGCGAGCGGCACACCGATATCGTCGCCCAGAGCCTGGATATACAACATGCGCTGCTCTGAATAATCGCTCCAGCGCGCATTGATCCAGCCCGATTCCGGGCTCCATCCCATGCAGAAGGAAATCGAAGAGGGTTTGCTTCCGCCATCAGTGAGCATCCACTGCCAGTTGATGGAGTTAAGCCATGCAAGAAAATCGGCGGTGAAGGTTGCGTCTTTGAAATAGCTATTGGCGACAATCGCGCCGGCAAGACAGATGCTGGTGTCGATGCTGGAAACTTCGCTGTTCCATTGCCGCGTTCCGTTTTGCCAATGCAACCAGTGATAGAGCCACCCGTTGGCCTTTAGCGCTTTGGTGCGGATCTTGTTCATCGTCAGCCGCGCGCGTTCCAGAGCCTGTTGCCTGGGTATCCATCCTCGCTCGGCGCCAATGGAGAGTCCGATGAACGAGAAACCGATGGATGCGACGCTGCCTACGGTGTAGCTGTCGCTAGTGGCGAAGTTGGCAGCTCGGTCTTTGGTGAAACCCGTAGTGGGGTGCGATTGGTCCCAATAGAACTGGACCGCGCGCTTGGACATGTCATCCAGTAGCGCCTGGCCCTGCAGTGGCCCGGTTTGCATAATAAGACTTCCGAGTACAAGTTCGGTTAACATTTTCGCTTCCTTGCCTGTGCAATTTACCTAGGCTGCACAGTGCCGATTTGATTGCAGAACAGTCCTATCGCCCACCCTGATCAAGAAATGCTCTTAACCAGGGTGGGCAGAGCCAGTTACATCTGCGACGCGTAGGATTTGCAGAAGTCGTTCATCCAGGAGATATCTTGTTCAATGCCATCAAGGTTCCACTTCGGCTGTGCCGGATTGAATTGCCACATGTTTTCGTCTCCATTGACTTGGCACGTTGCGGGGAAGTCAATCTTCTTTGCATGCGAGTCGGCGAAGACGAACAGACCAGCATAATCACTGTTTACACCCGTGCGTGAAGGCCTAAGATACTTTGAGCCACCCCAATTTGAAAATGGTTGCCGCCCTCCTGTTGCAATATCCGTCCATTTGTTTGGCAGTGAATAGTTGATCCACGGACCGTAGTCAGGATAGGTCGCCTTGGATTCTAGCAGTACTATGGCGTTGGCAGGCTGTCCTATCGACGAATTGACGTATGGGTTCAAATCTTGGGTGCGCGTTCCTGTCTTTTGAAATGCTCGATAGTAAGAAAACCCACGGTTGAATTTCGGCGTAAATTGTTCCGCCAAAGGAGTCAAACGTACGTCAGAAGCCTGATCTGGGATTTTTGCGGCAGCACTTACTGGATCTTGAAACATGTCTGAGTTCTTGGTGAACGGCATCAAGACATGCTTCCACGTCTTTGCTTGTTGCTTGGTTGATGAAAATCCGGGATTCCACTGCTCCGGTCGAATTAGAAAGAAAGTGTCGTCGTAGTTGTCCAAGTAAAGTTGCTGCGCGAGGCCAATTTGTTTGACATGTGCAAGGGCAACCGTAACTTTCGCGGCGTTCTTTGCTTGGGCGAAAACAGGGAATAGGATGGCGGCTAGAATGGCGATGATCGCAATGACCACCAGCAATTCTATAAGTGTAAAGGCACGTATGATTTTGCGTTTCATGATGCTAGGCTCCATTGGCTATGAAGTAATGTCGATGGGTGCGGTGGATTGCCGCACGTCTAATGTCAGAGGATAAACCAGTTGGGTTTTTTTCGGGGTGTGACCATTGATGATCGAAACAAGCATGTTCGTTGCGTCAGTGGCCATTTCCACAATCGGCTGTCGAATGCTGGTCAGTGGCGGGGAACAGATGTTGCTCGTCTCCAGCGAATCGAACCCCACCAGTGAAATGTCTTCTGGGACTCGCAGTCCCATTCGGGTGATCACACCCAGAACCTTATGTGCGACGTCATCGGACCATACGAAGAGCGCGGTCGGTCGGTCTTTTCGCGCGAGCATGGCCTCCACGTCGTCTAGGGGATGCAGCGCCGATGCCACGCAAGCCAGGTGCAGTGGATTGACGTTCAGCCCCACGCTTTCCAGCGCGTCTCGATAGCCATTGAATCGGTCGTTGGAACTAACCGAATTGAGGCTACCGCGGATCATTCCGATGTCTCGGTGACCCAGTTCAAGCAGGTGCCGCGCCGCAAGGCGGCCACCCGCAAAATTGTCTGCATCGACAAAGCACGCGCCGGGCATGTAGCTTCGAGTGAAAAACAAAACGCTCGGGAAGTTGCGTTCGATGAGCGCGGTCGTCAGCGGGTCATTAGCATCTCGAAGAACGAGCGCCCCATCAACGCGCCCATCGCAAAGCTGGTTGATTTCCTCGTCCAGCGTTGCGGCGGCGCGCGTGTGCAACATTAGGTCGTAGTCATGGTCGACCGCCGCAGAACTGACGCCGTGCATGACGTCGCTGATGAAGTTCGACCAAACGGAGAAGAACTGGGCGTATTGAAAGACGACAGCGATTGTAGCGGATTTTTGGGTGACCATCATTCGAGCAATCGCGCTTGGTCGATAACCAAGGTCGCGAGCCGCGTCCAATACTCGTTTTCGAGTTTCGGGGCTGATTCGCGCGTCAGCATCTCTGCCGTTGAGAACGTAGCTCACGGTGACTTTGCTCACGGCCGCCTTGCGGGCGACATCTTGGATCGTTATTCGGCTTTGCATCGTTGCTGAACCGGTTCAGTAAGTATACGCGATGGATTTGGATTTCGAGAATAATTCATGAAATTTTCACTGATTTAGTGACGGACCACCACTTCGATTGTTTCTCCCACTGGTGCAATGCACAGGGGACCCACGTGAGTTTGCCCGTTCACGGTCATGCTGGGTTCGCTTCCGTCCTTAATGACCGTGATGCGATAGGTATTGCCCCGGAAGGGACGGACCACGCTATATTGCTTCCACTCCTTGCGACCTCGAGGATGGATAACAAGACCCTCACGCGTAGCCCTAATCCCAAGTAGTTCATCCAGGGCGACCCTGCGCATCCAAGCAGCAGAGCCTGTGTACCAAGTCCAACCGGCCCGACCTTCGTGCGGTGAGTCTGGCCCATCAACATTGCCCGGCATGACATACGGTTCCGCCGTGTAGTGCACAGCAGTGTCATCAGGCTTGTTGGGGCACATGGCTTGGTACAGTTGAAAAGCTTTTTCGAGTTCACCGACGCGAACGAGCGCCATTACGGCCCAAGTTGATGCGTGGGAATAGACGCCGCCGTTTTCGCGGAGGCCCGGCGCATATCGAGTGATGTAGCCGATGTAGGGATTGACCTTGGTAAACGCAGGAGCGAGCAGAAGCGCGCCGTAAGGCTTGTTCAGCTTGCTCATCGCGCTCTGCATGGCGGTTGCTTGGCGCTCTTTTGATCCAATGTTGGTTAAAACCGACCAAGTCTGCGGGTTAAGGAAAATGGAGCCTTCGGCGGCCTTGTGCGATCCGAACGCGGCACCGGTATCATCGGTGCCGGCGACATACCATTCGCCATCCCAGCCGTGCGCTTCCACTGCTTGGCGCAGATTTTCAGCCTCTAGTTCGTATTGCTTGGCGGTTTCGTGGTCACCAATTTCGTGGAGAATCGGTGCCCAGCGCTTCATGACATCAAACAAGAACATGGCCATCCAAACGGACTCACCCTTACCGTCGATTCCTGCGTGGGAAAGTCCGTCATTCCAGTCGCCCGCGCCGATGAGAGGAATGCCGCGCTCGCTGCGTTTGCCAAGTGCGCGCGCGATGCCTCGTTTAACGTGCTCGACCATCGTTCCCTCGGTCCCAGGCTGCTCGGTTTCGCGAGACAAGAACGAAATCTGCTCGGTCAGGCAATCCAAATCATTGGTTTCGTCCAGGTAGGAAAGCATGCCGAAGGCGAGCCAAAGGCAGGTATCGCTGTGGTGGCTGTGGCAATAAACTGGGACATCGGGGAACCACCAGTGCCGCACGCCGCCGTCATCGTACATCGCACTGGCATGCAACTTCAGTTGGTGAAGCGTTTTTGCGGGGTCGGTAGCCAGGAACATCAAGCTATCTTGCAACTGATCCCGGTAGCCATAAGCACCGCCCTGCTGATAATAGGCGCAGCGCGCGTCTACTCGGCCAGTCTCGGCTTGGTATGGGAACCAGATATTGACCAGAGTGTCGAAATCTCTGTCAGGAGTCGTCACTTGGCACGCGGTCAGTCGCTGCTGCCATTCGCGCTTGGTGTCGTCAAACGCCTTCATCGCATCGTGGACGGTGATGGAGTTGGCAATTTTCTCTGCCTCCTGAACCGTCTTCGCGGCCCCGGTCACAAAAATGATTGTTCGCTCTTCGCCCGGCGCGAGGTCGGCGCGAACCCATGCCGAAGCGATTGGGTCATCCCAGCGTCCGGTGATCTCGCCAGGATTGCCGGTGATGAGCGCTTGCGGCTTTTGTGGCGATGCTGGTGTGCCAAGAAATGCGGCTTTATCTCCGCTCCAGGCTTCCAAGTCTGCTCCAACTACTGCGTGGAATGCGACAAAGGTGAGGTGTTCGGTTTCGCGCTTGCCTTCGGGGAGGTTCGGGTGCTTCCATGCCACCGTGTGGTTGGCGCCAAAAGTGGTTTCAATAAATAGTCGATTGAATTCCCGGTGGCCTTCGCCGTTGTTGCCGAGCCACCAGTCGATATAGCTTGCAACGCGGAGCCGCGCGGTCACGCTCCTCGTATTCTTCAGCTTGAGAATTACGATTTCGGCGTCCAGATCCTCTGGAATGAAGATGCTGAGCGAGGATTCGATGCCGTTCACAGAGCGATCGAAAACTGAGTATCCCGGGTAGTGGGTGATGGCTTCTGATTCAGCCTCGGTTTGGGTGGGTTGGTAAGTCGCCGACCAAATCTCCTCGGGCGATTGAATCTCTTGAATATAGAAGTATTTGCCGTGGGCGTCTGCGACGAGGTCCTGATCCCATCGATTGATGCGCTTAAATTGACAATTTTCGATCCACGAAAAGCCGCTTCCTGCTTGGCTTACGACCAGACCATAGCGTTTGTTGGAGAGCACGTTGATCCAGGGTCTTGGCGTTCGGGGGTTGGTAATTCGATATCCCCAGCCATCTTCTGCAAAGTGCCCCAGCGGGTGAGTTTTTCCCATCGGTGCGGTAATGACAGCTCGATCACCCGCGATTAGTGCATTACTTGTACTTTTTGCAAAACTTCCCATGAAAATTGGCTTCTTGTTCGCGGACTTGCTTCCTTTCCCGACTGATGCTGTCGCATCTCATACCTGAGGGCGCGACGACTAAAACTGAGAGTGTGTAAGGCGTTTGGTTGAGGGGCCCCCCTGGAGACCAGGGGGGTGTTTTTAACCAAGGGTTGGTTGTTTGGTCTTGTTTTCTAGTCTTGACCAAATTCATCAAAGTTGTTGCTGAGCAACAAGTAGTCGTCGGTATTGACGTAATCATTGTAGTCCAAATCTGCGCGAGCATCATAGCCCGAATCGCCTTTGAACAGATCAAATGATGAATTTAGGATCAAATAGTCATCCGTATTGACCAAGTTGTTGTTGTCGCAGTCACCCGATTTGATCGAAACGTTGGACATCGTCACGATTGCATCGTTCTTGATATCCACGTTCTTTACAACGACTCGAAGTTGCTTAAGGCCCTTGATGGCAACGTCATACTTGCCGGTTGCGACGTCGGGCTTGAACGCGAGCTTGCCATTCTTCAGAATCATGGCGTTGTGCGACTCAAGCGGAGTCGTGGAACCTGGGTTGCGAACTTCGACCACCACCGGGATTTGAACTGGATACGGCAAGGTGACGCCTTGGACCGCGACCTGGTTCTTCACGCCTGGGAACGGGTTGATTTCCAGGTTGTTGATGATGATTCGACCAAGGTTGAACGCTTGACCGGAGTTGGTGGCCGGGTGGGCCGGATTTTGCACTTGCAGGTAGATACCAAAGTGCGGGCGCCACGTTTGACCGTTGTAATCGTAGGTGTACAGGCCATCAAAACCGAAGTCGTGGTTCGGCACGACGTCCAGCAGACCTGGTGAGCCCCACGTACCATTGAAGTGGTATTGCCAGTAGTACAGGCCGTCGGTAGCTTTTTTGAAGTATCGCCAACCCACCTTGACCGTTGTGCCCATCGAGTATTGAGCGCCGCCGGCATTGTAGAACACCATCGGGAAGCCAAAGGCTGCGACTTCGCCATCGTTCGTCAGGATGTATTGGTTATCCGAAATCCAACCGTCTTGGGCAGGAGTTTGAATGTAAGGACCAGCTTCTACCGTTCGAGGTCGGTGGCCAACGATGCCGCTGTTTGAAAAGACGTTGCAGTCAAACATGACTTCATAGGTCTCATCGGCGGGGGTGTCAGAACCGTAAGCGGTCGCGCCACCATCGTTCGAGAACATTGCCGTGTGGCGGTTGGCATACTTGTCCACCGGGCCGATGACATTGTCATCTTGCATGGTGAGCGACGAAATACCGTTCGAGCTGCTGGTGAAAGTGGATCCCGGGCAGTCGGACCAAACATACGGCGAAATCTTATAGGACTCGCAATTCCAAACTTGGCAATAGGATGCGCTGGCTGCGAGCAAGGCCAGACCAGTCAACATTGACTTTTTCATGTTAATAATCTCCTCCTCGCCGACGCACTTGCACATGAGCGCAATTTCGAAGGGCGAGATCGTGCTGAACCGTTTCAGCACTCCTGAAATAAATATATCACGGGAATTCGCTAGCAAATCAATTTTGCAGGGAAATTCCCGTGAATACAGTATAAATAACAGGTCAAATCTCGGCGCCATTGGTGGCGATCACGCGTTTGTACCAGTCGTACGAATCCTTCGGCGTTCTTTGGCCGGTTGCCATGTCCACGTAGATCAAGCCGAACCGCTCCTTGTATCCCTCTGACCATTCGAAGTTGTCGAGCATCGACCATTGGAAGTATCCCTGCACGTCGGTGCCGTCAGCGATGGAGCGCTTCAGTTCCCGCAGGTGGCGATGCAAGTAGTCAATTCGGTTGGGGTCATGCACTTTGCCATCCAGCGACACCCAGTCCATCGACGACAAACCATTCTCGGTCATGTAGATCGGCACCTTGTAGCGTTCGTAATAGAACTTGGGGCCCCAATAGAGGCAGCTTGGCTCGACAAACCAGTTGTACGCGGTAAGCGGGGTCTCAGGCCCAAAAGTGACGTTCTCCCATCCCTTTTCCTTGTTCGCCTTAACGCGAATCGCGCTATAAGTGTTGACGGCGAGAAAGTCCACTGGTTGCGAGATGATCGCCATGTCGTCTGGCCCGATGTTGGGTCGGTAGTGGGTGAACACTTTTTCGTAGTGCTCAGGATATCGACCAAAGAACATCGGATCCATCCATAGCGAATTTTGCCACTGGGTCGGTTCATGAACTTCGAACATCGCGAGGCGCGCCGCTTCGATATCCTCTGGTGAATCGGAATTGGGCACGTAGGTGATTCCGACCGGAGCCATACCGACCCGAGTTTCCGCGCTACCCGTCGACCGAATCACTTGCACCGCCCGCCCGTGTGAAAGCAGAATATTGTGCGCCGCGTGGGTCACCTCATTCCAAAATCGTTGCTCGCCGGGGCGGGGGTCGTCCAGCAGACCGTATCCCACGAAGACTTGGGGCTCATTGAACGTGAACCAGTTCTTGATGCGATCGCCCAGCTTTTCGGAGATGATTTGCACGTAGTCGGCGAAATATTTAGGGATGTCAGGGTTCATCCAGCCGCCGCGATAGTGCAGTCCCAAGGGCAAATCCCAGTGGTAGCAGGTGCACCATGGCGTGATACCCGCGGCAACCAACTCGTCGACCAACCGGTCGTAGAAGTCGAGCCCTTTTGAGTTCACCGGCCCAAAACCTTCTGGTTGAATGCGCGACCACGCGACGCTGAACCGATAGCCGTTGATGCCCAATCCCTTCATCAGCGCGACGTCTTCTTTGTAACGGTGATAGTGGTCGCAAGCTACGTCGCCGGTGTGTCCGTTCCAGACTCGGCCGGGAGTGTGGCTTCGCATATCCCAAATCGTGGGGCCGCGCCCATCCTCGTTGTACGCACCTTCGATTTGATAAGCGGCGGTGGAAACGCCCCAAGTGAATGAATCTGGAAAAGCCATGACTTGCACATTGAACCAGCAATTGGGCTTGGTCTGCTCGTTCAATTGGTGTTTTGGGTAGGCTCAAATCATGTGGACCTCACTGGTTATTGCCGCATCATTGGCTTCGTTGCCGCCGCTGGAAGCACGCTCAGTCCAGGTCAAATTCAGCGCGAAGTATGAGGTTCGCTATCTGCTTTCTCTGCCTGATGGATACAAGACGTCGAAGGAAAAATTCCCGCTGTTGATTTTTCTGCACGGCGCGGGTGAGCGGGGTAATGACCTTGAGAAAGTGAAAGTCCATGGGCCAACGCGGTACCTGAAAGAAGGGCGAAAATACCCGTTCATCGTTGTTGCACCGCAATGCCCCGAGGGTCAGATTTGGAACGTCGATGCGCTTTCGGCGATGCTCACCGATCTAGAGAAAAAGTTGCGCATCGACCGCGACCGAATCTACCTGACGGGCCTCAGCATGGGCGGCTACGGCACGTGGGAGTGGATCGGCCGGGAGCCAAATCGATTTGCCGCGGCGATGCCCGTTTGCGGTGGCGGATCGCGGATGTCGACGATCAACACGGGCGGCATGCCGATTTGGTGCGCTCACGGCGAGGCGGACGAGGTGGTGCCGATTTCTGAGAGTCGCTCCATGATCGAGCGCGCCCGCCGAGCCGGTGCCCGGGTGAGGTTTACGATTTATGAAGGCGTCGGGCACGACTCGTGGAACCCATTTTATAGTTCGGATGAATGGGTGGATTGGCTTCTTTCGCACCGGCTTTCCAATCGCGTGCCAGGCCGGCCCGAAGATTACGAGGAGATTAGGGTCAAAAAATCGGGCTGAGACAGAACGCCTCGTTATGGCAAAACTAGTACTTTTTGTGCATGACTTGACCCCGTTGTGATGACAAAATAACGGCATGCGGATGCCGTTAGCAATACTTCGTTTGGCGCTGTTGTTACTTTGTTGCAGCGGCGTTGTGATGGGGCTTGCTAATTCATTGGAAAATTCCGACTTCCAATTGCCGCCAATTCTGTCCGGAATTCAAACGCCCGTGCACGTTGGCGAGCAAAAGCGCATTGACCCCGCGGATCCAAACCAAATTACGAGGATCGACGGTTGGTCGCACGCGGCGATTGTCGATCTTGGGCTAGCATCAACAAACGCATTTTCGAGCTCCGGCATTTACTATCAGTATTTGTTTACCAATAACTGGGATCGTCGTTGCCTGCAACAAACAGTAGTTCCAATAAAAGCTGGCGACACGTGGCGGTTTTCAGCCAACGCAGGATTCGCGCTCGATTATTTTTTGCAGCCTCGCAGCGCCGTGATTGAACTATTCGCGGGTCACATTGACCCGTCCAATCCGGACCAGTTAGCAGGCGGCGCAAAGCTGCTCAAGAGTTATAGAATTGGCTCACAAGGATGGGGAGGTTCGGTTGATCAAACGATTCCTGATCGCCGCATCGTTCCGTTTGGCATATCTTGGACGGCAGATGAAGGATCGCTTGCAATCGGCAAGACCCTGGTTGTGAGCCTACGTACGGCAAGTGGTTCGGCAGGACCAACTTATTGGCAAGATACGGAGTTAGAACGTCTTCCACGTCCGTCCTCAGGCGCGGAAGTACCGACAGCGACGGGAAATGGCGGATTACGTATATCCATGTTGGATCCCACCATGCCCGGGTACTCGTTTGGATCGTTGCCGGCTCCTTGGGATCCTGTGGACCTGGTACGGGTTGGAGACGTATACCGCACGACTTGGTTGAAGGTGCCCGCATACGCGTCAGGGTATGGAGTGCTCGGCGCGGACCCAACCGCGCACTTAGCTTACACTGCTCGTATACGAAATTGGGATGGATTACCCAAGGCCTTTGCCGCACTCGTTACTGAGAATGGCACCTACTTCGCAACAACTAATCTGGTGTCGGTTTCAGAGCTCAACTTTTTCAACGTGCCGCTAGTCGCACGGTATTGGAGGAAAAACCACTTTCTAACAGGAGAGATTGTCCATCAATCGCAATTCGCTGAAGACCTTAGGCACTTGGATTCTGTGCATGTTGCCGCATCTTTTGGTGGTGGGCCAACCGATACATCTGTGGTCAGATTCCAAATGGGTTTCGGTGGCTCTTCGGGCCTGACGGTTAACTGCGGAGTTTTGACCGACGGGTACATAGGTGAATTTGATGCGGCCGATGGACGCAGCGCCCAGGTCGAGCTATTCGATCAAGGGCAGCGTGTAATCATGGGATCGCTGAATGGTCGCGCGCCATACTACAGTTTGAGCGGGGTGTTACCAGGCACATATGACTCATACACGACCGGCGAGCGATTCTTGCGGCACTATTCGGGCCAAGTGACGATTAAGTCAAGCAACTCCCTAGTTGGCTCGCTCGAAATGGTGAATGGTGACTGCAACGATGATGGGTACATCGGAACAGACGATTACCTTATAATTAGCAACAGCTTTGACAAGGCTACGGGCGATGCGGGATATTCCGATTTGGCCGATCTGACCGGCGACCAGTATGTTAACACCGACGACTACCTAATATTGAACAACAACTTTGACAAATACAACGATTAGGCTCGGCGAGGTCCGCGCATTCAACGTGATATACTAGAAGTGCGTCCACCATGATTGTCCAATACGATACGCCATTCAAAATCAACAGCGCATTCGAGCCGCGCGGCGATCAGCCGACCGCGATTGAAGGGCTGCTCGACGGAATCGACAGCGGATTTCGGTTTCAGACGCTGTTGGGCGCGACGGGTACTGGAAAAACTTTTACGATGGCAAGCGTCATCGCGCGATCGCAGCGACCCGCGCTTGTTATCGCTCATAACAAAACGTTGGCCGCGCAACTGTGCCAAGAATTTCGAGCGTTTTTTTCTGAAAACTCTGTCCAGTACTTTATTAGTTATTACGACTATTATCAGCCCGAAGCTTATGTTCCACAGAACGATCTCTACATAGAAAAAGATTCGAGCGTTAATGAAGAGATAGAGCGATTGCGCCACGCCGCCACCCAGGCACTTTTTGAACGCCGCGACGTGGTGATCGTTGCCAGTGTGAGCTGCATCTATGGACTGGGTTCTCCTGACACGTACTCTGAAAGCGTTATCACCTTCGAAACGGGCGGCGAATTTCAGCTTGATCTTGCGCTGAAAAAACTCACACAAATGCAGTTCACCCGCAACGACATGGTGCTGGAGCGCGGCACATTTCGAGTCCGCGGTGACACGCTCGAAATCCAACCAAAGGACGAAGAACTCGTTTCACGGATCGAGTTTTTTGGGGACACGGTTGAGCGCATTCGCATCGTTGATCCGCTGACCCAGGAGGTTCTGGACGAGCCGACCAAGCTCAGCGTTTTTCCCGCGACCCACTACGTAACGCCGATCGACCGCATGGACGAGGTTCTGCAGGAAGTGGAAGAGGAAACCAAGCGACAGGTCGAAATTTTCACCGCGCAAGGCAAGCTCCTGGAAGCTCAGCGGCTACGCCAGCGCGTTGACTTCGACGTGGAGATGATGCGCGAAGTCGGATATTGCACCGGAATCGAGAACTATTCGCGGTACTTTGACGGCCGCGAGCCAGGCACGCCGCCGTTTACGCTTCTCGACTTTTTACCAAACGACGCCCTGATTTTCATCGACGAGAGCCACCAGTCGTTGCCCCAAATCCGGGCGATGTTCAACGGCGACCGCCAGCGAAAGTCTGTTCTAGTGGACTACGGATTCCGTTTGCCGAGCGCGCTCGATAATCGACCACTCACCTTCGACGAATTCCTGGAGCGCGTGCCGCAAGTGGTATTCGTCTCCGCGACGCCCGGCCCGTTTGAGCGCGACAACGCCAACCAAACCGTCCAGCAAATCATCCGGCCAACTTATCTTCTTGATCCGGTGGTCGAAGTGCGACCAACCCACCACCAAATCGATGACCTCATCAACGAGATTCAGGCCCGAGTCGCCCGTGGAGAGCGAGCACTGGTGACGACGCTCACCAAAAAAATGGCCGAAGACTTGACCAAATATTTGGTTGACCTGGACGTGAAAGTGAACTACATCCACAGTGAAGTTCACTCGTTGGAGCGACCAGAAATTCTGCGCGATTTGCGTTTGGGCCGCTACGACGTAGTTGTCGGCGTGAACCTATTGCGCGAAGGTTTGGACCTTCCTGAGGTCACGCTCGTCGCCATTTTAGATGCCGATAAGGAAGGCTTTTTACGCAGCGAAACGTCGCTCATTCAGACCATCGGCCGTGCCGCGCGAAACATTGACGGGTTGGTAATCATGTACGCCGACAAGGTGACCGGAGCGATGCAGGCGGCCATGGACGAAACGAATCGCCGCCGCGCTGTCCAGCGTGAATTCAACGAGCAACACGGCGTCGAGCCCATGACCGTTTCGAAGGAAGTTCGGGAGACCATTCGATCTTACGATTCGGTCGCTGAGGTCGTCAGTCAATATGGCGACGAAACGCGTGAGGCACTCGACAAATCTGGGCAACCCATCCGAATTGAGGATATCCCGATGCTCATCGCCGACTTGGAAAAGGATATGAAAGGCTTCGCCAAAGCGATGGAATTCGAGAAGGCAGCCGAGTTGCGAGACGAAATTGTCGCGCTTCGTAAGCTGATTGGCGTCAGCGACGGACGAATCGGCCAAGAAAAGCGCAAGAACCGGATGATGCGCCGCTAACGAGGGTAGATATCTTTTCGCACCGAAAACCAACGCCGCTTCAGCTGGTTGAACGTGGTGTGCCGGGCGTGGGTGTCCGTGAAAATTGTCGTGCTCCCGTCGCGGTGTAGCAAGTTAAAGTGAGTTTTGAGCGACTTATCGTAAGTTGGTGCACGATCGTACCAATCGGGTCCCTGGAGAAAGTTGCAGACCGGAGCGTGGTAGGCGTGTTCCCATGCAGCGAGGGTCGCTGCTGGTTCTTCAATCATTCCGTCGGTGGCTGCCTCGGTCACCGTGTAGTCTCCGACCGGGGCCGAACCCACTTTCATGGTGCCCGGACCAAACTCCTTGCCCGCGGCGGCTGGGTTAGTGTTGTAATAAGCTGAACCGCCGCTTTGGGGGTTGAAAAAATTGTAGGCGAGGTTGAATTGCCACGATGCAGGGGCCGATGGGCACCGCTTTACGCCTTCCGACTTTAGGTATCCATCAATGAGGCCCACTCTGATTGGCTTCTTCGCGGGGTAGAGCATCGAACCAGTAAATCCGCCCGCGTATTTACCGTTGTTATTGTCGTAGCCGACCCACATTTGCTGGGGACTAAATCCTTTGAGCGGGTTGTACTGCGCTGCGGGCGACCAAACGTCCTCGTGGTCGTCCGCGTACATCCGCAGCGCGAGCCCAATTTGGCGCATGTTGCTGACGCAGGTGATGATGCGCGCGTTGACTTTTGCCTCTGCGAACACCGGAAACAGAATCGCCGCGAGGATGGCGATGATTGCAATCACCACCAGAAGTTCGATGAGCGTAAATGCACGCCGTATCGCCATAAGCGTAGTGTAGAGCTTTTTTGCTCAAATAGCAAGCAGAATAGAAGAATATGACAAATTTGACGATGGTCAGCGCGCCGAGGGGCACCGAACTGAACTGCAAAGGTTGGCACCAAGAGGCGGCGTTGCGGATGCTGATGAATAACCTGGACCCCGAAGTTGCGGAACGGCCCGAGGACCTTATCGTTTACGGCGGAACCGGCAAAGCCGCGCGTAATTGGCCATGCTTCGAGGCCATCGTCCGGGAGCTAAAGAACCTGGAAAACGACGAAACGTTGCTCATTCAAAGCGGCAAACCGGTGGGCAAGTTTCGCACTCACGAAGAGGCCCCGCGCGTACTTTTGGCAAATAGCAACCTTGTTGGAAAGTGGTCGAATTGGGAGCATTTTCGCGAGCTAGACCAAAAGGGCCTGATGATGTACGGCCAGATGACAGCCGGCTCGTGGATATATATTGGCTCGCAAGGCATCGTGCAGGGGACCTACGAGACGTTTGCCGCATGCGCGGATCAACATTTTGGTGGGTCGCTCAAGGGCAAACTGGTGGTGAGCGGAGGCATGGGTGGAATGGGTGGCGCCCAGCCACTCGCCGCGACACTGTGCGAGGGCACGTTCATCGGCATCGACGTCGACCCGAGCCGCATCGAAAAACGCATCAAGAGCGGCTATTGCGACCGAATCGCGTGGTCGCTGGATGAGGCGATGTCGATGGCAGAAAGCAGGGAAGCGATCTCGATCGGTCTCGTCGGCAATTGTGCGGACGTGTTGCCCGAGATGCTGCGGCGCGGCATGATCCCCGATGTTCTCACCGACCAAACTTCCGCCCACGATCCGCTCAACGGCTACGTACCGCATGGCATGACGCTTGCCGAGGCCGACACCCTTCGGCAATCCGATCCAGCAGAATACGTGCGCCGATCCAAGGCGAGCATGGCGACCCACGTTTCGGCGATGCTGGATATGAAGGCGCGCGGCGCGATCACTTTTGACTATGGAAACAACATTCGCGCCTTTGCCGAGGAGGCAGGCTGCAAAAATGCGTTTGAAATCAAAGGATTTGTGCCCGAATACATTCGGCCGCTCTTCTGCGAAGGCAAAGGGCCGTTTCGTTGGGCCGCGCTCAGCGGAGATCCAAACGACATCCACGAAACGGACAAACTCGCGCTTTCGCTTTTCCCCGAAAACAAGACTTTGGTGCGTTGGTTGACCAAGGCGGCCCCGAAGATTCAGTTCCAAGGATTGCCCGCGCGCATTTGTTGGTTGGGTTATGGCGAACGGGCCAAGATGGGGCTTGCGATGAACGATCTGGTCAGGCGCGGGGTGGTGAAGGCGCCGATCGTCATCGGTCGCGATCACTTGGATTGTGGTTCGGTGGCCTCGCCGAACCGCGAAACCGAGTCGATGCGCGATGGCTCGGATGCGGTTGCTGATTGGGCGCTGCTGAATGCGCTGGTCAATACGGCGGCGGGCGCATCGTGGGTCTCGCTGCACAATGGCGGTGGCGTTGGAATCGGCTTTTCGCAGCATGCGGGAATGGTTTGCGTGGCGGATGGTACGGAAATGGCCGACCGGCGGCTTGCGCGCGTGCTCACATCAGATCCCGGAATGGGCGTCATTCGGCACGTGGATGCGGGCTATGACGCTGCGAAGGCGTTCGCCAAATCCAGCGGCGTGCATGTGCCGATGAACGACTAGGATCAGTGCTTGTTATCGGGCTTCGCGGCGAATGGTGCTTTGGCTTTAGAAAATAAAGCGATAAAGAGGATTAGTCCGACCAGCGTGCACGCAATTGCGGGGATCAAATTGCTGGGTCCGCAGAAGAAAAGGGCGATGCCAGCCAATAAGACGATCACTGAGAGCACGACTTTGCCATTTCCACGATTGTAGCGGGCAAACCTTAACAACTCAATGACTATGTCAAAAGGGTCATCTCTACGCATGACACTATCTTACAGCAAATACAAGCGGTCGAACTGAAAATCATTTCGACCGCTATTCGACACGTGTGCAATTGCTGGGAGTAGTTAGGGCTCGGCGTAATGGAAAAGCCTTGCAGAGTCATTTCCTGACCGATGTGTCGCAACTTCTTCATCGCGCGGAGCTCAATTTGGCGAACGCGTTCGCGAGTGACGTTCAGAGCGCTACCAACCTCTTCCAAGGTTCGCGAGCGTCCGTCATCGAGGCCGAATCGCAATCGCACGACGTCTCGTTCGCGCGAGGTCAGCCGGCCAAGAATGCCGTCCAGCTCTTCGCGCCGGATGAGCGTCCAAGTGACGTCGCCTGGCGTGGGCATGCCGGTGGATGGCACAAAATCGCCGATGGAGCTGTTGTCCTTTTCGCCGACTGGGGTTTCCAGTGACAGCGGCTCAATCGCCACGCGCATCATTTCTTGCACGCGGTCGGGGCTCATTTGCACTCGCTCAGCAACTTCCTCGGCGGTCGGTTCGCGCTGAAATTCCTGTTGCAACGCGTTCGCCGTCTTCATGACCTTGTTGATCAACTCGGCGACGTAGACTGGGATTCGGATCGTGCGACCCTGGTTGATGATCGCGCGAGCAATCGCCCGGCGAATCCACCAAGTCGCGTACGTGCTGAATCGGAACCCCTTGCGCCAGTCGAACTTCTCGACCGCGCGGATGAGGCCCAGGTTGCCTTCTTGAATCAAATCGGCGAGCGGAATACCGCGCGCGTTGTACTTTTTGGCGATGGAAACCACGAGCCGCAAGTTAGATTCAATCAGGTGTTGCTTTGCTTCGATGCCCTGCTTGACGATCCACTTCATCTCGTATTCGTCGAAATCTGAGGTGGGTCGGTTGAGCAGCTTGGCGAGCTCCTTCATCTTGCCGGTTTCCGCGAGGTCGCGGGCCTGCACCTTTTTGGCCAGGTCCTCTTCTTGCGCGGGGGTCAGCAGGTGGGCGCGGCGGGTTTGCCGCATCCACATTTCAAGCTCTTCTGAGTCGTCGTGGGCGGGAGCGTTTTCTAGCTCCTCAGCCTCCGCATCTTCATCAGCCAGTTCCAACAAATCGTCATCGCCCGGTTCGGCGGTGAGATCATCCACCAATGCATGAGCGCCCGCCGAGACGTATTGGTTTCTCGCGGCACTTCGGACGGTGATGGGCTTTCCTCGCCTCACAGTTGTTGGTACTCCATGATCTGATGACATTGTCTTAGTAAGAACCTCCATATTCGCGGCCTTCGTTCCACTCCTTTGTCAGCCCGAAGCCCCAGCAATTTGCCGGGGTCATCCAGCGCGCTAGTATATTGGACGAAAATCGCCAATACGTGACGCTGTCTGAGGACTCAGCCTCTAACAAACTAACAAATTTCGCTTTATTAGTCAAGGCTTCGTCCACGTTTTTTGCAAAAAACCGCCTTTGGAATGTTCGTGGCCGGGTTCGTTCACTAACGATTCAGACGCCGAATAACGCTGGAACGTTGCACCGGGCACCACAATGGGCTCAAACGGGACTTGGGTTGACGCAATATTGTACGACAGATTTGCTCAGATTCCAAGCAATTCCGCGAAAATACTCGAATTAGACGCGAAAATTTCGGAAATAGTTCATTTTTGTTCATGCGGCGCGGCTGGCTGAACGTGGGGTTCAATCGAGCGATGGCACTGTTCATGGTGATCGAGCGATTTCGAAATGGCGATCCCGCGCCGATTTATGATCGGTTTGCCCAGTGCGGGCGCATGATGCCCGATGACGTGCAGTACGTCAACAGCTGGATCAGCCACGACCGGACGATCTGCTACCAAGTCATGGAGGCCGCGCGCACCGAAGACCTGCAGCCATGGATGGACAAGTGGTCCGACCTGATGGAATTTACGGTCGTGCCGGTGATGACGTCTGCCGAAGCGGTTGCCCTCGCCGCCGCCGAACAGGCGTAGCCCGGTCGCAACGGATTTTCCCGCCGCGGAATGCGAATCTTTTGACTTACGACCTCGAATTTCGAAGAATTGGCGTATATTGAACGCAGTGTTCATTGCGATTCTGTGCGCGATGAGGCAATGTTATGAGACGTTATCTTGCAATTCTTGGACTATTCGCGGTTGGTGCCGCGCATGCTCAGACCTTTTTTGATGGCTTTGAGAACTACGCCGCGGATTCGGGCGACTTTAGCTTCACTGGAGGTTGGAGTCGTTACACCTTCAACGACGAAGAGTTGAATTCACCTTTGGTTCGCATCGCTCGAGATGGAATCACACCGTACGAGGGCACCAAGATGCTGGAGATGCGAAACTCCATCTACTCTGGCGGTCAACGTGTATTTTCGCCATTTCCATTTGACTTGCCACATATGCCTGCCGTATGGGCTCGCACGCGCTTCGCGATCGCGGCGTCAACGTTTGTGGGGCAACAGGTCGCCATAGGCGTCAGTATTGATCAAGCTGAAGGCACACATTTGATAAACTTTGATCCTGTAATCGGACAGGCCACTTACTATGGGAGAATTCCAATCAAAACTAACGTTCCCATTAGCCTAGGAAGTTGGCATACAGTGGACTTGACAAGCGACTTTAAATCGCGATCTGTGCGCGCATGGTTTGACGGAGTGTACGTTGGCTCGCAGGAAATCGACCAGTTTGCTGATCCAATTTTTCGACAGGTTGTGCTTGCGGTGTCAAATAAGGATCAGCTGCAGTTTGATAGACTCACTGGCAGCCCGGGGGCGTTTTTTGACTCGGTATCGGTGACAGTGGTGCCAGAACCCCCGGGATGCCAAGCCCTTGCACTAAGCGTTTGCATTTTGTTGATGCGTCGAGCGAGGATTCCCCGATGATCGGCAACATCAGGGCGCGTTGCCGAAAGAGTGCGAGTCCGCTTGTGCTTCGAGATCGACTGCAACGCATGAAAGGATCCAGCGAACATACTCGAATCAACATACGCGGTAGATACAAAGTCACATCTCTTGCACATACTATTGAA
>CAYRAX010000020.1:0-22364 GCA_964422285.1 uncultured Chthonomonas sp.
AAAAAGGCAAATGCCCAGCCAGTCATGTCAGAAGCGTCAGCGCGAACGCACAAATACCGCGCGCGCAGTGAATCGGTGATATCTCGATCAGCAAATGGATCGCGATCCGCATCCCTCGCAGCCCGATTGCAAACGTCCCCGATCACGACGAGCACAATTTTGTGCTCCTTTTTCGCGCGCTGAAAGGCTTCGGGGTTCAGTTCTTGCCATTGGATGTCTTGCCGGGCGCCTGCGAGCAAGTAGTCTTCGTTGCTGGAGGCGAGAGCATTCATCGATCCCGGCGGGACCGATCCTTTTAGCGCACGGCCCACCAAACCGAGAATCGCGATCACGGTAACCGTGAACGCGACTGCCGGGTAAATAGTCCTCGTTGATTGCGCTGGCATGCACTATCGATTATGCTGAGTTATAATACAGAAATGCCGATCTCATTTGACGAGGTACAACATGTGGCGAAATTGGCGCGACTCGAGCTGAGCGAAGATGAACTTCGCCAGTTCCAAGGGCAGTTGAATGCGCTGCTCGGCCATTTTATGGACATCGCCCACCTGGATGTCTCGTCGATCGCGCCAAAGCCCCACGCCGTCGCGCTGCAAAATGTTTGGGCCGATGACCTGCCGCACGAGGGCTTGCAACGCGAGCTAGCGTTTAGCAATGCGCCGAAGGTCCGCGCGGGACTTTTTGTGGTTCCCACCATCATCGAGGACTAATTCGGGTTGATCACGTCGCTTTCGATCGCTGCGATTTCGCAGAAGCTGCGTTCGCGCGAGCTTTCGGTTCAAGAGGTTGCCCAGGCTCACCATGACCGCATCGCCCAATTTGATCCCCAAGTTTCGGCGTTCTTGACCATAAACCAAGATTCGTGGACTGACGATATTGAACGTGCACAGAAACTCTTGGACGCCAACGCGGGCGGACCGCTCACCGGCGTACCAGTTGCCTACAAAGACAACATCAGCACCCAAGGTTTGCGCACAACTTGCGCATCAAAGATTTTGGAAAATTACATCCCGCCGTTTGACGCAACGGTGGTCGAAAAGCTGAAGGCTTTGGGCGCGATTAACGTTGGCAAAGCGAACCTTGACGAATTCGCGATGGGTACAAGTTGCGAAAACTCGGCATTTGGGCCCACTCGTAATCCCTGGGACCTACAGCGCGCGCCGGGCGGTTCCTCTGGTGGATCGGCGGCGGCGGTTTCGGCAGGTTTTGTTCCGGTAGCGCTCGGCTCTGATACGGGCGGGTCGATTCGCATGCCTGCCTCGCTCTGCGGTATCGTCGGCTACAAGCCAACCTACGGCCGCGTTTCCCGGTACGGACTCGTTGCGTTTGGCTCCAGCTTGGACCAAATCGGTCCGCTCACCCGGACCGTGGAAGACGCTGCGTTGGTCGCCGAGGCGATTTCTGGCCACGACCCGCGCGATAGCACTTCCCTGCCCGAGCCGCCGATTTCGACCAAGGAACTCAAGTCTGGTTCGCTGAAAGGCCTGAAGCTGGCGATTCCAAAAGAGATGCTTTCTTCCGACGCGCAGCCGGGCGTTTTGGAGCAAGTGCAATTGGCGATCGACCAGTTGCGCAAGGAAGGCGCGGAAGTTAGCGAAATATCGATCCCGAGCATTGCGTATGGCGTCACGACTTACTACATCATCGCGCCCTCCGAGGCGAGCAGTAACCTTGCGCGCTTCGATGGTGTTCGCTATGGTCCTCGAATCGAGGGTGAAGGCCACGTCGGCAATGTGGCTGCTACGCGCGGCAAGTTGTTCGGCCCCGAAGTCAAGGCGAGAATCATGGTCGGCACCTACGCGCTTTCGGCGGGCTATTACGACGCTTATTACTTGCGTGCGCAACAAGTTCGCGCGATGATGTCGGCTGAATTTGAGACTGCTTTCAAGGATTTCGATGCGATTGTTTCGCCGTCTTCACCGGTTGTAGCGTTCAAAATTGGCGAACTCACAAACGACCCCATGGCCCTGAAGCTGCTGGACTACTGCACGATTCCAGCGAATATGGGCGGATTCCCGGCGATCAGCATCAACTGCGGCTACAGCGACGGTTTGCCGGTAGGCTTGCAGTTGATGACGCCAACGATGTCGGACGAGCGACTATTGCAGATCGCTTATTGTGCGGAGCAGGCGTTGCCGGATGCCCAGTCGCGCATCCCCATGGCTTAGGCGAGGCAATTCGACGTGGATGACATCAAACAACGCGATAAGCAGCTATTTCGTGAAGAACTGCTCAAACCGTCACGCGTCGCTCGATTCGTTGGCTACTCGCTAATTCCCATCTTTATCGCTTGGAAAACCCGCGATTTGGATGTTTTCGGCCAACCCGTGTTTCCGCAAACGAACGTGCTGGGTATATGCGCACTCGCGGTAGCCGTGATTGTTGCGATCTACTTGCGCGAGGCATTTTTGATTGCGCGCCAGAGGCAATTTTCATTTCTGCATCTGAAGCAGCTTTGGGAATCTTGCAAGGAACGGCTGAAGCTCCTCAATAGCGCAAACGCTAAGCTCAAAAAGGGCAACCACGTCGCGCTGGAGGAGATGCCAGTAACGATCGAAAAGGTCTCGACAAGCTTGTACGCAGCTCTGCGCAGGGCCGATATGCTGATGGCTGAACTCGCCAACAGCGAGGGGCCGCTGTTGCACAAGATTTTTCAAGGCACATTACCGACGGGCTCAATCGCCGAGAACACGGCCGCAAAATCGCTCTATCAAATCGCCGACCGCAACGTCGCGGAATACAAGCAAAACTATTCGGGCGTGCTGCGCGGCGTGCAGATCACCGAAGCACAAGCCACCGTTTTCGTGACGACGCTGGATACTCTGCGGCTCAAATTGCTATCCTATCGCATCGCGCACAACACGCCGAACGTCGATAACAAGGAGCTTTTGGACTCACTCGGCGAAGCGAAGGCGCAATTGGAATCCATTGACAAGGCGCTGGACGAACTCGACATGAACCCGTTTCGAGTCGCGCCGGTCGAAAATGCTCCGCCGCCAACCCCGGGATCATTCGCCGCCGAAATTGAGCAGAAAATTGGGGACATCGAATCATCGTGATCAGGGTCAAGTGCCCCGCGAAAATCAACACCTTTTTGGCGGTCGGGCCCCCCGATTCAACTGGGTATCACCCACTACGAACGATTTTTCAGGCAATCGACCTTTGCGACGAACTCGAAATTGAACCTGCCACTGCCACCAGCATTTCATGCGATTGGGCAGACCTACCGGCGGATAACACTCTTTCGAAGGCATTGCGATTGTTTGGCGAGATCGCCTCGGTTCCGGCGCTTGCCATCCACCTTACCAAGCGAATTCCGGCGGAAAGCGGCTTGGGAGGCGGAAGCAGCGACGCGGCCGGACTTCTGCGCGCGCTCGTACAAATTTGCCCCGGTGTACCCATGGACCACGTCGAAATGATCGCGGCCACGGTTGGAGCGGACGTTCCGTTTTTCCTTTGCGGTGGACGCGCGAGAGCCGAAGCATACGGCGAAAAGCTAACGCCACTGCCTGATGCGCCCGCCCAGGTTGTCCTGATCGCGCGGCCTGCTTCTGGATCAGGAACCGCTGGCGCATACCGCGCTCTCGACCAGATCGACCGACCGTTTGCCGATTGGCCAGCCGACGACCGAACCACTTACAATGACTTTGAGCGCGTCGCCGCTCCCGCGAGTTTGAATCTCATCAACCAAATGCACCAACTCGGGGCGACATGTGCGGGCCTTTCGGGTTCGGGCAGCGCGGTTTTCGGGTACTTTGGCAATCACCAGGAGGCGCAAAATGCAGCCGAACAATTCGGTGCAGGCGTCGCGACCTGGGTGACCCGTACGTTGAGCAGACAGGAGAGTTTGTGGATATCGTCGTTTTAGCTGGTGGCAACACGTCCCCAGAAATGGAGGCGCTGACGGGGCTAAAATGCCGCGCCGAATTGCCGTACCAAGGCAAACGTATGGTCGATATCGTTCTGGAGGCGGTGCGCCATTTGGGGCAGCCGATCGTGGTGGGCGAAGTCGAAGTGCACGATACGCGACACGCGCCAGCGGGCGACCGATTTGTGCAGTCACTGGGCAACGGCCTAGAACAGGTTCAAAGCGAAGCATTCTTGCTGGTCACTAGCGATCTACCGTTCCTGACGCGTCAGGCCGTGGACCATTTTTTGGAGCACGCTGACCCCGACGCGCTTCTTACCTACCCCATCATCCCCATGGAGGAAGCGGACCGGCAATTTCCAGATATGCCACGAACCACGTACAAACTGCGAGAAGGCACGTTCACGGGCGGCAACATCGCGCTACTGAATACGAAGCTCATCCGCCAGCAACTGCCGAGGATGGAAGAAGCCTACGCCAACCGAAAGAGCGTACTCAAGCTAGGCAAAATGCTGGGGCCCGCTACATTATTGACGCTCTTGGTCGGAAAGCTTGTGCCCAAGTCGGTGACGATTAGAGGATTGGAGCGTGCAATTGGGTCCGCTTTGGGCGGTCCGGTGAAGGCGGTGGTGACTCCATTTGCCGGTGTTGGCTGCGACATCGATAGCGCCGAACAATATCAAGCAATTCTACGTTAAGACTTCAACTTTTTCCGCCAATAACTAGAAGTGCTATGACGCACACTATGCCTCGCGGAATTGATCCTAAGTTGACTGAGTCTTGCTTGCGCGACATCGAAAATGTCGTTGACGCATCCGTATGGTGGAGTGATGGCAATTTGCGTGCCTGTGTGGCGGTTTTGGATGCTGACGAGGTCGATTCTCGCGAACTCCAGAATAAATGCCTGATGGAGCTGGGTGTGCACCAAACTCCGCGAGCCATCACGCTGATGTCGATCAAGCCCCGAAACAATCAGGCGTCGAGTTCTTCTTCTAAGTCGTCGATCTCTTCTTCGCTCTCGGCCATTCGGCTTGCGGCCTGAGCGGCTTCGGCGGCGGCGGCGGCTTGTTGGGCTGCCAATTGGGCAATCGGCTTCACCTGCCGATTCGGGCAATTGTTGCAAACGTATTCAACTTTGACGCTTTGCATCCAATTCGGGATTTTCTCGATCACTTTGCCACACGAACAATGAACCATGAATTAACCTTCTGTTGAAGCGGTGACCGCCTGCATGGCATCACCCTCTTGCTCGATTTCGTACTGATGAACCGTCTGGCGATGGCTGAGCACGCCGTTGATCGCCATGATGACCGCGCCGAGAAGGTAAATGAGCACGAGGCCCGATTCATCCTTTTGCCCTGGATCGCGGATCGCATCTTCGCCGCGCAAAAGACCAAATACGGCAAGACCCAACAGGATCAATGCAATCCAAAAATAGGTGTTTTTCCACCATTTTGGTTCGGGAATACGCTTCTTGGACACGAAGGCAAATTTTACCCGAACTGGCGCGCTCAGACGCGAATATCGAGGATTTGGCCCAACCCTTGTTGCTTAGTTTGAACCTGTTTTGCCTCGGTTTGCTGTTGGTTGACGCTTCGGCGGAGCAACTCTGCTTGCAGCTTTTCCCGAATCTTGGTTGCGTCATCGGCAATGGGGCTTTGGGGAGATGAAGTTTGAATACGCATCCAGTATTGTTTTCGGGTGCGAAGTTCCGGCCCTTTAGACCTGGCCCATCAAAGACACAAACCCACGCGAAACCAACGCGGCACGCAAAAGTTTGCGGCCGCGATGGATGCGTGACCGGACCGTTCCCACCGTTGTATTGGTGAGCTCCGCGATCTCCGCATAAGTGCACCCATTAAGGTCGCAAGATTCAATGGTGCGGCGGTAGACCTCTGGAAGTTCGTCGAGGCACTCCCGAATGGCAAGTTCCGTCATTCGGCTCAACACGGCTCGGTGAGGTTCAAAACTGTGATCTACGATATGAACTTCGGCCTGCTCGCTGGATTGCGGGCTGTTCGAAAGAATGGAAAGCGATTCGGCGTTGCGAATGGGGTTTGCGCGGCGGCGACGGTCAAGGTAAGCGTGCTGGACGATCCGCAAAAACCAGTTGATGAACGAGCGCTGGCCATCAAACGTATGGAATCCCTTCCAAGCCTTAATGGTTGCATCCTGAAGCAAATCCTCGGCATCGCTGCGATTGCTCGTCAATTCGATGGCAAGCGCATAAGCCCGTTTTGTGGCACCACGGAGCAACAATTCGAAATTTCCAGTTCGACTGGCTGAAACATCGCTAACTTGGTCCAGGCATACGCTCATCTTGCTCTCCTCGTATTTGTTTTCCTTAACAATACATCATTGTTCACTAATATTTACTTCTTTGGAAGGATAAAAAGCGATCTTGTTGAACGATCTGGTATTTTTACTGGCTATGAATTGATATAGCGGATTGCTTAGAATAGTTTTATCGCAACGGAGCGATTTTCCAGGAGGCACGATTCAATGAAGTTCGTATTTATCACCAAAGATGAAACGGTGAGAGAAACGGCAAAAATCGCGTTCCCGAACAGTCAAGATGAGGTCATCCTCTTTGATGCTTGGGCGCCGGGTTTAGACGCCTGCAAAGACGCAGACATGATTTTCGTGGACTTGGTGGCCACGCTAGACGAACCCCACAAGATCGCCGGATACGAGAAATTCGCAGTGGCGAAAATGAGCCACCCGGCCGCGAAAAGTGTGCCGCTCATCCTGCTCTCGCCGCCCGCCGACTATGACCTCGACTTTATGACCGGGTGGCCCGATTTTGTATTCGCACAATTGCGAAAGCCGGTCAATGAGAAGGTTTTCCGGCGCGTCGTGACCTACATCTAATCAGCGCTAGCCCAGCTCAAGCAACGGCATGTGCTGGATTTCGGCTTCCACAGGTCCCTGTGCAGTTTGAACTTGCACGAGTTCGCCATTGTAGGCAACTTCGCGACGAATAAAGCCCGCGGCGATGTAGCCCATGTCTGGGCTTTCGGCAAAATTCGTGATTACGCCCGCTTCTCCGCGCCGCGAGTGCGTGATGGTGTCGCCTGGCGCGACCGGGCTAGCCGTGAAGAGCCCCATCCAAGTTCGGTTCGTGTGGCCCCGGCTGTAGATGCGCATCAGCACTTCCTGGCCCATGTAGCAGCCCTTTTTGTAGTTGACGTGCGCGGATTCAAAGGCCTTGCCGAGTTCAGGCGGCAGCACTTTCGAATCGATGTCGATCCCCATCGCCGGTGTTCCAAATTCCAGGCACGCGATACGGTATGCCTCTCTGCTGATTGAGCCTAGTCCTTTCGTGACGTGGCTGACGACGGCATTTGCTTCGTTGGGCACAACAACAACCCAGCCGCCCGAGCCCGTCTTGTTGCTACGCAAAACGGTGACATCCACACCTCCGACGGTGCCGGTTCCACAGTTCAACTGGGGCAATGCGATGAATTCTCCAAGGTAGCTCGTCGCCATGGGACCCTGGATGAAAATGAGTTGCACATCCGGCCGAGTCGCGGTGACGCGTTCGAGAATGACAAATTTTTGAAGCCGATCAAGCAAGACTTCGATGCCAGCCGAGTCGCTCATCACGATCGTGCGGCCTTCGAGCACCCACAAACTGCAGACCGCCTCGATTTGGCCGGTCGGTTTGCAAAGGCAAAAATTCAGGTACGCGCCAGGTTGCAAATTACGCAAATCGTTGGTCGCTTGACCCTGAAGCCAGCCAATAGCGTCATCGCCAACCAATTCGATCATGCGCCGGTCGGGCAGATCCACGCGCCCGCATTCATCGCGAAGAAGGCGGTAGCTCTTCAATATTTCTGGGGATAGGCCCGCATCCGTGGCTAAATCACTCATTTCGACATCCCTCGCTGCTTCACCCAGGCGGATAAAGACGGAAAGCGCATGCATTCAGACGAAGCGTGCGCTCACAATTATTTTAACGACTTTCGGGGGTCGTTCGTCACCAATCATGAATATTTTAGGACTTCTTACCGGGGTCGGACTGCTGATCGGCATCGGCGGCAACACGGTTCATCAGTTCGAGCGCCGCGCTTCGAACGACATCAAACGACTATTTCGGTCTCCAACTGCCCGAGTGCGAACGCGATTGACCATTGATGGGCCGATCAATGGCGCATTCGGCACGCTTCGATCGGCACAAGTTTTGGCGGAGAACTTTAACATTCCCGCGCTGCCGCTTTTCGTCGAACCATGGCGCCCCAAGTCAGGTTGGATTCAAAAGCTGCAGCTCGATTTTTCGAATTTCTCGCTTGCTGGGCTGCACGTTCAGCGTTTGACGGCTGAAATTCCCGATTGCCGTTTCGACTTGCGCGAGGCGCGGCGCACGAAATCCGTTCGCCTTAGCCAGAGTGGCGTCGGTGATGCAACCATCGTGCTCGCCATTTCGGATATGGAAGCGTTCGCCAAGCACAAATTTCGCGAAATTAAGGAGATCAAGCTTGAGTTCTTTGGTCGAAAAGTTCTCGCCAAAGGGCGCGGGTCGCTGCTCGGGCGCGACGCACAATTTGAAATTTTGGGCGAATATTCAATCGAAAATGGACGAAAAGTCACCTTGACCAACTCCAAAATTTGGCTCGATGGCCACCGCGCCAACCCCACCATCGCCAGCGCGATGCAGCGACTATTTTCACCGCTAGTGCACTTGGACCGCGACCTCAAGCTGTTCGGCGCGTTCGATGCTAAGTCGATCCAAGTGGTCGGCGAACGAGTTTGGATCACGGGATCCATGCGGATTCCGAACTTACCGCTTTTTTACGCGAATTCACGGTCCAGCCAATCGGCCGTCTCCAGCACCGCCGCGGCCCGCGCCGACATCGCCGGGTCCAGTCCGCTCGCGAGGGCTTCCCAATTCGCAGCATTGCGGTAAGCATCGGCAAACGGCCCCATAACGGCATCGAATTCGGGGATCGGCGCGGACTTGAGCGCCAGCCATTGGGCAACGCTTTGCGGTTCGCTGACCGGAACCAGCACCGGCGAGTTGCACATGTGGTGCGCTACTACGGGTTCTTCCAGGTTCACAGAGTTGGGCAGCGTGCGCACGCTCGGCATATCAGCAAAACTAATGCCGCCACGCCATTGCACCGAATCCTTGACCACGACCCCAGCGCCGCGCTGATTTGCCAACGCGGAAACATCCTCGAACGCCGCTCGATCCAGCGGATTATTGGCGACCAGCACCGCATCGAAGGCATCATTGAATTGCCACAGCGCGATCGCGGCAAGGGCCGGGCCAGCGACGTTCAGGCCGAGATGCCGGAAGATTTCATCTTGCCTCGCTTCTTCAAACCCCGCCATCGCGCCCTCGATTTGGAAGTCCTCGTGCGGGCCGATGACATTCCAAAAAACGAACAAAGGCCGTCGGCCACCGAGGCACGAAAGCACCTGCACGAGGTCCGCTTGAACCAGATCGGCGGCATGCGAGGCCGAGGTCGAATGAATCGTATTTCGGCCGACGCAAACCATGAGATCGACGCCATCGCGCGGCAAAAGATCGCCCCACAGTCCGGTCGAGTGCGTGACATCAACCACTGCGCCCGAACTCGCGCAAGCACCGACAAGGTCTTCGCGCCAATTGCCGAAAGGGTGATCGGGCGGCGTCAGAGAGAGCCAAATCGACGGAAACTTGCGATTCGCGCGGGGAAAAAGGTGGCTCATCCGCGCAAAGCCCCTTCGACGATGGCGAACGCGCCGAACCCGAGACTGACGAAACCGTTTAGAGTGAAAAACGCCAAATTCACCTTCGACAAATCATCGTGGCGAACCAGCGATTGCTCGAAGAGCAGAAGCGCGGCCGCGGCCGCCACCCCCACAAAATACAAAATCCCACAGCGCCCCAGTAAACCAGCAACAACCAACAAGGCAACCGAACCCCCATGGCAAAGGCGACTGATCGCTAGCGCGCGCCGCCCTCCGAGGGATTCTGGCAGCGAACGGAGCTTGTGCTCGCGGTCGAATTCCTCGTCTTGCAAGCTGTAGATGATGTCGAAACCGGCGGTCCACAGCAGCACCGCCCCAACCAAGGGCAGCACCGGCGAACCCAGCGAACCTGTAACGCCTATCCACGCCGCGGCAGGTGCTATGCCCAAGCTGAGGCCCAAAACGAAGTGGCAAAGAGGCGTAAAGTGCTTGGTGGTCGAATAGAAAATCGTGGTTCCCAAGGCGACCGGCGCCAAGATCAACGCCAGCATATTAAGGATTCCCGCCGCCACAAAGAAAATGGCGCAACTCGCGAAAAAGTACAAGTTAACGCGCTTGAGTTGCAGCAATCCAGCTGGGATGGCGCGGGTCGAGGTTCTAGGATTTAGTGCGTCAATTTCCCGGTCATGAATGCGATTAAACGCCATAGCCGCGGTTCGGCAGGAGACCATCGCCACGAGAATCCAAAGGCAGGGCCACCAACCGGGCCACGCGACGCCGTTGACTGCGATTGAACCCCACGTCATTCCTACCGCCGCGAATGGTAAGGCGAAGATTGAGTGCTCAAACTTGATCATTTCCAAGAATGTGCGAAGGTCGCCTTTTGGCTGGACGGCGGAGTTCATTTGCAAGAGTGTACTTGCCGATTCATAATATTTTTATGCCCATGGTGCCGAACTATTGCTACCATCCGCGCATGATGGAGTACGACTTTGGCCCGCGCCATCCGCTCAAGCCCATCCGCCTAGAACTGACTCGCCAAATCATCGAATCGGCCGCCGAGATTCAGGTGATCGACCCAGGAATGGGGAGCGAGTTGGACCTCTTGCGGGTTCACACGCCGGACTATTTGCGGCTCGTTCAAGATGCCAGCGCGGGCGAACGAATTCCCCAAGGTATGGCGCAAAAGTACGGCATTGGCACCGGCGATACACCGATTTTTCCAGGTATGTACGAGGCGAGCTTGTCCTACTGTGCAGGCAGCGCGCACGCGGCTAAGTTGGTCAACGAGGGGGCACCGATCGCGTTCAACATGTCGGGCGGACTGCACCACGCGCAACGGAGTTTTGGCAGTGGGTTTTGCGTTTTCAACGACGCTGCCATCGCGGCGAGCATCTTGCGCGACCAGTATTCGCGCGTCGCTTATGTCGATATCGACGTGCATCATGGCGACGGCGTCGAGGCAATTTTCTTAGACGATCCGACGGTGATGACGTGCAGCATCCACCAAATGAGCCCCGGGTTTTATCCTGGCACCGGGCACTATGCGCAAACTGGTGTTGACTGCACGACCGTGAACATTCCCCTGGAGGCCGAAACCACGGGCGACACCTGGTTTTGGGCTTTTGAGAACGGCATCATGCCCGCTCTGCGCCGTTTTCAGCCCGAGGCAATTGTTCTGCAGATGGGCGCGGACCCCCACGAGCTCGACCCGCTAGCCCACATCCGCTGCAAAGCGCAAGATTGGCTGCGCGCCGTGTCCGCGGTTCAATCGCTTGAAGTGCCGATCGTGGCACTTGGCGGCGGTGGCTACAACTTGGAAACGGTTGCACGAATGTGGGCGGCGGCGGTGTTGACGCTATCCAGTGTTCGTGTGCCAGAGCACCTTCCCGCAAGCGTGAGCAATGTCATCGAAACGACGCTTATGATGGATGCAGATGATGCACAACGCCCAACCGTCGGGATGGACTTTGCCCAGCGCGTCATCGACTTTTTGCACAAAAATTGCCCATAGGGCCAGAAATTGGGGAACGAATGCGGCTTGGAACCAGTCATACCATGAGGGTTCTTGCGTCCGAAATAATTCATGGTACGTGTTTTTAGGTCCATATTTCGAGGAGATAGGTTCCAATGAAGGTCGCCATAATTGGCGTCGGCCTTATTGGTGGCTCCGTCGGCGCGGGCCTGCTTGAGTCTGGATTTGCCGAATCGGTGCACGGCCTCGACACCGACCGTAGCAACCTCGATATCGCCCTAAATCGCAAGTTGATTTCACACGCAGAAACGAGCATTTCTGAACTCAAAGACGTCGATCTTTGGGTGGTCGCGACGCCGCCCTCCGCGGTGGGAACGATCTTGCACGAAATAGCCCAAACCGCCACCGGAGACACAGCGATCACGGACTGCGCGAGCGTAAAGGCGGCGATTGTTCACGACGTGCCGGCTGCCATCAAGCCCTTTTTTGTGGGCGGTCACCCGATGGGTGGAACTCAATTTCAAGGAGCCGAACACGCGTGCGCCAATATGTTCGAGGATCGACCCTGGATCCTAACGCCCAACGGTTGCACGGACCCCAGGGCGCTACAGCGCGTGCAAAAGATGGTATTTGCGCTGGATGCGCAGCCGACCGTCATGAGCCCGGAAGAGCATGACCGTCACATGGCAATGCTTAGCCATGTTCCGAACATTTTATCGTCAACGCTCGCACTGCTCGGCAATTCGTTGGAACGCACTGATATCGCCGGTGGTTCGTGGGCGGATTTGACCCGATTGGCGGGTTCAGCGCCCGACCTTTGGTCTGATATCATCTCGCACAACGGGGGCGAAATCGTGGCGGCTCTTTCGATGCTGATCGAGCGGCTGGATGACCTTCGCGAAGCGGTAAAGGTGGGCGACCAGGCCGCGATTCGCCGGGTTTTTGAAAAGGCGAAAATGGCCAAAGATTCGCAGAATTGATTGGCGCGTGTACACTAACGCGCAATGCTCCAAACGTTTTGCCGTAGCGGTGGATTGCGCGGCCAGCTGAGACCGCCCTCTGATAAATCGCTGACCCACCGATCGTTCATGTTCGCGGCGATGGCGCGGGGTGAATCGTGCGTTCGCCAGCCGCTTTTGGGCGAAGATTGCCGCGCGACGCTTGATTGTTTGGCGGCGATGGGGTTGGGCTATGAGATTTCAGGCGGTACCGTCAGATTGAATCCGCCGAACGAATTGGCGCAGCCTAAAGTCGATTTGGATTGCGGAAACAGCGGCACGACGATGCGCCTACTCGCGGGGATCGTCGCAGCTAGGCCGCTCGATGTGTGCATGTTCGGCGACGAAAGTTTATCTCGTCGACCGATGCGGAGGATCGCCGAGCCGCTTCGGCAAATGGGCGCGACGGTGGATGGCGACACGCCGCCATTGCGGATTCGCGGCGGAAACCTGCGCGCAATCGACTATCAAAGTCCGGTGGCGAGTGCCCAAATCAAGAGTTGTGTATTGCTCGCGGGGTTGCGTGCTGACGGCACAACTTGGGTCACTGAGCCTGCTCCGAGCAGAGATCACACCGAGCGCATGCTGAGCGCGCTTGGCGTGCCCCTCTTGCGAGATGGGGTGAGCAAGGTGGGTGTTGAGTCTGGCTCCACGTGGGATGGATTCGAATTTTGTGTACCCGCGGATATTTCTAGCGCGGCATTTTGGATGGTGGGGGCCGCCATCGTGCCCGGCTCTGAAGTGCGCCTTTCTCATGTCGGATTGAACCCAACCCGCACAGGCATTTTGGATGTTTTCGAATCAGCCAGCATCAGCGTGAAGATCGAAAATCTTGCCGACGAAATGGGCGAGCCGGTGGGCGATCTATGCGTGGCAAAACGAGACGGGCCAAAAGCATTCGAAATCTCGGGCGCATTGGTGCCCAGGTTGGTGGATGAAATTCCCGTCCTCGCCGTACTGGCCACGCAGTGCGACGGCCAAACCACGATCCGCGATGCCGCCGAACTAAAGGTGAAGGAATCGGACCGGATTCAATTGGTCGCGGATGGCTTGAACGCCATGGGCGCAAACGTGGTGCCAACACCTGATGGAATGATCATAAACGGTCCAACACCACTAAAAGGAACGACGATCCATGCGCACGGCGACCACCGGATTGCGATGGCTTTTGCGGTTGCCGGAATGGTGGCGGACGGCGAAACCGCCATCGATGGATTCGAGAGCGTGCAAACAAGCTATCCACACTTTATGCAACATTATCAGCAGTTGAACCATGAGTAAGGGATTGGTGATAGCAATCGATGGGCCCGCCGGCGCGGGCAAAAGCACGGTCGCGAAGATTCTTGCCAAGCGGCTGAATTTGCACTACCTCGATACCGGCGCGATGTACCGTGCGCTTGCCTTGAAAGCAACTCGTGCCGGGCTGAAGGGAGACCAGGGTGCTGCGGCGGCCGAGCTGTTCGGCAATTCCAAAATCGAGTTTGCGGATGGCGACCCTCAGCGGGTTTTGCTTGACGGTGAGGATATTACTTCGACGATCCGCACGCCTGAGATCGCGGAGCTCGCAAGTGCGCTGAGTACGCATTCCAGCGTTCGACAGATAATGGTTGCGATGCAGCAACGCCTGATCGCCCAGGGCGGATTTACGCTGGAAGGACGAGATACGACCACCGTGGTTGCTCCTGACGCTGATCTCAAGGTTTTTTTGACGGCGAGTTTGGAAGAACGCACTCGACGCAGACACAAAGAATTGGTTCAAGCTGGGTCGGATGTCGAACTAGCTGAGCTGACCCGTCAAATATCAGAGCGAGATCACCGCGACTACACACGCGACGAGTCTCCGCTTACCAAGAGTCCGGATGCATTTTGCGTCGAAAGCTTCGGCATCACGCCCGATGAGGTCGCCGAGAAAATTATTGCCCACTTGAATCGTCCTTAAGCTCAGTATTTGCGCGAGCGGGGATTTTTCAATGAACACATCAGGCAATCGATCGAATTGGGGCAAACTGCTGTCGGCCGTCATCACGCCGTTTACACCGGTGGGCAGCATTAACGATAACGAATTCCAGCGAATCTGCGCTCACCTCGTGGATGAGCAGGCGAACGATGGGTTGGTGATCGCGGGTACCACGGGCGAATCGCCCACGTTGAGCCATTCGGAGAAAATTCGCTTGCTGGAGCTCGCGCTCGAAGCAGTGGGTGACCGAGCTTCGGTCGTTTTCGGAGCGGGAACCTACGACACAGCGGAGACGATCGAACTTACGCGGCTCGGTGAACAGCGCGGCGCACACGGCATTATGCTGGTCTCACCTTATTATTCTAAGCCCGGTCAAGCGGGATTGCTTGCCCACTTTACGGCGGCTGCCCAGTCGACTTCCCTACCGGTGATGATTTACAACATTGTGGGCCGGACCGCGATCAACATCGAAACGGACACGCTGATGAAGCTGGCTGAGATTCGAAATGTTGCGGCAGTGAAGGAAGCAAGCGGCAGCATCGCGCAGATTAGTGAGGTTTGTAGCCGCGCGCCAGAAGGGTTTACGGTTTACAGCGGCGACGATGGGCTGACTCTGCCAGCTTTGGCGGTCGGCGCGAGCGGAGTCATCAGCGTTGCCGGCCATGTTTGTGGCAAGGAAATCAAGGCAATGATCGATTGCTTTGCTTCTGATCCTGCCACTGCGCAGAAAATCCACCACTCCTTGATGCCGCGGATTGCAGCGCTTTTCAAGGCGCCCAACCCCGTTCCCGTGAAGCACGCTTTGAGCACGTTTGGGTTCGATTGCCGATCCGTTCGTTTGCCGCTGGTTCCGCTAACCGATGCCGAAGCAATACAGCTCGAAGCTCTTTTTGAGCAACCTCGAATGGCTGTCGCTGCGGTCTAATCACTCGTCAAAAAACAAAAATTCCCGGTTCACTTTCGTGGCCGGGAATTTTTGAAGGAATGCTTCGAAAACTGAAGCTTACTTGCGTCGTCGGCGAGCCATCAAAGCAACGCCAGCTGCCAAAGCGAGCATCGTTGCCGGTTCCGGCACGGTCTCGATCTTCGACAAAGCATAGTCGCCGCTGGCTTGAGCGTCGAACTTCACAGATACCGAGTCAGCACCTGCCAAAGCAGCGCCGCCCAGGAAGATGTCCAGGAAGCCAGCACCAGCCAACGCACCGCGAACGGCCGTGTTGGCAGCTGTGATCACGCCACCGGCACGAGTCGTTGCAGTTACGGTGACTGGGAGGTCGTTGCCCAGGAACCAAACGCGAACTCGGTCGCCGTTGAAAGCGCCAGCCAGGGCACCAGTACCGACGTTGTTGATGTTTCCACCAACGCCGACTGCTGCGTCTGGGCCGCCGTCGTATTGGAGGACCAAGTCACCATCGGTCAAGAAGCCGTTGGAAGTTACTTCCAGCGCTCCGCCGAAGGAGACATCGAAGAATTGACCCAGTGGGTTGGCAACCATGATCATCTCGTAGTCGCGATTGCCACCAATGATGCCACCACCATTGTTGGAACCGACATACGTGCCGCCCAAAATCGAGTTGCCACCGACGGTCGTAAAGTTGTCGAGAAGCACTGCATTCGACGAAGCGACCAATGCAATTGCTCCAGCTACTAATGTTATTTTTCGCATAGAATGCTCTCCTTTCACAAAGAATAAATTCCTTGAAGCGCATTGCGCTCACAGACTATCGGTCACGGAGGCGGCAAATGTGACAACAAAGTCCAGATTGACAAAAAAAGTTGCGTTATCGCCAACTTTGGGCGATAACGCAACCGTTCTATGCGATTTTGGGGATCGAGCCTTAGGCTTTCTTGCGACGGCGAGCCATAGCTACCAGACCAAAAGCGATTGCGCTCATGGTTGCCGGCTCAGGCACGGTCTCGATTCGGCCGAGGGCGTAGTCGCCGCTGGGCTGAGCATCGAACTTGATGGTCAACGAATCAGCAGCAGCCATAGCAGCCGGATTCATCATAACATCCAAGAAGCCGGGGCCAGCGAGCGGGCCGCGGACTGCGCCACCGATAGCGGTGACTGCGCCACCCAGGCGGGTTTGGCATTGGACGTTGACCGGAAGGTCGTTGCCGAGGAACCAAATTCGAACTCGGTCGCCACCGAATGCGCCAGCGAGGGCACCGGTACCGAGGTTATTGATGTTGCCACCAACGCCGACTGCGGCATCTGGACCACCGTCGTATTGGAGAACCAAGTCGCCATCGGTCAAGAAGCCATTGGAAGTAACTTCCAAGCCGCCACCGAAGCTGACATCAAAAAACTGACCCAGTGGGTTAGCGACGACGATCATTTCATAGTCTCGGTTGCCACCAATGATGCCACCGCCGTTGTTGGAACCAACATAAGTTCCAGCAAGAATGGAGTTACCACCAGCTGCGTTGAAACTATCGACTAGAACTGCTTGAGCTGAACCGACCAGCGCAGCAGCAGCGAATGCTACGATTACTTTTTTCATCTTTTAGACTCTCTTTCCCACGAAGGGCTTAACAGAATAGACAGGAGCATTATACAACAGGCTTTGTGCCAACCAAGACCAAAAGTCCTGCAATTTGAAAGAACTGTTATTATTACCGGTCACGAAATGCCCGTTACGACTGCTGGGTTCATTGCGTCAAAATAGCTTGAAGAGGTTGACAACAACATGAACATGACAAGCATAATCACCGCCGCCGCATTAGCCTCGGCAGGCGCACAATCTGTTGAACTTACTGTTTACAACCAAGGATTTGCACTCGTCAAAGAATCCCGCACGATCAATTTGAAGGCTGGCGTCCAATCGGTCGCCATCGAGGATGTAGCCCAAATGATCGAATCCACCAGCGTCGGCATTCGCAGTCTTTCCAAGCCAGGATCATTTTCGGTTTTGGAGCAGAACTATCAGTACGACTTGATTAGCCCCAACGCCATCCTGAATAAAGCAGTTGGTACGCGGATCATTTTCAATCGCGTATTGCCGAATGGCGTGCGCGAATCCGTTTCTGGCATATTGATCAGTTCGCCCGGCAATGGCGGCGGATTGGTCATCAAAACTGACGATGGGCGCTATTTGTTAAACCCTCAAGGAGACATTGAGGTTTCGTCCATTCCCGAAGGACTTATCAGCAAACCGACACTTCTGTGGATGCTGGACAGCGAAGCGGCCGGACCAAACAATATTGAACTTAGCTACTTGACCCAGGGAATGACCTGGAACGCGGACTACGTCCTGAGCCTGGATCAAGCCGGCGTGGCTGGTGACCTTAAGGGCTGGGTCACAATGAACAACAACTCTGGCGCAACATTTTCCAATGCCAAGCTCAAGTTGCTGGCGGGCGATGTCGAGCGCGCTGCTGCGCGGCCGGAACTCGCGAAATCCGCGATGATGGATTCCGCCGGAGCTGGAGGACGCGGTTTTCGCGAAGAGCAATTTGCCGACTACCACCTCTACACGTTGCAGCACCCAGCGACCGTACGGCAAAACGAACAAAAGCAGCTTTCGTTGCTTGACGCGTATGGAGTTAAGGTCGAAAAACGCCTGATTTTGGATGCGATGCGTGGATATTACGGCTACCGCGCGAGCGAGGGTGAAATTGGAACCGGCGCGATGAAACCTCAAGTTCGCATTGAACTCACGAACACCAAGGCCAACAACATGGGAATGCCGCTGCCGATGGGCAATTTCAAGGTGTTTCAGCGCGATGGTTCGGGATCACTGCAACTTTTGGGAGAAGACCGCATCGAGCACACTCCCAAGGACGAGAAAATCAGCCTGTTCGTCGGCCGCGCATTTGACGTCATTGGCGAGCGTAAGCGCACGGCGTTTGAATACATCCGTCGAGGCACATCCACAATCGGCGCACGAGAATCGTTCGAGATTGAACTCAGAAATCGGAAGGAAACCTCTGAATCTGTTACGGTTATCGAACGATATTGGGGTGATTGGAAAGTCACTGCATCCTCGCATCCTTACGAGCGTACAAGCGCGGAGACCATCCAATTTTTGGTGAAGCTAAAACCTAACGAAGTCCAGAAAGTTACCTATACCGTCGAAAATCGTTGGTGATTTGACCCAGCATTGGTACGGTAGCGGAAACTATTCAGCGGTCGGCGCGGTTAAAATGAACGTAACCGCGCTGAGCGCTTTTTTTGTGAGGAGTGAGAAGAAATTGAACCGCAACACTATTTTTGGCTCGTTAGTTATCGCTGCATTGATCGCCGCTGGGTGCGGCACATCTGATCCGAACAAGAATGGTGGCATGCCAGAGCCTGCCGCCAATTCGGGTTCGAACGCGGCTCCCGCCAAGGCTGGCGACCCGGCACCTGCGCCCGACGCAACCGCAAAGCCGCCAACCGCGGCTCCGCCTTCCACGGACCCATCTACGAACAAAGAGGCCACGCCCTCCAAGGACGTTACATCAAAGCCCGCTGTTGAAGGGCAAGATGAGGCAACTAGCAAAAATGTCGCAGACGTCGTTCAGAAGGACGCGGTCATGCAACCTGGAAACAAGCGCGAACGCGCCGTCGAGGGCCCCCCGGCAGTCCGGGTTGAGCCAAGCGGCAACCACACCAAATACGTCGGCAAATACGAATGGCATGACCCCAAATTCGACATGATCAACGCAGACATCAAAAAGCGTGGCAAAGGCGCGCCGATCGTCAGCTACCTTGAAGTGCGAGCCGATGGAACCTATACTTGGTCGTTTGGCCCGGCGGACAAAATGAACATCATCGAGGGAACCTGCGAATCCACGGACGCCAAGATCGTGCTCCACCCGTATTTGGATGCGAAAACGAAGAAGCCTGTGACCTATCCGAACGAGAAAAAGGTTTGGAATCTTGAGTTTTCGAAGGACGGCAAGTCGCTTGACACCATGTACAAACTGGGTACGGGTAGCAAGCTGATGAAGTACTTTAAGCAAAACTAGGAACAATATCCCGCCCGGCATCGACTAACCCTCGTTGCCGTTCAGGATGAACACCCGCAAGGTCAACCCACTGATCTTGCGGGAAATTTTTTTATGAAATCTGGGGGAATGACGACACAGGGGCCTCCTCGGAGAGGCGGAAAGGAAGCCCCCCAGGTGTAACTCGACGAAACCGCACCGCCGGCTCAACAGGTTAATCCCTCCTTTCAAATGGGTGTTGAACCTAAAAACGGGGTATGCGTCGTGCTTAAGTTTAGTTAACGGCCAATCCCAGCGCAACCCGCAGGTCGGGGTCACGTCGCAATCGCTCTACGGCCCTCGAGAGCCGCTTTCGGGCGTTTGCGCTGGTCATGTCGGTTCGCTCGCTGATTTCTTCGAAGCTTAGGCCCAAGTTAAACCGCATGTGTAGCAGCTCCTGGTCCACGATGTGCAGCTTTTGAAGGCTCGAACTGACCGAATTGTCGATTGCATCAAGCCGATCATCCACGACGGCAGTTTCGTGGGATGTTTCGTAGTTGATCTCGTTCGACCGTCGGCCGTATTCGCGGCGGCGCCAGCTTCGAATCGATGTTCGGGCAAATCCATTGACCCAGGTGGGCAACGAGCTTCGCTCAGAATCGAACTTAGCGAGGTTTTGAATGACGTCGATCAGGCACTCTTGCGCGAGTTCTTCAGACTCGTCAGCGTGTAGGCCGAGCTGGACAAATCGTCGGGTCAACAATGACCGCAGAAACGAGACCAATTGCTCAGCATTAGAGTAATCGCCTTGGCTCGTTTGTCGAGCCCAGTTTGTTATGCATGCCGTATCCGGTAGGCTGCTCACTGATATTCACACTCCCCTTGATTTCGGGAATCGCTCCGCTGGCTTGTGCCAGTCGTGCTTTTCCTCGAATCCCAGAGCCTTCCGCGCGAGACGAATTGCTCTGAGTCGTCCGTTATGATATTGCGACTTTTGGGAAATTGTGTGACATTGTTCCCAGTATTTTGAAAACACTGGTACTTTTGCCGGTCAAGAATCCGTCGCTATTGACAGGGTATGGGACAAATGTCCCTATTACTGCTAGATTCGTGTGAAACATGTCACGATTCGAACGTGTTGAGTACAATATAGCTTCGGAAGGTGAACTTTTCTAACGTGTTCGGCAGTCCATACACTTGGAGACACGCGGATGTTCCGAAATAAACGCATTGTGGGCGGCTTCTTCGCAGCCCCGTATATTGAAAGAGAGTCAAATAGGATGAATTCTGAGTCAGAGTCAGCACCTGGCCACGCCGTCACTTGTGACGACGTGCGCGATTTGCTGTACCTGTACGTTTGTGAAGAACTCGAAGAGCACGAAATGGGCGAAATTGCCGCTCATTTGGCTCAATGCGAGTCCTGTCGCGCGGCGATGGCCGAAACCATCGTGGTGGCGGGCGCGCTCAGCGATTCGCTCCCCCGAGTACCACAACACTATTACTCTCGCAACAACTGACAGCCAAGCTTAATAAAGTTAGGCAATGTCGGCATGTTTGCCACTATTTCATTCTGTTTTCTGTTACTCCGCCTAAATTTATTAAGCTTTTGAAGCGCATTTGTACCTGGGCATGAGATAATTATTGCCGAAGCTTGCGTGCTCGCAAGCAAGGAATATGCCCCATGAGTACTAGCGTCAAATCAGAAACTCCCCAATTTGAGACCATTGCCCTGCACGGCGGCCAAGATGTAGACCCGACAACCAAGTCTCGCGCCGTTCCGATTTATCAAACGACGAGCTATGTCTTTGACGACACCTCGCACGCGGCCCGGCTTTTTGGCCTGCAAGAGTTCGGCAATATCTACACGCGGTTGATGAATCCGACCACGGATGTGCTGGAAAAGCGTATCGCTGCGCTAGAGAAAGGTTCGGCGGCCGTAGCAACTTCCAGCGGCCAGGCAGCCGCGACGCTCGCCATCACGAACATCGTGGAAGCGGGCGGCGAAGTCGTTTCTGGTTCGAGCCTATACGGCGGAACCTACAATTTGCTGCACTACACGCTGCCAAAGATGGGCATCAACGTCAAATTTGTGGACAGCAACGATCCCAGCGAGTTTGAAAAGGCGATTACCGACAAGACCAAGCTTTTCTTTGGGGAAACGGTCGGGAACCCAAAGCTAGACACCTTTCCTATCGCGGAAGTCGCTGCCATCGGGAATAAACATGGCATCCCCCTCATGGTGGACAACACGGCGCCGACGCCTTACCTGATCAACCCGATCGATCACGGCGCAAATATCGTCATGCACTCGCTGACCAAATTCATCGGCGGCCATGGCACGTCAATCGGCGGAATCGTGGTAGATGGCGGCAATTTTGACTGGGGATCCGGTCGGTTTCCGAACTTTACGGAACCCGATCCAAGTTATCACGGACTGAAACTCTGGGAAGTATTTGGCAATTTTCCTGGTCTAGGAAACGTTGCTTTTGCGATCAAAGCGCGCATCCAGGGACTTCGCGATCAGGGCCAATCGATCTCGCCATTCAACGCGTTTTTGCTTTTGCAGGGTGTAGAAACGCTGCATCTTCGTATGGAGCGGCACAGCCAAAACGCCTTGGAAGTCGCAAAATTCCTCGCGTCGCACAGCAAGGTGAGCTGGGTCAACTACCCCGGATTGGAGTCACACAAGGATCACGCCCGAGCAAAACAGTATCACCAAAGAAATTTATTTGGCGGGATATTGGGTTTTGGCGTTGTCGGCGGGTATGATGCAGCGATCAAGTTCATTGATCGGCTGAAGATCTTCTCTTTGCTGGCAAATATCGGGGACGCAAAGTCGTTGGTGATTCACCCGGCGAGCACAACCCACCAGCAATTGAGTCCAGACGAGCAATTGGCAACGGGGGTAACCCCAGACTTTATCCGGCTTTCGGTCGGGTTGGAAAGTGTTGCGGACTTGATTGCAGATATTAATCAAGC